>NZ_JBMDIO010000004.1:0-298846 GCF_057808725.1 Novosphingobium sp. FG90
TGGGGAACAGCACAATGGCTGAAACCTCCCAAAATGCGCGTTCATTCCGGCGGGGTGGCCCAGTTCCATGGCAGCAACTCGTCGATTCGGTTGATCGGATGCCCTGTGCCGATGCGGTCGAGGACGTCAGCCAGCCATTCCTGCGGATTGACGCCGTTGAGTTTGGCCGTTTCCAGCAGTGAATACATGGCAGCAGCACGCTCCCCACCACAGTCGGCACCTGCAAAAAGCCAGTTCTTCCTGCCGAGGCATATACCCCGCAGGGCATTCTCTGCCGGATTGTTGTCGATCTCCAGCCTGCCGTCGTCGGTGTATGTGAGCAGCTGCAGCTTGAGCTTCACGGCATAGCGCAGGGCCTCAGCCAGCGGCGACCGGGCCGATGCCTTGGACAGCACATGATCCGCCCAGGCGAAGAAATCGAGCGCCTTGAGCTTTGAGAGCTTCCGAGCCTTGCGACGAAAATCTGCGGGTTCGCGCACGATCTGCCGCTCAACGTCGTAAAGCTCACCGATCATCTGCAGCCCATCGAGCGCAGCCGAGTTCGGGTCTGCCTTGTAGACATCGTTCAGCTTGCGCCCGGCATGAGCCCAGCACGCAACGGGCGTGATCGGCGCTGGCTGGCGGTCACTTGCGTATAGGCGCTCGAAACCGGCATAAGCATCCGCCTGCAGGAAGCCCGCAAAGGTCTTGAGATGCTCGCGCGGTCGCTCGCCCTTGCGATCCGGGCTGTAGCGGAACAGCGCTGCCGGCTTGTCCAGATGGCTCCATCGTCGGTTATCGCGGAGATACACCCATAGCCTGCCGGTTGCCGTCTTCCCGGTCCCCGGCGCCAGCACCGGGACGGGTGTGTCATCGGCATGGAGCTTCACGCTGGCCATGACGTGATCGGCGATCCGATCGACCAGCGGTTGCAGCAACCAGCTTACCTGGCCGAGCCAGTCCGCCATTGTCGAGCGACTGATCTCCACACCTTCGCGGGCGTAGATCTGCGACTGACGGTATAAGGGCAGGTGATCGGCGAACTTGGAAACGATGACGTGGGCAAGCAAGCCAGGCCCCGCACGGCCCCGCGGCACGGGAAGCGCCGGGGCTGGTGCCTGGCTGATCGCATCGCAGCTGTTGCAGGAAAGCTTGGGCCGAACATGACGGACGACGCGGAAGCAACCGGGGACATACTCCAGCACTTCGGTCACGTCCTCGCCGAGCTTGCCCATCGTGCCCCCACAGGCGGAGCAGCCGTCGGCATCCGGTGCTACGTGCATGACCTCATCGCGAGGAAGGTGGTCGGGCAGCGGAGCACGGCGAGGCTTGCGAGGGGCAGCCTTGGCCGAAGTATCTTCGGGCACATGCCCCTCGATCACGCACTCGGCATGGGCATGCTCGGCCTCGAGATCCTCCAGTGTCAGCTCGAGTTGATCGGCCTGAAGAGAAAGGCGTTCCGACGACTGACCGAACTTCATGCGCCGGAGGCGGGCCAGTTGGACCTTGAACTTCTCGATCTGCAGCGCCGTCAGCTTAATCGAGTTCTGGGCCGTCTCGAGCTTCTGGCGGGTCGCTTCATGGGCCGCCCGTTCGGCTTCCAGCGCCTGTTCCGAGGCAGCCAGACGTGCGCGCATCGCCGCGGCAAAAGCGCGCAGTTCTGCGGGGTCAACAGGGAGTTCGAGATCGTCGGGAGACACGCTTCCCGATAGCAGAATCCGGCCTTCCGCCCAAGCAGAAAGCCCAGAAATGCGGCGATTATCACATCAAATCTGCACCGGCAGGCGGGGCGGATCAGGGGCCACTGTGCGCCGCCAATCCATCGCTTCGATCAGCAGCGCAAACTGCGCTGGGGTCAGCACGACACCACCTTCGATGAGCGGCGGCCAGACGAAACGGCTGCGTTCCAAACGCTTGGCGAACAGGCAGAGCCCGGTGCCATCCCAGTGCAGCGCCTTCAGGTAATTGCCGCTCTTGCTGCGAAACAGGAAGACATGCCCGCCGTAGGGCTCGACCGCGAATAGCGGGCGGACCAATGCTGCCAGCCCATCGAAGCCAAGCCGCATGCTGACCGGCTTGCTCGCCAGATAGACCTTGGTTCCAGGCGCCAGCGAAATCACGACACGTCCCGGAATGCCCGTAGAACGCGGGCCAGCGCCTTCTCGTTAACGTAGCTGTCCACCGACAGGCGAACGCCGCTGGGCAGATCTACGTCTATCGCGCCGGGGCGGGCGCCAGGGTGCGGGCGGATCAGTTCCTCCGCTGAAGGCATCGACGACGAAACAGGTCGCGGCACCTTCTTGGGCTCGGGCATCGCCGGCGCGGCCACAGGCTCTGCCGTCATGATTGCCCCGTAGGGAATGAACTCGAGCGCCTCACTGGCGATTGCTGCTGCCTGGCGGCGCGCCGATCGCCAGTTATAGATCAAGCTCTCGGCAATCTCGTGGCGCTCAGCAATCTGGCGGACCGATACGCCGTCTGCATCCGCCTCGGCGAGGATCGCTGCCTTCTCGGCATCCGAAAACTTCCTGCGCCGTTCGGTACGCGCGATGATCTCCACCCGATTCTTCACTTGGCCTCCTTCTGGAGTCCAGAAAGAGACTCCTTAGCGGAGGTCCATCAGCGCCGAGCCTGAATGCCGCAACACGCGGGAGGCCGTACGCTTACATCCTTCGGATGGTCCCCCTCCCCCGTTGGGGGAGGAACAGGCGCCTCGGTTCGGGCGGGGGTGGGTTCCCGCCTCGCGCGACATTGGTATTCCGGGCGATCAGGCGAGCACTTCGTCGGCCTCGGGCGCGGCGGAAAGGGTCCGGGAGCGCGAGGGCGATGGCCCTCGCATTGTCTCTTCTCCTTCTCCCCATGTCTCGCACACCGCGTGGGACGCCGACCGCAAGGTGCGGTTCCTCGACCAACTCTCGCAGAAGGGCGACGTGCGGGCCGCGTGTGCTTTCGTGGGGATGAGCCGGACTTCGGCTTATCTGCTGCGGCGGCGCGATGCGGTGTTTGCGGATGCGTGGACGGCGGCTCTGGTGCTGGCGCGGCGGCATGTCGAGGAGGTGCTGGCGACGCGGGCGCTCGATGGGGTGGAGGAGGCGGTGTGGTTCCGGGGGGAGCTGGTCGGGGTGCGGCGGCGGTATGACTCGCGGTTGCTGCTGGCGCATCTGGCGCGGCTCGATGTGGCGGGCGAGGGGCATGAGGCTCTGGCCGAGCGGTTCGACGAGGTGCTGGCGCTCGTCGCCGGGGAGGAGCCTTGCGCGGATGTGCCGGGGATGGAGGCGGGCGCGGCGCTGCCTCCGGAGCGGGCGGACTATGTCGCGGCGGCGGGGGAGGCGCGGTTCGGCGATGCGCGGGAGGCGTGGCTCGACACGGTGGATGCGATCGATGCTGCGGCCGGGTACGTGCGGCCGCTGGACGAGGGGGAGGCGGCAGCCGGGGATGGGGCCGAGGCGCCGGACTATCCGGAGGCGCCGGTGCGCGGGCCTTTCCTGCGCGAGAGCGGCGCGCAGTGGGATCGCTGGCAGGCGCGCGCTTTCGCCCGGGTGGACGGGGCGCTCTGGGGCGGGGAGGGCGCGGCGCCGATGGAGTACAAGTCGCTGGAAGGCGGGGGCGGAGTTGCCGCTCTGGACCGTGTAAACCGTGTAAACCTGCTCGCGCTTCGTCGATGGGGAAGCACGGCTGGGCAAAAGTCTTCGGAGGCCGGGAACGCTTGTCCGGCTTCGCTGTTATCGAGTGTGAAGGCCGGCGCGGCGCTTCCCCCACCCCCTCCCAGCTGCGCCGGCCGACCTTTTTCCTGAAAAGTCAGCCTTGCGAGTCGGATCAGTTGCCGAGGACGGCCAGTTCGACCTTGCCGCTGCCCATGCGGGTGATGCCGAGTTCGTCGGCGGCGGCGTCGGACAGGTCGATCACGCGGTTGCCGTGGAAGGGGCCGCGATCGTTGATAGTGACGACGACGACTTCGCCGTTGGCCGGGTTGGTGACCTGCACCTGCGTGCCGAAGGGCAGGGTGCGGTGCGCGGCGGTCAGTCCGTCGGGCGCGTAACGCTCGCCGCTGGCGGTGCGGGCGCCCTTGAGGTGGCGGCCGTAGAAGCTGGCGATGCCGCCTGCGATCGGGGTGACCTGGATGTCGTCGTCTTCGGGCGCGGTGAGGACGGCGGGAACTTCTGCGGCGGCGACGGCGTTGACGCCAGCGACAGGAGCAAGAACGAGAGCTTGCGAAGCTACCGGGGCTTCAGCCTGAGCGGGGCCTGCGAAGGGCAGGACGACGGCAGCGCACAGCGCCATCAGGCTTACGGCTCGAACTTGCAAAACTTACCCCGCTTCGTCGTTGACGATGGCGGAGTCGTACCGGCGCGGGTTCCCGAAGGCCATAGATGCAAAAGCGGCCCGTCGCGCTTTGGCAACGGGCCGCCGGACTCTGTTAACCTGCGAGCAAGGTGTTCAGCGCGAATCCCGCTGGGCCAGCAGGCGCAGGCGAAGGGCGTTGAGCTTGATGAAGCCCGCCGCATCCTTCTGGTCGTAGGCGCCGGCATCGTCCTCGAACGTGACGTGGCGTTCGGAGTAGAGCGAGTCGGCGCTCTTGCGGCCGACCACCGAGACCGAGCCCTTGTAGAGCTTGAGGCGCACGGTGCCGTTGACGCGGGCCTGCGAGTGGTCGATCGCGGCCTGCAGCATCTCGCGCTCGGGGGCGAACCAGAAGCCGTTGTAGATGAGCTCCGCGTACTTGGGCATGAGCTCGTCCTTGAGGTGCGCTGCGCCGCGATCGAGCGTGATCTGCTCGATGCCGCGGTGGGCGCGGGCGTAGATCTCGCCGCCCGGCGTCTCGTACATGCCGCGCGACTTCATGCCGACGAAGCGGTTCTCGACGAGGTCGAGGCGGCCGATGCCGTGCTTGCGGCCAAGCTCGTTGAGCTGGGTGAGGAGGGTCGCCGGGCTCATCGCCACGCCGTTGAGGGCGACGCCGTCACCCTTCTCGAAGTCGATGGTGATGTATTCCGGCGCATCCGGCGCGTCTTCCGGGTTGACGGTGCGCGAGTAAACGTAGTCGGGGGTCTCTTCCCACGGGTCTTCCAGCACCTTGCCCTCGGACGAGGTGTGCAGGAGGTTGGCGTCGGTCGAGAAGGGGCTTTCGCCGCGCTTGTCCTTGGGGACGGGGATCTGGTGCTTTTCGGCCCAGGCGATCAGGGCGGTGCGGCTGGTGAGATCCCACTCGCGCCAGGGGGCGATGACCTTGATGTTCGGGTCGAGCGCGTAGGCCGAGAGTTCGAAGCGGACCTGGTCGTTGCCCTTGCCGGTGGCGCCATGCGCGACGGCGTCGGCGCCGGTCTCGTGGGCGATCTCGATCAGGCGCTTTGAGATCAGCGGGCGGGCGATCGAGGTGCCGAGGAGATAGTCGCCCTCGTAGCGGGCGTTGGCGCGCATCATCGGGAAGACGAAGTCGCGCACGAATTCCTCGCGCAGGTCGTCGATGTAGATGTTCTGGTCCGGCAGGCCCATCAGCTTGGCCTTGGCGCGGGCGGGTTCGAGTTCCTCGCCCTGGCCGAGGTCGGCGGTGAAGGTGACGACCTCGCAGTTGTAGGTGACCTGCAGCCACTTGAGGATGACGCTGGTGTCGAGGCCGCCGGAGTAGGCGAGGACGACCTTCTTGATGCTGTCGGACATGGGGACGGGCTTTCGCGGCATGAGCGGTGGAAGTTTGGGCGCGCGGCTAGCAGGTGCGCCCAAACTTCGCAATCGGGTATCGGGGCGGGGTTACGCGCCCAGCAGCACCTTCTCACCCTCGGCGATGTAGTCGCGGGTGAGGGGCAGGGCGTGGCGGGAGCGGGTATACTGGATCTGGTAGTTGCACATGCCGCCGCTCTCGAAGGCGGCGGTGGCGCCGGAGAGGTAGAAGATCCACATGCGGTAGAAGCGCTCGTCCATCAGGGCGACGATGGCCTCCTTGTTGGCGACGCAGCGCTTGTACCATTCGCGCAGGGTCTTGGCGTAGTGGAGGCGCAGGTTCTCGACGTCGGTGGCGATCAGGCGGACCTTTTCGCTCGATTCCACCGTTTCGCTCAGCGCCGGGATGTAGCCGCCGGGGAAGATGTATTTGCGGGTGAAGGCGTCGGTCGAGCCGGGGCCGCCCATGCGGCCGATTGTGTGGAGGAGCATCACGCCCTCGTCGTCCAGCAGGGTCGCGCAGTCGCGGAAGAAACGGTCGAACTGGGCCTGGCCGACGTGCTCGAACATGCCGACCGAGACGATGCGCTCGAACTTGTCGCCGCGCGCGGCGAGGTCGCGGTAGTCGATCAGCTCGAAGTCGATGCGGCCCGATACCCCGGCGTCGATGGCGCGTTGGCGGGCGAGAACCAGCTGTTCCTCGCTGAGCGTGATGCCCTTGACCGAGACGTCGAAATGCTTGGCGAGGTAGATCGCCATGCCGCCCCAGCCGCAGCCGATGTCGAGCACTTTCTGGCCCGGTTCGATCGCCAGCTTGGCGGCGATGTGGGCGAGCTTGGCGGTCTGCGCCTGCTCCAGCGTGATGTCGTCAGAAGGCCAGTAGGCGCAGGAATACTGCATGTGTTCGGTGTCGAGGAACAGGTTGTAGAGGTCGTTGCCCACGTCGTAGTGGTGGGCGATGTTCTTCTTGGCGCTCGCGGCGCGGTTGATGCCGTCGACGAGAGTGACGGCCTTGCCGATCACCTTCTTGAGCGCGGTCTGCTCCTTCAGTTCGCCGCCCTTGTCCCACCGCGCGTTGGCGCGCAGCAGGTAGACGAGGTCCATGATATCGCCACGCTCGACGTCGAGCTGGCCGTCCATGAAGGCCTCGGCGGCGCCGAGGCGGGGATCGCGCAGGATGCGACGTTCGGCGCCTTTGTCGGTGAGCCGGATGCGGACGTGGGGAAAGCCTTCTGCGGGGGTTCCAAAGCGACGGACGGAGCCGTCGGGGCGGGCCAGTTCGAGCACGCCCTGTCGGACGCCGCGCTCGAGGAAGCGGTCAAGTATGCCGAGTGCCATCAGGGGTTTGTGCGGGGGTAATTACCCTCATGCAAGGGGGCTTGTGTTGAGAAATGCACAATGGGGCTTCCCAACCCTATTCCCGCGCCAGAAACAGCACGTCACGCTTCTGTGCCAGCAGGTGTTGGCCGGAATCGACGTAAAGCGTCTCTCCGCTATCAAGCCAGCCGCCGGCAAGGAACAGCGCCGCGCCCGCGACGTCTTCGGCCGTGGCGCGGCGTCCGAGAAGGTTCATGCGGTGCGAGACTTCGGCTTCCGCCTCGCTCTGGTCGTGGCTTGCGAGGATGGCGCCGGGGGCGATCCCGTAGACGCGGTCGTCCTCCATACGCCGGGCCATGGAGAGCATCGGAATGGTTGCGGAAAGCGCATGCTTGCTCATGGTGTAGGAGAAGAAGTCCGGATTCGGATTGAGCAGCTTCTGGTCGGTGACGTGGATCAGCCGCTTCCCGCCGGAGGCACGGGCATGGGCAAGAAATGCCTGGCCGAGCCGCGCGGGCGTTGCGGCGTTCACCCGCATGGCGGCGGTAAAGGTATCCGGCTCCAGCACGTCGGCCGTGTCGAGGTCGAACACGCCGGCGCAGTTTACCAGCACGCGCCAGTCGTCGAGGCGGGCGGCGAGGCCCTCCACCATGGCGGGGCCTTCATCCCAGTCATCGAGGTTGCATGATACGATCTCGGCACTCGGCAGGCTTGCCGCGAGCGCCTCGGCCTGCGCCTGCGAGTGCCCGTAATGGATCACCACATGCCAGCCCGCCGCACCAAAGGCGCGGGCGATGGCGGCACCGATGCGCTTGGCGCCGCCGGTCACCAGCATGGCGGGGCGGCTCACTGCGCGGCCTCATAAAGTGACACATGAGGTTTACACGGTTTACACGGTCCAGAAGAAGAACTTCCGCCCTTTCCGAAAGGGCTTCCCGGGCCGAAGGCAGGCGAGCCGGTCATGAATGCAAGTCGCTGAAACATGGCCGCATTGGAGCATAGGCAGCGGGTGTAGGAAAGGCTCGATCCACCGATCGCACCGGCGGATGGCCACACCGCGGGCAAAGCAAAAGGCGCGCCGCCTTTCGGGCGACGCGCCTTTCACACGGGACTGCAGGCAGGGATCAGCGGCAGCGCGGACGATCGCCGCCACGGTCGATCTCGCGGCCGAGGACGGCGCCACCGGCGGCGCCGAGCAGGGTGCCGACGGTGCGATCACCGCGGGTGTCGATCGCGCGGCCGGCAAGGGCGCCGGCAACGCCGCCGACCAGCAGGCCGGTGGTGCCATTGGACCTCTTGCAGCGGTAGCGGCCGTCATTGCCGCGCCAGTACTTGACGCCGCGATCGTTGTGGTAGCGACGGTGATCGCGAGCCTCGGCCGGAGCGGTAAAGGCGACGGTCGCCGGAATGGTGAGCGCCATCATAGTGGCGGCGAGAATGGTCTTACGCATGATATGTGCCCTCATCGTTGCGTGGGAATGATCTGGTAACGCCGCTTTTCGTTCATTGATCCACAACGTCAGATGAACGAACGGCGGCAGGTAAAAATCTGTGACGAAGTGCGCCGGGATAGCGATGAAGTGAGGGAAATGTTTCTTCCGGAAACAAAAATACCTCCTCACCGCAAAAGCGCGCGGCCCTTTCGGACCGCGCGCTTCTTGTTTCAAAAGGGATAATCTCAGTTCAGCGGCACTGGATGTCGCCCTTGTCGATCTCGCGCCCCAGCGCTCCGCCGAGGACGCCGCCCAGGATCGTGCCGATGGTCTTGTCACCACGACCGGCGATCTGGTTACCCGCCAGCGCGCCCACGCCGGCACCGATGATCAGGCCGGTCGTCCCGTTGTCGCGCTTGCAATAGTAGCGGCCGTCATTGCCGCGCCAGACACGGTCGTTGCGGGTGATGCGGCGCGGTTCACGATAGCGTCCGCGCGAATCGTACATGTCGCGGCGGTCGTGGCGATCGTGTCGGTCGTACCGGTCATGGTCGCGGCGGCCGTGCGCGGGCGCCCATGGCGGCGGATCGCCCAGCACCGGTGCGACGGGCAGGGCAGTGATAGTGGCGGCAAAGGCCGCCATCGCCAGCAGGGACTTCTTCATGGTTCAAACTCCTGCGATAATTCTTGTTCGAGAACCCGATCGGTCTGGACCCGCACTTCGCAACGGGCGATGAACCGCCGGGCAGGTCGGGAGCGTAAGGGACAAGTTGGACCCGGACTGCGACGAAACGTTCAAAAGTGCAATTAGCTCCGAAAGGCATGCCATGTTTCTCGATCTCGTCGATGTTTTCGGCTCCGGCCCGCTCAGTGGTAATCCGCTGGCGGTCGTGCGCGGCGGTGAGGGGCTGAGCGATGCACAGATGCTGCGCCTGACGCAGTGGCTGGGTTATTCGGAAACGACCTTCCTGCTGCCGCCGACCGATCCGGCCGCCGACTACCGCGTGCGTATCTTTTATCCGGCGGGCGAACTGCCTTTCGCGGGCCATCCGACGCTGGGCAGCGCCCATGCCTGGCTCGCCGCCGGTGGAGTGCCGCAGACGGAGGGCCGCGTGGTGCAGGAATGCGGCATCGGTCTCGTCGAGGTGCGCCGCGACGGCGAGCGGCTGGCGTTCCATGCGCCGCCGCTGATCCGTTCCGGGCCGCTCGATGCCGAAGATCGCGCCGAGACGCTGCGCCTGACCGGGGTGGATGAGGCGCAGGTCGTTGCGGCTGTCCATGCCGCCAACGGGCCGGGGTGGAAACTGCTGCACCTCGCCTCCGCCGAGGCGGTACTGGCGGCCGAGCCCGTCGCTCGCGCGCCGAAGGGGACCGACGTGGCGCTGCTGGGGCCTTGCGCTCCGGGCGGCGCAGCGCAGTTCGAGTTGCGGGCGTTCTTCGCCGACCCGGCGGGCAAGATGGTCGAGGACCCGGTGACCGGCAGCCTCAACGCGGCGGTGGCGCAGTACCTCTTCGCCAGCGGGCAGGCCGAGGGCAGCTATGTCGCTGCGCAGGGCCGCAAGGTCGGGGCGGACGGGCTGGTCTATTGCTCTCAGGACGAGAGCGACGACGTGTGGATCGCCGGGTGCGTGGAGACGGTTTCGACGGGCGGGGCGCTGTTCCCGGCGTAACAGGTTTGTGTTGCGCGTGACACAAACCCCACCCCGCTCAGTCTGAGCTTGTCGAAGGCCCCGAGGCGGGGCGCGAGGCCCGATGCTTCGACAAGCTCAGCATGAGCGGCGTGGGGTGATGGTGTTCAGCCCGCCTTTTTCGGCAGGGCGATCTCGGCCGAACCGGTGCACATCGTCGTGCCCTTCTGGTTCTTCATCAGGTGCTTCACATGGATAAGGTGGCGGCCCTGATCGTCCACCGACTTCTCGGTGACTTCGGCGGTCTGGATCGTCACGTCTCCGGTCAGGGCAGGGCCGCGATAGTTGGCGATCGAATGCACCACCATGCCGTGCTGCCCGGCCCAGCCCGAGAGGTAGTCGGTCACCCATGAGCCCATCGAGGCGCCGTAACCGTAGCCGCGCGGCATGCCGATGCGGCGGGCATATTTGGCGAACAGGTGCCCGCGCGAGGGGCCGTAATAGGCGCCGTCGGTGAGGAACGGGTTCACCTTGAGCATGTCGGGGTCGTTCTCGTACCCCGCCATTTCGCGCGTGAAGCCGAGGCCCTCGAGGTCCTGCTTGCGCAAGTCGAGCGTGCCCCAGGTGTTGACGATATAGGCGCGCCACTCGGTCGCGAAGCTGGCGATGGAATGGGGGCCGAAGACACGCTCGGGCAACTGGTCGCCCACTGCCACGTCGTCCCACCAGCGTTCGTTGCTGCCGAGTTCCTGGAGCATCTTCACCCAGGCGAAGCGGCGCTCCTCCATCTCCTCCAGCGCTTCGTCGGTCCATTCGGGTTCCTCGAAGTCGTCGGTCTTGACGCTGTCGCCGCCCGCTGCCGCGCGGTAGCGGATCGAGGTGGAGCGCTGGCGGGCGATCTCCTCGCCCTTCTGGTTGGAATAGTTGTTGTCGCCGCGCTGGAAGCAGGTGGGGCCGAAGCCGGTCTGTTTGACGGTATAGTCGAAGGGTATGCGGGTGTTGGTGATCACGTCGCCCGGCTCGATCCGCGGGCCGTGGAACCACCACTCGTCGCCGCCGAACAGCAGGTGCGAGTTTTCGATCCGGCCGACGCAGGCAGGTGCGGCGCCGTGGCCGTCGTCGGTGGCGATGGCGAAGCTCTGCGGTGCGACGAGGCGGCCCCATACGCTCGCTTCGGCATGGCCGGGATCGAAGTGGGCGAGGTTGGGGTAATGCATCGCGTGGACCCAGCGGCGGATGTCGTTGGGGGCGATGGCCTCGCGCAAGGGCGAGAAGTCCATCGGCTTGCCGAGGTAATTGTCGATGTCGCTGCAGTCGAAGTCGTCGCTCATATGCTCTCTCAGAATTGCCTGATGCCGGTGGCGTCTTCGGCCTTGAATATGGGGATCGGCTCGATGGCCTTGAGCATGACCAGCGGGATCACGCGGTCCGTCGCCTGCTGGTAGCTTGCGTAGAAGGGGTGGCAGTCGGTCAGGAAGGCCCAGACCTTGTCGCGCTCGGCCCCTTCGGGTTCGCGCCAGGTGGCGCGGAAGGCTTGCGTGGCGACCTGGAAGTCGACCGTCTCGGCCTCGCGGATGTTGAGATACCAGGCGGGGTGATGGTCGGCGCCGCCCTTGGAGGCGCAGATCACGACCTCGCCGCCGATGTCGGCGTAGCAAAGGGGCGTGATGAAGACCTTGCCGCTCTTGCGGCCGACGTACTTGACCAGACAGTGCGTGGCGAAGGACCGGCCGCCGACGGGCGTGATGTCCATGATGTGACCCTGCGCGCCGCCTGACGACAGGTACATGTCGCGGTGCTCGACCACCCAGTCCTTGCGCGTGTCGCGGATCGCGGCCGACGTGTCGTCGCTCATGGGCTTCTCCTCTCCTCCCGAGCCGAGGCGCGAGGATGGGGGAGGGGAGAGCCCTGCGTCCAATCCCGAATGGGAACGCCGGGCAGTGATCGCCCGAGCGTTTAGGCCGCGTCCTTCTCCGGCGGCCAGACGCTGTGCGAGAGGAGGTTGTCGACGAAGGCCTCGTGCTGGGCCTGCCCGACGGGGTCGGGGCGCAGCAGCACGTCGGTGCGATAACCGGTCACCGCCGCGACCGTCAACTGGGTCAGCCGCTGCGCCTCGTCATGTTCGAAGCGGGTGGCGAAGAAGTCCGCGATCGCGCAGCGCAGCTTCACCGGGCCGCGCGTGTAGAAGGTTTCCTTGATCTCGGGAAACCGCTCACCCTCGCTCACCACGAGGCGGTAGAGCATGACCGAATTGGCGCGCAGCAGGCAGTCGATGAAGCGCAGGCACGCGCGGCGCAGCGCCGGGACCGAGAAGGTCTGCCCGGTCAGCACTTCCTCCACATCGCGCGCGAACGTCTCCACGTGGAGGTCGACGACGGCGGTGAACAGCTCCTCCTTGGACGCGAAGTGCGCCCACAAGGTTGCCTTCGATCCGCCCACGGTATCGGCGATCGCGGACATCGTCGTCTCGGCGTAACCTTGTTCGAGGAACATGCCCGAGGCGACCTGCACGATCTCCGCGCGCTTGCGGGCCTTGTTCGCCTCGCGCTTCGAGATTCCTGTGTTTTCCATCATGGTGTACTCTGCAGTACAGTTTTTTATTGACAGAAACAAGCCGGCAAACGATTTGGACCGTACCGATGAGTACAAAATTCTCCCCCCGAGTCGCGACGGCCGCCTTGCTGATCGCCTCCAGCTCGCTCGCCGGGTGCGGTGCGCCCGACCTTGGGCCACGTCCCGAACTGCGCCCGCCGTCGACCCTCGACAGCGCCGCCTCGATCCAGGGCACCGCTGCCGAATGGCCGCAGGAGCGCTGGTGGGCCGCTTACGGCGATCCCCAGCTCGACGGTCTGGTGGACGAGGCGATCAAGGGTTCGCCCGATGTCGCCACCGCGCTGGCCCGCATCCGTCAGGCACAGGGCGCGCTCGAATCCTCGCGCGCCGCGCTGCTGCCCAAGATCGGCGGGCAGGGTTCCGCCTCGGTCGAGAAGCAGAGCTACAACAACGGCACCCCGGCAGAAGCGCTGCCGAAGGGCTGGAAGGACTATGGCATGCTTGCCTTGTCCGCCAACCTCAACCTCGACATCTGGGGCAAGAACCGCGCGCTGCTCGCTGCCGCGACGTCTGCTGCCGAAGCCGCCGTCGCCGACGAGCGACAGGCCGAACTGGTGCTCGCCTCCGAAGTCGTGTCGTCCTACTTCGACCTCGGCCGCCTGCTCGAACGCCAGAAGGTGCTCGACGAGACGCTGGCCGCGCGTGAAAGCTCGGCCAAGCTGGTCGGCCAGCGCGTGACGCAGGGCCTCGACAACCAGAGCCCGCTGCGCCAGTCCAACGCCGAAGCCGCCCGCGCGCGCATCGACGTCGCCGCCAACCGCGAACAGATCGAGAAGCGCCGCCACGCGCTCGCGGCGCTGCTCGGCGCCGGTCCCGACCGCACCCTGACGCTCACCCCCCCGTCGATCGCGAAGATCGCCGCGACGCCGGTGCCGACCGATGCGGGTATCGCACTCGCCGGTCGCCGCCCCGACATCGTCATGGCGCGCAAGCTGGTGCAGGCGGCCGACAAGGGCGTCGAGTACGCCAAGAAGTCGTTCCTTCCCGACATTTCGCTGAGCGGCCTCATCGGCCTCAGCTCGCTCGGCATCTCGCACTTGTTCGACGACGGTTCGGACTATGGCAGCGCGGGCGCGGCGGTGAGCCTGCCGATCTTCCAGGGCGGCGCGCTTTCGGGCCGCTATCGCCTCGCGCGCGGCGGCTATGACACGATGGTCGCCAGCTACAACAAGTCGGTGATCGGCGCGCTTCAGGAAGTCGCCGACGCGCTTTCCACCCGCACCTCGGCCGCCGAGCAGGAGCGCCATGCGTTCGAAGCCCGGACCGAGGCCAATGCCGCCTACGGCCTTGCGCTCCAGCGCTACAAGGCCGGCCTGAGCACCTACATCGACGTGCTCAGCGCCGAGACCACCGCGCTCGACACCCGCCTCGGCGCGGTCGACGCCCACTTCGCCACGCTCGCCAGCGAAGTCGCGCTCAAGCGCGCCCTGGGCGGCGGATATGCAGACGATTCAGCCAAGAAAGCCACCTCCGATGAGTGACCAGACCCCTAACGGCGAAGCCGCTCCCGAAACCGTCGTGGACAAGAGCAAGCGCAAGAACCTCCTGCTCGGCCTCGGCGGCGCGGTCGTGGTGATCGGCGGCCTGTGGTTCCTCTATGCGGAATTCATCGGCAGCCGCACCGTCTCGACCGACAATGCCTATGTCGCCGGTGAGAACGCGCAGGTCACCCCGCTGACCTCTGGCCGCGTGATCGAGGTGCTCGTCACCGACACCCAGCCGGTGCGCAAGGGCCAGCTGCTGTTCCGCATCGAGGACTCCGACCAGAAGATCGCGGTCCAGCAGGCCGAAGCCAACCTTGCGATGATGCAGCGCCGTTACGGCCAGTCGATCGCCAACAACGCGGCGCTGGGCGCCGCCGCAGGGGCGAGCGACGCGCAGATCAACACCGCGCGCGCCGGGCTCGCCTCCGCGCAGGCGACGCTGACCAAGGCTCAGGAAGACTACAAGCGCCGTGCCGCCCTTTCGGGCACCGGTGCGGTGTCGAACGAGGAACTGACCACCGCGCGTCAGGCGCTGGACTCGGCCAAGGCATCCTACCAGCAGGCTCAGGCTGCCGTTTCGCAGGCGCAGGAAAACGCCCGCAGTGCCCGCCGCCAGGAAGAGGCCGCCGTCGCGCTCACCAAGGGCACGACCCTGCAGACCGCACCGGAGATCCTGCAGGCGCAGGCCCAGCTGGAGCAGGCGAAGCTCGACCTCGAACGCACCATCGTGCGCGCGCCGATCGACGGCGTCGTGTCCCGGCGCAGCATCCAGGTCGGCCAGCGCATCCAGAGCGGGCAGGCGGCGATGACCGTCGTGCCGGTGGGTGAGCTGTACGTCGATGCGAATTTCAAGGAAGACCAGCTCGGCAAGGTCCGCTCGGGCCAGAAGGCCGAGCTGACTTCCGACTTCTACGGCGGCGACGTGGTCTACCACGGCAAGGTCGTCGGCTTTTCGGGCGGCACCGGCGCGGCGTTCTCGCTGATCCCGGCGCAGAACGCGACCGGCAACTGGATCAAGGTGGTGCAGCGCCTGCCGGTGCGCATCCAGCTCGATCCCAAGGAGTTGAAGGAACATCCGCTGCGCATCGGCCTGTCGATGGAAGCCGAGATCGACCTGACGGACAACGACTGATGGCCGGCGGCGCTCCGGCTGCAGCGGCGCAGGAAGGCGGCCCCCCGCTGACCGGCGCCAGGCTGATCCTGGCGGGCTTCGTGCTCGCCATGGCCAACTTCATCGTCGTGCTCGACACCACGATCGCCAACGTCTCGGTGCCGCACATCGCGGGCGGCCTTGCCGTCTCGGTGTCGAGCGGCACCTGGGTCATCACGTCCTATGCGGTCGCCGAGGCGATCTGCGTGCCGCTGACGGGCTGGCTCGCCAACCGCTTCGGCACCTTGCGGGTGTTCATGTTCTCGCTGATCGGCTTCGGGATATTCTCGACGCTGTGCGGGCTTTCGGGGACGCTCTCGGCGCTGGTCATCTTCCGTCTCGGGCAGGGCTTCTGCGGCGGGCCGCTGATGCCGCTGACGCAGACGCTGATGCTGAAGATCTTCCCCAAGGAGATGCAGCCCAAGGCCATGGCGATGTGGGCGATGACGGTCGTGACCGCGCCGATCGCCGGTCCGATCCTGGGCGGCTACATCTCCGACAACTGGTCGTGGGAGTGGATCTTCTTCATCAACGTGCCGATCGTGGCGCTGATCTTCTTCGGCGTGGCGGTGCTGCTGCGCGGGCAGGAAACGCCGACCCAGAAGCTGCCGATCGACAAGATCGGGCTGGCGCTGCTGGTGATCTTCGTCGGCGCGTTCCAGATGATGCTCGATCTCGGCCGTGACGAGGACTGGTTCTCGTCCACCAAGATCGTCGCGCTGGCGTGCATAGCGGGCGTGTTCTTCATCGCCTTCCTGATATGGGAACTGACCGAGGAACACCCGATCGTGAACCTCAGTGTGTTCCGTTATCGAGGGTTCTCCGCCTCGACGGCCTCGCTGACGATCGCCTTCGGTACGTACTTTGCCTCTATCGTGATCATCCCGCAGTGGTTGCAGACCTCGATGGGCTACACCGCGACCGAGGCGGGCAGGGCGATGGCGTTCTCGGGCGTGCTGGCGGTGGTCGCATCGCCTTTCGTGCCTGCGCTGATGAAGCGGTTCGATCCGCGCCTGCTGGTGTTCGTCGGCGTCTCGTGGATCGGCGTGTGTTCGCTGATGCGCATGACCTGGTCGACCGACATCACGTTCTGGACGATCGCCATCCCGCAACTGCTGCAGGGGGTCGGCGTCTCGCTGATGATCGTGCCGCTGACGACGATCAGCCTCAGTTCGGTGCAGCCGCACGAGACGGCCTCCGCCGCCGGTATCGCCAACTTCGGGCGAACCCTTGCAGGCGCGGTGGCGACGGCGATCATCACTACCGTGTGGAGCGACATGTCGCGCTCGCGCAGCGCTGACCTGTCTGGCGTGCTCAACGGGGCGGACGCGACCTCGCAGGCGCTCCAGCAGCAGGGCTTCAGTGCCGAGCAGGCGCGCGTAGCGATCGCGCAGCTGGTCGAGAACCAGGGTACAGCGGTCGCGACGGGCGAACTGTTCGTGATCAGCGCCATCGCCCTGTTCCTTGCCGCGATGACCATCTGGCTGGCCCCGCGCCCGCCCAAGAACGTGAAGCCCTCTTCAGGGCACTGATCGAGACAGCCGGCGTCTCCGCCCCCGAAACAGGAGATGCCGGCGCGTCGGCCGGACCGAAAGCACAGACAGCCCCCCAGTCCCCCCGCTTTCCATCCGGCCGACGCACCTTTCGGGCGCAGTTGGCCCTTGCCGACGCGGGCTGCTGATCCCATTGCAAGCCAATGGAAAACGATGCCCGCCGAGAGGCTCCCGCCACTGCCCGCAACCGTGACCCGATCCTGTCGGTCCTGCGCGATGTACTGCCGGTGTCGGGGCATGTGCTGGAGGTCGCCAGCGGCACCGGCGAACATGCTGTCCACTTCGCTGCCGCCTTGCCCGACCTCGTCTGGCAGCCGACCGATCCCGACGTTCAGGCCCGCGCCTCGATCGCGGCGTGGGCGGAGCAGGCGGGACTGGCGAACCTGCGCGCGCCGCTGGAACTGGACGCGGCTTCGCAGGAATGGCCGGTGGCTGAGGCACAGGCGGTCGTCTGCATCAACATGATCCACATCAGCCCCTGGAACGCGACCGAGGGCCTCATGGCCGGTGCCGCGCGGGTGCTGGAATCGGGCTATCCGCTGGTGCTCTACGGTCCCTATCGGCGCGGGGGGCTGACGCTCGAGCCCAGCAACGCGGCCTTCGACGAGGATCTCAAGCGGCGCAACCCGCAATGGGGCCTGCGCAGCGTTGAGACCGTGCGCGCCTGCGCGCTGGACAACGGGCTCGCCTTCGACCGCCTCGTCGAGATGCCGGCCAACAACCTCATGCTCGTCTTCAGGAAGCGCTGAAGCCGCGCCGGACCAGGCGCGGCAGCATGAGCGCCTGACCCACCGCGCGGCCACCGAACAACACCGCGAAAGCCGCCCACAGCCCATGGTTGCCGAGCGGCTGGAGCGTCCATAGCAGGACGAGATAGCCCGCCATCGCCGCCGCCATCGTCCCCAGCATCGCCCGCGTCCAACCGGCGCCGACGAACACTCCGTCGAACACGAAGGAGGAGACGCCGAGCACCGGCAGCAGCGCCAGCCAGGGTGCGTACTGCGCTGTTGCGGCGATCACGGCGGGATCGGTGCTGAACGCCGCAGCAAGGCGCGCTCCGGCCAGCGCATAGAGCACCGCGACGGAGAGCCCGGTCACGCCGCCCCACACCAGCGCCGCGTGCACGGCGGCGGTGAAGCGCGCCCGCGACTGCGCGCCGAGCGCCTCTCCGCAGAGCACTTGCGCGCCGCTCTCGAACCCGTCGAGCAGCAGCGTCGCCAGCATGAAGATCTGGAACAGCACGCCGTTGGCGGCGAGCGTCACCGGCCCCGCGCGGGCACCGACGCGGGCAAACAGCAGGATCGAGCCGGTCAGCAGCAGCGTGCGCACGAACAGGTCGCGGTTGAGCGCGAAGAGGCGCGCCAGTTCGCCGCGCGCCCACGTTCGCTTGCGGCCGAGCGCCGCCAGCGCCTCGCCCGCCGCGCCCTTGCGCACGACGATCGCGGCGAGGAGGAGGAACTTGAGCCCTTCCGAACTTACCGTCGCCGTCGCCACGCCCGCGACGCCCCAGCCCACGACGAGCACCAGCAGCAGGTCGAGTGCGATGTGGACGAGGTTGGCGACGATCTCGACGACGAGCACATGGCGCACCTTGCGCCGTCCGATCAGCCAGCCCACCAGCACGCAGTTCGCCAGCCACACCGGCCCAGCCCAGTATCGGATCGCGACATAGCTGCGGGCGGCATCGCGCACCGGCCCCTCGGCACCGAGCAGGTCCAGGCCGAGGGGCACCGCCAGCGGCATGGCCATGAGCAGCACCGCGCCAATGCCGAGAGCGACGGCCATCGCGCGCGCCAGTGTCTCACCCGCATCGCCCCCGGCGGCATCATGCTCGCCGCGCCCTCTGCTTTGAGCGGTCAACGCCACGGTGCTGGTGCGCAGGAAATTGAACACGTTGAGCAGGCCCAGCATGAACTTCGCGCCAAGTTCGACGGCGCCTTGCGCGGGGGCGTCGCCAAGCCGACCGATCGCCCACATGTCTGCAAGGCCGAACAGCGCGGTCGCCACGTTGGTCAGCATCGCGGGCAGGGTGATCGCCCAGAGCTGGCGAGCGGGAGAGGGCGGCAGGGCGTTCACGACGCCACGATCTAGCCAAGCGCGTGGGCGGGAGCAAATGCGTCAGGGGATCGCCTGCGCGATCAGGACATATTGTCCCACCCCGAGCGAATCGCTCCGGGCGCACGATCCGCGGTTTTCCGGGCGTCAGCCTATGTTGCAACGCGGCGATGGGTCTAAAGTACGAGGCTCCCGGGCGCCGTATCGCTACGATGAGGGGTTGCCAAACCCGTGCAAATCAGGGAGATTGTCGAAAGTTGGTGGATCAGGCAGCTTTTGCTGCATCTGCGAGGAAATCGGCGCGCCGGAGTGATTATCTCATCCCCGGCGCGCTCTCTCCCAACACCGGTAAGGTTACATGAACCTTTCACCAACCACATTGCACAAGAATCCGGCTTTGGCAAAGCGGGAAATGCATTTCATGCTGCGCAACATGCGATTTTTTCGTCGCCCATTTCCCGCGCGTTTCTGCGGTGTTGCATGTCCTGCGCTGTCATCAGCGATACTCGGTGGGCGATGATTGGCGGGCACCTGTTGCGCATCCTTTCCACCGATGATCCGATGGGATGCGAAGGAGAGAGGCATGACCCGAATGGGCATCGACACCGCTGAATCGGGACAGGAACCGGACCCGCAGGCCGTCCTCGATTCGCTCGAGTCGCAGGCGCGCCGGGTCGAGACATCCTGCGGCGACGGGACAATGGTTTGGCGGATCTGGGGAGAGGGGGTGCCGCTGGTTCTTGCGCACGGTGCGCAAGGGTCATGGACGCATTGGGTCCGTAACATCGAGCGATTGTCCCGCCACCGGCAACTCATCGTGCCCGACCTGCCGGGACACGGCGATTCCGCCATGCCCGCGAGCGAGGATCACGCCGGCATCTCGGCGGCACTGGCAGAAGGGCTGAACGATATCCTCGGGGCTGGAAGGCTGCCCGTCGACTTGTGCGGCTTCTCGTTCGGGGGAGTGGCGCTGGCGCATCTGGCCGCGTTGCATCCCGGTGTGGCGCATCGGCTGGTCATCGTCGGCTGCGGCGGGCTGGATACGCCGATGGGGCATCCGCGCCTGGGGCGGATCAGCGGGCTGACGGGCGAAGCCCGCCTTGCCGCGCTCAAGGCGAACCTGCTTGGGCTGATGCTCCATCACCCGGACAGTGCGGACGACCTTGCGATCCACATGCTGTTGCCGACGGCCAAGGCCGCGCGTCTTCATGCATCGCCGCTGGTTCTGCCCGATCGGCTGGTTAAGGTACTGCCGGCGGTAAGGGTGGCCGTGGATGCGATCTGGGGTGCGCACGACCTGCCGCATCCGGACCCCGCCGCGCAGAAGGCGGCGCTCCGCACGGTCCAGCCCGACGCCGAGTTCCGCGTCGTCGAGGAAGCAGGGCACTGGGCGATGTACGAGCGCCCCGAGGCGTTCGAGGCGGCCCTGCTCGCAATTTTCGCAAGGCCGCCCCGCAAGGTGGGGTGAGGCCTTACCAGACCAGCGGCAGGTGCTCCGGTCCGATGACGCCGCCGGGACGGTACTCGATCCGCGTGCCCGGCTTCACCGAGAAGGCGGGGATGCGCTTCAGCCATTCCTGGAGGGCGATCTTCACCTCGAGCCGGGCGAGGTGCGCACCCATGCAACTGTGCACGCCCACGGTAAAGGCGAGGATCGTCTTGCGCGGCCGGTCGAAATCGACCTCCTTCGGGTTCGGGAACACTTCGGGGTCGAAGTTGCAGGCGGGGAGGATGAAGGTGACGCGGTCGCCCTTCTTCATCTGTACGCCGCGCATCTCGTAGTCCTTGTCGAGGACCCGGCCCGAGAACGTGACCGACCAGCGGCGCAGCAGTTCCTCGACGATCCTGTCGATGTCCTGCGGGCGGGAATGGATCTCGGCCAGCTTTTCGGGATGCTCGGCAAGGTAGAGCCAGATGTTGTTCAGCGTCGCGAACACGGTGTCGAGCCCGCCGATGAACAGGAAGCAGACGAAGCCGAAGATTTCCTTGTCCGACAGCGGCACGCCATCCGGGGCGGAATGGGCGATGCGGCTGACGACGCCGTCGTCCGGGTTCGCCTTCTTCTCCTCGATCGCCTGCTTGAGGTAGGCGGTGATCTTGCGCATCGAGTCCGCCATGATCGCGCGGTCGTTCGAATGGAGCAGCTTCACCGCCCAGTCGACGAACTCGTCGCGCATGTCCTGCGGCAGCCCCATGATATCGAGGAACACCGAAACCGGCAGCGGGCGGCCGTAGTCCTCGGTGAACTCGCAGGTTTCTCCGGCAGCCACCTTTGCCTCGATCGCGTCGATCAGGTCGTTGGCGCGCCGGCGGATCTGCTCTTCCAGCTTGAGCACGCCTTGGGGGCTGAACACTGGGTCGACGATGTTGCGGTACTTGCGATGGTGCGGCGGGTCGATCTCGATCGGGATGAAATAGAAATAGTCGTCCGGGTCGCGCGGGAAGGGCGTGGCGCCCTCGTTGGAGAAGACGTCCGGGTGGCGCAGGCCGAACAGCGCATCCTCATGCTTGATGAGGTGCCACATGTTGCCCATCGGGCTGACGTCGTAATAGATCGGCGGCTGCTTTTCATGCAGCGCGGCCATGAAGTCGTGGGGGTTCGCAAGAAAGTCCGGTCCGAAGGTGAGCCCTGACTGGCGGATCAGTTCGGGCGGTACATGGGCGGGAACCTGGTCCATCCCGACGTGGCGCGGGAAGCTGGGCGGGACGGGATTGGCGGCGTCGATCGGCATGGCGTCCTCTCCCTCAGAACTGCGTTTCGGGCAGGTGGACGATGAGCCCGTCGAGCGCGGGGGTGATCTCGATCTGGCACGACAGGCGGCTGGAGGGGCGAAGCTCGGTCGCTACCTGTTCCAGCAGTTCGGCCTCGGCATCGGAGGAGGGGCCGCCGGTGGTGTCGATCCAGTCCTCGTCGACGTAGCAGTGGCACGTCGCGCAGGAGAGACCGCCGCCGCACTCGCCGACGATGCCCTCGATCCCGCTGTAGAGCGCCCCGCGCATGACGTTTTCGCCCAGCGGCACGTCGACGCGCGTCTCGTGCCCGTCATGATCGACGTAAGTGACCTGCGGCATGGTTTCCTCTCTCGTTATCCTGTGAGAACATTGTTCTCATTCTTTTACGCCCGTGGGGGCGGCCAAGTCAATCGCGGGAAGCGCGGGGCTGGACCGGGGCCGCGCACGGGCGTAGCGCAAGGAGCATGACGACCGCCTATCCGCCGCTGTTCACCGCGCCCGAGACGTCCGAGGGCGATCGCACGCTCCTGCTCATCCGCACTGCCTACGACCTGCTCGACGAAGCGGGGCTGGAGGGGCTGACGATCCGCGCGGTGCTGGCGCGGGCGGGGCTGGCGCGGCGGGCGTTCTACGAACGGTTCCAGGGCAAGGACGATCTCGTGCTGGCGGTATTCGACAGCTCGCTGCGTGCGGCGGCGCTGCAGTTCCGGGAGATTACCGCGCGGTGCGAAGGGCCGGTGGAGGCGCTGCGCTTGATCGTGACCGGGATCGTGGTGGGCCAGCTCGGGCAGGACCGGATGGGGGCGAACCGACGCGGGGCAGCGCTCAGCCGGGAGCACTTGCGGCTCGCCCAGACGCGGCCTTCCGAACTGAACTCGGCGCTGGAACCGCTGCTCGACCTGATCGCGGGACACGTGACGGGCGGGATCGCGACCGGCGTGTTCCGGCAGGCCGATCCGCAATTGCAGGCGCGACTGGTCTACAACCTCGTCTCGACCACCGTGCATACCGTGCTGCTGGCGGAAGAAGAGGGCATCCCCGACCGCACCGGGCGCGAGGAACTGGCGGCCGAGCTGTGGGAATTCTGTCGCCGCGCGCTGGTGGCGTGACGGAACGAGGTTGCGAGGTCGGCTGTGACCCTTCGACACGCTCAGGGTGAGCGGGGTTGGAGCAGACCTCCCAATTCCATTCAGGCTGAGCTCGTCGAAGCCCCCGTAGGCATCGCCTTGCCGAACAGGTAGCCCTGTCCCTGGGTGCAGCCCTCGTCACGCAGGTATTCGCGTTCCATGTCGCTTTCGATCCCCTCGGCCGTCACGATCAGGCCGAGGCTGCGGCCGAGGCCGATCACGGCGCGGATGACGGCGCGTGAGTTGGCCTCGTGGTGCAGGTTCAGGATGAACGACTTGTCGATCTTGATCTTGGTGAAGGGGTAGTTGAGCAGGTAGCTCAGCGAGGAATAGCCGGTCCCGAAATCGTCGAGCGAGATGCCGATGCCGAAGGCGCGCAAGTTGCGGATGATCGCGGAAGGGCGCGGGCCTTTTTCCATCAGCACCGCCTCGGTGATCTCCAGTTCCAGACGCTCGGCGGCAAGGCCCGAGGTGGAGAGGGCGTTGATCACCGTGCTCAGCAGGTTGCCGTTGCGGAACTGCAGCGGCGAGACGTTGACCGCGACCTTGACGTGATCGGGCCACTGCATCGCCGCGCTGCACGCACTGCCGAGCACGAAGCGGCCGATCTGGTCGATCAGGCCGATCTCCTCGGCGAGCGGGACAAAAACGTCGGGCGGCACTCTGCCGCGTTCGGGATGGTTCCAGCGCAGCAGCGCCTCGTAGCACTCCACTTGTCCGCTCTGGAGGTCGACGATGGGCTGGTAGTGCACTTCCAGTCTGCCTTCGCGCACGGCGGCGCGCAGGTCGATCTCGAGGCGGTTCTTTTCCTGCGCGGCTGCGTCCATCCCCGATTCGAAGCTGCGGCAACTTCCGCGCCGCTCGCCCTTGGCGGCGTAGAGCGCGAGGTCGGCGTAGCGCAGCAGCGTCTCGGGATCACGGGTGTCGTAAGGCGCTGAAGCGACGCCGACCGTCGCGCCGATGTGGATCATGTGCCCCTGCACGAAGAACGGCTCCGACAGGGTAGTGATGATCGACTTGGACACCAGTTCCGCCTGCGTCATGCTGGAGCGGCGGAAGATCAGCGCGAACTCGTCGCCGCCGATGCGGCACAGCAGGGCTTCGGGCGGAATCAGTTCCCGCATGCGGCGGGCCGCCTCGGTAAGCACGATGTCGCCGAAGTGATGACCGTAGGTATCGTTGACCGGCTTGAAATGATCGAGATCGACCATTGCCAGCGTCACGGTGTCGTGCGGGCCGGCATCGGTCAGCAGTTCGTTGAGGTAAGTGCGACAATGCGATCGGTTGGCAAGGCCGGTGAGTTCGTCGTGGCGCGCCATGTGCGCCATGCGCTGCTCGATGCGGCGGCGCTCGGTGACGTCGAAAATCGAGACGATGGTGCCGGAAAAGCCCTCCAGGTCGGAGAGGCGCGTGGCGATTACCGTCTCGATGCAGCCGCCGTCGCGCCGCAGCATCTTCCAGCTGTCGCCGGTGTCGGCACGGTCGGTGACGAGCAGTTCGGCGGCGCGGGCACGCGATGCGGCGGGGAACAGTTCTTCGGCCGGAAGATCGACCATTTCGGGCGTGGTGTAGCCGAACAGCGCACATGCGGCTTCGTTGGCGGTGCGGATGCAGCCGCTCTCGCGATCATAGACGAACATCGCCAGCGGATTGCGCTCGAACAGCAGGCGGAAGGCTTCTTCCTTCTGCTTGAGGTCGGTGATGTCGACGCGCACGCCGATCGAACCGCCGCTGTCGAGGCGGCGCTCCTCGATCATGATGCAGCGCCCGTTCGACAGCCACTGTTCGTGACGGCGAGAGGGCTGGCGCAGCAGGTCGAGGCGGCTGGCCAGCCACTCCTCCTCGCGTCCGAGCGCTTCGGGATAGTCACCCCGCGCGATGCCGATGCGCAGTGCGTCGCCCAGTTTGGCGCCCCGCTTCAGCAGGTCCGCCGACTTCTCGTAAATCTGCGCGTACTGCTGGTTCCAGAGGATGTAGCGATCCTCCTCGTCGAGGAACACGATGCCCTGCGGAATCGCCTCGATCGCCTCGCGCAGGCGCGTTTCCGCCAGCGATGCAGCCTGCAGCGCGGTGTCGAGCGAAGGCAAGTCGCCGCCCTCCGCTAGGGTGAGCGCGAGTTCTTCGCCGGTTACGTCCTGTTTAAACCCCAAATACAACGCAGATCCCCATCTGGTTTGGAGCAGGCTATGAGGCATCAGGTTAATTTTCTGCCTATGGCGACAAAGACATGACTAACCGGGGCGCGGATTTTCAAGGCTCTGAGGGATGAATTTTTGGTAAGCGACCGACGATCATTTCTGCTCCCCGCGAATGCAAATGGCCCGCCGCACGAGGTGCGACGGGCCAAGCTTTCCTCCCCAGGAAAACTCTAGAAACGGCCTTCAACGGCGGACGGCGCTGCCGAGGCGGTGGTACAGGTTGGAGTACTTGGACGAGATCGGATCGTCCTCGTGCGCCTTGAGGTAGAAGACGACGGCTTCCTGCAGGAGCTTGAAGTCCTCGTTCGAGAGCACCGCGCGCGCGCGGGTCGGTTCTGCGGTCATGGTGGTCATGCTATGTCCTTTCCTTGCTTGCTTTGCGGGGTGCTTCCCCGTCCGGAGGGACTGCCCCTCCGGCTTCTCGTTTCCCGTCATCCTGAACTTGTTTCAGGATCCATCGGGCAGTTGGTCCCGGAGCGTTCCGGCGCGCGCTGCCCTGTCGGTTTGCCGTTTCAGCCACTGAGCTATCGGCTTGATGGACCCTGAAACAAGTTCAGGGTGACGGGGTGGATGTGACGGGTGCGGAGCGCGCACCCGTCGTCGAACTTACGCTGCGAACTGGTTCCCCCGCTGCCTCAGGCAGCGAACTGGTTCCCCCGCTGCCTCAGGCAGCGAACTGGTTCATCGTGTTGTGCGCGCCGCCGGCCTTCAGCGCCGCCTCGCCGGCGAAGTATTCCTTGTGGTCGTCGCCGAGGTCGGAGCCGGCCATGTTCTGGTGCTTCACGCAGGCGATACCCTGGCGGATCTCCTCGCGCTGCACGCCCTTCACGTAGCCGAGCATCCCGGCGTCACCGAAGTATTCCTTCGCCAGATTGTCGGTCGACAGCGCGGCGGTGTGGTACGTCGGCAGGGTGATGAGGTGGTGGAAGATGCCCGCCTCACGCGCCGCGTCCTTCTGGAAGGTGCGGATGCGCTCGTCGGCCTCTGCCGCCAGCTCGGTGGCGTCGTAGTCGATGCTCATCAGGCGCCCCCGGTCGAAGGCCGAGACGTCCTTGCCCGCCGCCTGCCAGGCATCGAAGACCTGCTGGCGGAAGTTGAGCGTCCAGTTGAAGCTGGGCGAGTTGTTGTAGACCAGCTTGGCGTTCGGGATCACCTCGCGGATGCGGCTGACCATTCCGCCGATCTGGCCGATGTGCGGCTTCTCGGTCTCGATCCACAGCAGGTCCGCGCCGTTCTGCAGGGCGTGGATGCTGTCGAGCACGCAGCGGTCCTCGCCGGTTCCCGAACGGAACTGGTAGAGGTTGCTGGGCAGGCGCTTGGGGCGAAGCAGCTTGCCGTCCCGGCTGATGAGAACGTCGCCGTGGCCGACCGTCTCGACTTCCTCGCAATCGAGGAAGGCGTTGTACTGGTCGCCGATGTCGCCCGCTTCACGGGTGAAGGCGATCTGCTTGGTGAGGCCGGCGCCGAGCGAGTCGGTGCGCGCCACGATCAGGCCCTCATCGACGCCCAGTTCCATGAAGGCGTAGCGGACCGCGCGGATCTTCGCGATGAAGTCCTCGTGCGGGACGGTGACCTTGCCGTCCTGGTGACCGCACTGCTTTTCGTCCGAGACCTGGTTCTCGATCTGGATGCAGCAGGCGCCCGCCTCGATGAACTTCTTGGCGAGGAGGTAGGTCGCCTCCGCATTGCCGAAGCCTGCGTCGATGTCGGCGACGATCGGCACCACGTGCGTTTCGTAGGCGTCGATGGCGTGTTCGATGCGCTTGGCCTCCACCTCGTCACCGCCCTCGCGGGCCTTGTCGAGATCGCGGAACAGGCCGCCCAGTTCGCGCGCATCGGCCTGGCGCAGGAAGGTGTACAGTTCCTCGATCAGCGCCGGAACCGACGTCTTCTCGTGCATCGACTGGTCGGGCAGCGGGCCGAACTCGCTGCGCAATGCCGCGACCATCCAGCCCGAGAGGTACAGGTAGCGCCCCTTGGTGGTGCCGAAGTGCTTCTTGATGGAGATCATCTTCTGCTGGCCGATGAAGCCGTGCCAGCAGCCCAGCGACTGTGTGTAGTTGGCGGGGTCGAGATCGTAAGCCGCCATATCCTCGCGCATGATGCGCGCGGTGTAGCGGGCGATGTCGAGGCCGGTCTGGAAGCGGTTCTGCAGGCGCATGCGGGCGACCGATTCGGCCTCGATCCCGTTCCAGTGGGTCTCGGTGCCGATCGTGGTGCCGGCTTCGATGATCTTGCTCTGGTAGGTCACGCTTTGAGTTCCTCTTCGCAGATGCGATTGCTTTCGATGGAGCCGAGGTAGTCGCGGTGACGGCGCGGCGGAATGGCGCGCGAGGTGCTGTTGTCAAACTTTACAGATGTTCTTTGTAAAGTTGTGTGGTAATTACAAGGCGGCTGTAAAAGCCACTTCGTCATCCCAGCGAAGGCTGGGACCGCTGGCAGTGTAGAGCCCAACTATCGGCAAGGTGTCCTGACGATAGTTGGCCGTAACAGGTCAGCGGGCCCAGCCTTCGCTGGGATGACGGGGGGTTGGATAGGGAGTGCAATGGCAGAGAATCGTCCCCTGTACCTTGGTCCGCGCCTGCGCCGCCTGCGCCGGGAACTCGGCCTGACGCAGCAGGCGATGGCCGACGATCTGGATATCTCGCCCAGCTACGTCGCCCTGCTGGAACGCAACCAGCGTCCGGTGACGGCGGACATGCTGCTGCGGCTGGCGAAGACCTACCGCCTCGACATCGCCGACATCGCAGGAGACGACGGGGAGGACTACGCGCGCCGCCTGACCGACGTACTGCGCGACCCGATCTTCGCCGACATCGACCTGCCCAAGCTGGAAGTCGCCGACCTCGCCACCAGCTTTCCCGGCGTCTCCGAAGCGCTCTTGCGGCTGCATCAGGCCTATACCCGCGAGGCGCAGGCGCTGGCCGAACAGCGCGCCGCCGGGCCGATGGCGGACGAGAATGAGCCCGTGCGCGAGGCGCAGCGCTTCCTTGCCGCCAACCGCAACTACTTCCACGCGCTCGATACCCGCGCCGAGGAACTGGCGGGCGAGATCGAGAAGGCAGGCGGGGCGACCGACTGGCTCGGCGCGAAGGGCGTGCGGGTACGCTTCCTGCCGCCTGACGTGCTGGTCGATTCGCTGCGCCGTTTCGACCGGCACAACCAGCAATTGCTGATCGCCGACACGCTCGACCATGCCAGCCGCGCGTTCCAGATCGCCACGCATGTCGCCCACACCGCGCTGCGTTCGGAGATCAAGCAGACGATCCGGGCCGAGGCGTTTTCCAGCCGTACCACCGCGACGCTGCTGCTGCGCGCGCTGGCGGGCTATGCGGCGGCGGCGATCGTCATGCCCTACGGCCGCTTCGCCCGCGCGGCCGATCAGCGGCGCTACGACATCGACGCCCTGTGCGCGCTGTTCGGCGCCAGTTTCGAGCAGGTGGCGCATCGCCTCACCACGCTGCAGCGGCCGGGGGAGGAGCGCGTCGGCTTCTTCTTCATCCGCGTGGACGAGGCGGGCAATGTCTCCAAGCGGCTGGACGGTGCGGGCTTCCCCTTCGCCGCGCATGGCGGCGGGTGCCCCTTGTGGAGCGTGCATCAGGTGTTTCGCCGTCCGGGCGAGATCGTGCCGCAATGGCTCGAACTGCCGGGCGGGGAGCGCTTCTTCTCGATCGCGCGCACGGTGACCGGTGGGGCAGCAGGCTACGGCGGTGCGCGGGTGGTGCGCGCGGTGGCTCTCGCCTGCGCGGCGGAGCAGGCGGGGCGGCTGGTCTATGCCGGAGGTGTGGACCCGGCGGGCGCGCCGACGACGCCGATCGGCGTCACCTGCCGCCTGTGCCAGCGAGCGGAATGCACCGCCCGCTCGGTCCCGCCGATCGGGCGCGACGTGCTGGCGGACGACTACCGCCGTGCCGCGCAGCCCTATACGTTCGCGGAGAGTTGAAACCCTTTCCCATCATCCCAGCGAAAGCTGGGACCGCTGGCCTGTTACGGCCAACTATCGTTCAAACGCCCTGGCGAGGGTTGGGTTTTACGCGGCCAGCGGTCCCAGCCTTCGCTGGGATGACGGGGTAAGGTTACCGCAGCAACACCGGCAGTCCCGACACGCCCTGCTGCTCCAGCCCGCCGGTCATGAACGGCGCGGGCGCTTCGGGATTGAGCCGCAGGTTCGGGAAGTGATCGAGCAGCGCGTTGATGCCGCGATTGATCTCCACCCGCGCCACGTTCATGCCGAGGCATCGGTGCGTGCCGAACCCGAAGGCAAGGTTGGTCTTCTTCGGCCGGAACAGATCGTATTCGTCGGGCCGTTCCCAGCGCGCGGGGTCGCGGTTGGCCGGGCCGAGGCCGAGTTCCAGCACTGCGCCCTTGGGGATCGCGTGGCCGTAAAGCTCGGTATCCTCCATCACCATGCGGTAGAAGTAAGGCGCGGTCGGATACCAGCGCAGGCTTTCCTCCACCGCATCGTCCACCAGCGAGCGGTCGGCGCGCACGGCGTCCAGTTGCTCGGGATGGGTGAGCAGGGCGTAGAGCGCGATGCCCATCTGCCGCCACGAGGTGCCGCCGCCCGCGACCATCACCAGCTTGACGTGCGCCATGATCTCGCGGTCGGTGAGGGCACGCGGTTCCTCGCCCGGCATCTGCAGCTTCATCGTGATGAGGAAGCTGACGAGATCGTCCTTCGGCTCCTGACGGCGGCGCGCGATCAGGCCCAGCACGGTGCTCTCGACGATCTTCGCGTTGGCCTGCCGCTGCTCCATCGTCACCGTCCGGCTCGAACTGGTGGAGTTGAGGTAGGCGTGGCGGAAACGCAGCGCCTCGTCACCGTCGAGGCCGATGGCGGTGGTGATCGTGTAGACCGGGATGCGCGCGCAGTAGTCGAGGTTGAGGTCGGCGCGCTCGCCCCGACCCATCCGCGCTATCAGGCGTTCGATGATGGTGTCGATGGTATGCTCGCGCCACCAGCCCATCGCCTCGGGCATGTTGAAGCGCGGCTGGATGGTGCGGCGATAGGCGCGGTGGAGCGGCGGGTCCATCTCGAGGATGCCCATGGTCTTCTCGCCCGCCGGGTTGTCGTGGCCCTGCACCGAGTTGGAGAACACCGCGGCATTGCGCAGCGCGGCTTCCACCGCCTCGAACGACAGCACCGTCCAGTGCGGTCGCCCCGCTGCACGCGCATGGCGCTCGTGCAGCGGCAGGCCGAGCAGTTCGCGCAGACGGCCTTTCAGAACAGGGCCTTGTTCCCGCAGTGCGTGGATGCGCGGCATGATTTCGGCCACTTCGACGAGGTTGCCGATCGCCTCCGCCTCGCGGCGCACGTCGTAGAGTTCCTCGTAGAGCGGGTCGTCGGCGGTGAGGACGTCGTCGTTCTCGGGCGCGGTGGGGGTGTCCAGCATCAGGCGATCCCCAGCAGCTTGCAGGCGTTGTCGTGGATGATCGCGCGCACGTCGGCCTCCGGCACGCCTTCGAAGTCGCGCAGGATGATCTCGCGCGACTTGGGGAAGGTCGTCTCCGAGTGGGGGTAGTCCGAGGACCACATGATGTTGCGCGCGCCCGGCAGGTCGCGGTTGAGGATGCCGGTGCGGTCCTGGATGAACGAGCCGTAGACGTTGCGGTCCATGTAATAGCTGGGCGGGTTCTTCAGCTGGCTTTCGGTCCAGAAACGCTGCCGTTCCCAGGTGCGGGTGATGTATTCGGTGTACCACGCGAACCAGCCCACGCCGCTTTCCATGCTGCCGATGCGCAAGTCCGGGAAGCGGTCGAAGATGCAGTTGAAGATGAAAATGCCGATGGGTTCGGCCATCGCCATCTTGCTCATCGGCATGTCGGGCAGGAAGAACTCCTTCTGCCCGAAGCGCGGCACCCGCGCGCCGAGGTGGAAGGTGATGACGAGGCCGTGGTCGCACACCGTCTTCCACAGCTTGTCGAACGCCGGGTCGGAATATTGCAGCGCGCCCTTGCTGTCGCCGGTCAGCGCCGAGACCTGCCCGTCCTTCATCGCCGCGATGCCGGACGAGGTCTTCCAGGCGTCCGGGTTCTGCGGGAAGGCGGGCAGGTTGATGGCGCGAAAGCCCTTCTTCGCAAGGCGCGTGACATGCGCGCACGTCTCGTCGATGTCGCGCATCGGCACGTAGCCGACCGGGTAGAGCCGGTCGGGCGCCACCGAGGCGAAGTCCATCACCCAGTTCTGGTACGCCTCGTAGCTGGCGACGTAGAGTTCGTTGTCGAAGGAGCCCAGCGGCCCGCCGCCGAACAGCAGCGCGGCATCCATGCCGTCGGCGTCCATGTCGGCGAGGCGGGTGGCGGGCTCCCAGACCGTGCGCTGGTCGGCGAGGCGGCCCTTCATCTTGAAGTTCTTGCCCTCGCGACCGGCCTGGTTGTTGATCATCATGAAGGGGCGGCGATTGCCCTCGAAGCAGATGTAGTCCCCGTCCTCGGCGTGCTCGATGAAGGGCGCGCGATCCTTGAGGTGGGCGGGGAGGTAGTCCTTCCACATGTCGTGCGGCGGATCGATGTGCGCGTCGGCGTCGAAGATCGGGCCGTACTTCCAGTCGGTAGCCGCGTTCGCGCGGATGGCAGGATCTGCTTCGCTCATGTCCGGTTCCTCTCGTCCCGATCTATTATTCTAAATTGCGAATTGATTATCGCATTAGTGAATGAGTCGGTCAAGGGCGTCCCCCGCGTCGCTTCTCGCTTCATCGTCACCCTGAACTTGTTTCAGGGTCCATCGCGCAGTTCAGGACGATGGGTCGTGTCGCCATCTGCACTGGCGTGGCTGCAGCCTCGGTGTGACACGCATGATGGACCCTGAAACAAGCTCAGGGTGACGCCGTGTGGGTACGAAGGGAGTGAATCAATCCCGCCGCAGGATCATCGCGCCGTAGCCGTAGCCGCCGTTCGAGACGATGCAGGTCCGCGCGTCCCGAACCTGTCGCCCGCCGCCCTGGCCCCAGAGCTGCACGGTGGCCTCATGTATGTGGCCGTAGCCGTGAAACCGCCCGGCCGAGAGCTGGCCGCCGCCGGTGTTGAGCGGCAGTTCGCCGTCCAGCGCGATCCGCTGCCCGCCCTCGGTGAAGCGGCAGGCCTCTCCCTTCGGCACGAGGCCGAGCGCCTCCAGCCACATCCACACGTGGATCGAGAACCCGTCGTAGATCTGCGCGCAGTCCATCTGGGTGGGCGTGAGGTCGGTGCGCTGCCACAGCATCGCCCCCGCGCGGTGGGCGGCGGGCAATTCGGTGAAGTCGCCCTCGTGGCGGCCGACCCACAGCCCGCCCACCGCCATGCCCATCGCCTCGATATGGAGCGGGGGATTGCGCAAGTCCTTCGCCGCATCACGGTGCGACAGGACGATCGCGGTCGAGCCGTCGATATGGCTGTCGCAGTCGAACAGCCTCAGCGGCGAGGAGATCACCCGCGCCGCAAGATAATCGTCGAGGGTGAGCGGCTTGCGGTAGATCGCATTGGGATTGTGCGCGGCGTTGGCGCGATTGTTGACGGCGATGGCGCCCAGTTGCGCCTCGTCGGCGCCGTACTTGTCGAAATAGGCCTGCGCGTAGAGTGCGAAGGTGTTGATCGGCGAGAGCGCGTCGTAGGGCACGGTCCAGGCGTTGTTGCCGTCGACCCGGTCCCGCGCGCCGGACATCAGGGTGGAGGCGCGCGAGGCGAGGCGCGCCTGCGCCTGCGCGACGCTGCGGAACACCACGACATGACGGGCGAGGCCGCAGGCGATCGCGGTCACCGCGTTGAAGATCGGCGCCATGTGGCTGAACCCCTCGGCGGAGGCGAGGATCCAGCGCGGCTCGATGCCGAGCACGGCGGCGGCTTCGGAGGGGCTGACCGGCGCGATGCCGCCGCCTTCGCTGCTCTTGCCGGGATACGTGGCGATCCCGTCGATGTCCGAGGGAGAGAGCCCTGCGTCGGCAATGGCGGCAAGGCAGGCGTCGGCGGTCAGTTGCAGCGCCGTGCGCGGGGAAGGGCGGCCGACCTCGGACTGCGCCGCGCCGGTGATGCACACGTGCTTTTCCGGGAGGTGGGTCATGCTCGCGCGCCCATCCGCCCAGACACGTCGTCACCCTGAACTTGTTTCAGGGTCCATTGTGCCTGAAACGCTGTGCTGTGAGGGGGTAAACCGAGGGACCCGCTGGTGAAGGTACGCTCCGGCACCAACTGCGCGATGGACCCTGAAACAAGTTCAGGGTGACGAAGCGGGGAGGGGAAGGTCATGCCGTGTCCTCCCGGAACATCGGCAGCCAGACGTCGTCGTGGTGCTCGAACTCGACCGTCAGCGGCATGCCGATGCGCACCTCTTTCCCAAGGACATTGGTGAAGAGGTAAAGCCGTGCCTGCTCCGCCAGTTCGACGACGCCGAACATGAAGGGCACGGCCAGCCCCGGCACCCACGCCTCATGATTCACCGTGTAGCTGGCGAGGCGGCCCTTGCCCGAAACCGGCTCCGGCGCGACTGCCTCGCTGCCGCAAGTGGAACAGCGCGGGAAGGGCGGGTGCTGATATGTGCCGCATTGTCCGCAGCGCTGGATGCGCAAGCGCCCGTCCTCGCCCGAGGTCCAGTAGAAGTCGGTCTCAGGCTCCAGCCTTGGCAGCTTGCGCATCAGAACACCACGCCCTGCATCTTGAGGTCGATGATCTCGTCCTCGGAGTAGCCCAGGCTTTCCAGCACCGCGTCGCTGTCGGCTCCGAGGTCAGGCGATCGGGTGGAGGCCAGCGGTATGCCGTCGAAGACCATCGGGAGGCCGACCATCGGGATTTGCGTGCCGTCGCCGTAATCGACGCGCTTGAGGTAGCCGTTGGCCTCTGCCTGCGCATCGTCCTTCATCTCGCCGACGTCCTGAACCACGTCCCACTGGCCCGACTGGCGTGAAAGCACGGCCTTCCATTCAGCCAGCGTCCGGCTCGCGAAGAGGGCCTTCACTTCGGCGTAGCAGGCATCGATGTTCGCCTTGCGCGCGGCGGCATCGGTAAAGCGCGGATCGGCGGCAAGGTCCGGACGTCCGGCAACCTCGCAGAAGGGTGCCCAGTACTTGTCCGCCTGCAACATGCACAGTGCGATGAAACGCCCGTCGGCCGTGCGGTAGTTGCTGACCAGTACGTTGTTGGGCTTGTCGGCGGGCGGCTTGGGGAACTTCTGCACCCCGTCCGCCGTCGCCTGGCAGACGTAGCGCTGCATCGACCACAGCGCGGTGCCCAGCAGCGACACGTCCACCGTCGATGCCTCGCCCGTCAGCGCCCGCCTGGCGATGGCGGCGCAGATCGCGCCCGAGAGCATCGAGCCCGACAGGGTATCGCCGAAGGCCGGTCCCGGCGGCCCGACCGGGTTGGGCGCGTCTGGTTCTGTCAGCGAGGAGGAGATACCCCCGCGCGCCCAGAAGGTGATGGCATCGTAGCCGCCTTTCTCGTGGTCCGGGCCATTGGGGCCGAGCGCGCTGCCGCTGGCGTAGATCAGGTCGGGGTATGCGCCCCGGATCGTCTCGGCATCGATCCGCATCGCGCGCCGCGCCGGGGGCAGCAGGTTGGTGAGGAATACGTCGGCATCCTCCAGCAGCCGGTCGAGCACCGCGCGCCCTGCCGCCTGCTTGAGATCGAGCGTCACCGAGCGCTTGCCGCGGTTATAGCTCTCCCATGAGTAGTCGATTTTCCCGCCCCCAAGACCGCCGATCGAAAGGCCCCGCAGCGGATCGCCGGTCGGCGGCTCGATCTTGATGACGTCGGCGCCAAGGTCCGCGAGCATCCCGCCGCAGGCAGGCACGAAGGCCCACATCGCCACTTCCACGACCTTGATGCCTTCCAGCGGCCTGCCCATCGGCTTCTCCCGTTTGCTACCATCGCTTGACCGATGAAATTCTATATTGCGAAGGATGGACCGAAATGGCGAATTAGGTCAAGCCGAAGGAACAGATATCGGGAAAGGGAAAAGGCATGTCGCAAGTCCTCGAAAGACCGCGTCCGGCGCAGCCGCAAGTCACGGTTCCGGCGACGCTGGAACAGGCGCTCGATCCGCAGTGGCTGCAAGGCGCGCTCGCCGGGATTGCCCAAGGGCGGACCATCGCCAAGGTCGAGCAGGTGGAAGTGATCCGCACCGTCGCCACCAAGGTGCGCTTCGCGGTGACTTTCGCTGACGGAGAGAAGCTGGGCTTCTGCCTCAAGGGGCTGCTCGACGTCGATGCGATGACGGCACGCGGCGGGCCGACCTGCGTGCTGGAATCGGACTTCTACAACAAGGTCGCCCCGGTTATCGCAGTCCGCGTACCCACGTGCGTGGCGACCGTGATCGACCGCGAGGCGCAGCAGGCGGTGACGATCATGCGCGATATCACCGTCGATGGCGCCCGGTTCTGCTCGGCGCTGGATCCCTTCACGGCGGACGATGCGCTGGAGAGCCTGCGGCAATTGTCGCTGCTGCACGCCCGCAGCGACTTGCTCGAAGGTGCGGACTGGATTCGTCCGCGCGCGGCGGAACTGGCGAAGATGAGCTACGTCACGCCCGAGGCCCTGCAGGAACTGCTGGACGGCCCGCGCGGCGACAACCTCTCCGCGCGCGTGCGAAGCGCGGCGAACCTGGCCGTGGCGATCAGGGCACTCGCCGCGCGCGACGGGGGGCGGCCGCAGTTCATGATCCATGGCGACGCCCACGCGGGCAATGTCTTCAGGACTGCGGAGGGAATGGGCGTGATCGACTGGCAACTGCTCCAGCGCGGCGGCTGGGCGCTTGACGTCGCCTATCATCTCAATGCCGTCCTGCCGACCGATGTGGCCGAGGTGGAGGAACGTCGCCTGCTCGGCGAGTACCTTGCGATGATGCGCGCGCACGGCATGGACATGCCTGCCGGGGAGGAGGCCTGGGCGCAGTATCGCGAGGGCGTGACCTACGGCTATTACTTGTGGTCGATTACCCGCCGCGTCGATCCGCCGATCATCGTCCAGTTCGTCGACCGGCTCGGCAAGGCGGTCATGCGGCACGACAGCTTCGGTCTGCTCGGCGTCGCCTGAGCCCATGAAAAAGCCACGCCGGTGACGGCGTGGCCGAGTTTCGGCCCGAAGGCCATGGGAACCCCGCGCACCTGGTGGCGCGGGGTTCTTGTTGTGGAGTTCAGCGTCCGAAGGCGTACTTCAGGCGCACGCCGTACATGCGCGGCGGGCCGTACATGAAGTCGCCGATGCCCGACGAATCGTAGCCGCCGCCCGCCGTCGTGCGGTATTTCTTATTGGTCACGTTCTGCGCGAACACGGCAAGGTCGAAGCCGCTGCCGCCGATGTCGTTGATCCCGGCGTTGAGGTTCAGCAGACTGTAGCTGGGGATCTGGTTGTTTCCATCGACCAGTTGCTTTGCCGTGTAAGTGAAGATCGCGCCGAAGGTCAGTTCGCCCACGTTCTCGCCGAGCGAGACCGAGTAGTCACCCGATAGCGTGAGCTTGTGCTTGGGCGAATAGGTCAGCGGGCCGCCGATCTCGCCGCGCGGGATGATCTGCTCGAACGGGCTGTCGGCCGAGAGCGTCGGCGGGGTGAGTTCCTTCAGTTCGGTATCGAGGTAGGCATAGCCTGCAGAAAGGCGCAGGCCCTGGAACGGCGTGATGCCTGCATCGACTTCCACGCCGCGGATCACCGACTTGCCTGCGTTGATGATCGCCGCGCCGCCGGCCAGCCCGCTGCCTTCCTTGGCGATCAGGGCACCGAAGACCTGCTGGTTCGAGAAGTCGTTCCAGAAACCGGCGATGTTGAAGTAGCCGGGCAGGGCGCCGCGGAACGTCAGCTTGGCGCCGACTTCGTAGGCGTCCACCTTCTCGGGTTTCGCCGTCTCGATGCCGGGGTTGGTGAAGTTGACCGTGCCCTGGCGATAGCCGCGTGCGTACTTGGCATAGATCAGGGTGTCGGGCGTCGGCTTGAAGTCGATGTCGATCAGCCAGGTCGGCTTGTTGGACTTGTTGACGATCCGCGTGCCGCAGGCCGAAGTGTCGCCCCCGTTGGCGAGCAGGTTCACGGTCGGGTGGTTGAGGCTGTCATTGCAAACCCGGCTGACCGGGATGGTGCCGGCACCCGGGATCGTCGCAAGCACCCAGCGGTTGCTCTCCGAATAGCCGTCGATCTTGTCGAATGTCCAGCGCCCGCCGAGGGTCAGCGCCAGCTGCTCGGTGAAGTTGTAGGTGCCCTGGGCGAAGATGCCGTGGTTGTCGAAATCCAGCTTGGTCCGCGATTCGGAGATGATGGCGCCGGGCACCGTCACGCCGGGCGCGATCGGCACGAGCGGCAGCCCGCCGGCGCAGTCCATCACGCCGGGATCGGTGCAATTGCCGTAGATGCCGGTACGCTGCTGGTTCCAGCCGATCGGACGGCTGAATTCGAGATAGCCGCCCACCACGAAGTTGAACTTGCCGTCGGCCGAACGGCCCTGCAGCTGCAGTTCCTCCGTCGTGGTGGATTCCGATGCCGCGTCGTAGCCGGGCTGGGTGCCGAGCTGGATGTAGTCGAAGCGCTGGCCGGGCAGGGGGCCGCCGCGCGACGCGAAGAACCGCGTGACGTCGGTGTTCGGGATGAAGAAATTGTCGCTGTAGAGCTGGAACTGGCTCTGCTCGCGATACTCGCCGTAGCTGACGATGTTCTTGAGCGTGAGCGTGTCGCTCGCCGCCCAGGTCGTAGTGTTGATGACTTGCCAGGTGCGCAGGAACATGCGCGGGTTGGGGTTGCTCACTTCGACATCGAGTGGCCCGTCTCCGCGTGCAGCCTGCCGGTCGATCTGGTCGCAGGCGGCGAGCGAGGTATAATAGCGGGACAGGCTGCCTCCCGCGAGGGGCGAAGCCGGATTGCGATCGCAGAATTCGTAGTGCGAGGCATAGCCGTTCGTATCCGAACGGCTGTAGTGGAAGATCGTGTAGTTCTCCAACTCGGGCGTCAGATCAGCGACGACGCTGAGGCGACCGTAGAAATAGTTGATGTCGTTGAAGTCCTTCGGGCCGATCCCCGAATGGTTCTTCATGTAGCCGTCGCGCTCGTTGCGGTCGATCGAGACGCGGACCTTGAAGGTATCGGCGAGCGGTGCGTTGAACACGGCCTGCAGGCGCTTCTGGTCGTAATTGCCGTAAGTGCCCTCGATCGAGGCTTCGAGCAGGTCGGTGGGCTTGGTCGGTACCAGCAGTACGGCGCCGCCGGTGGTGTTGCGGCCCTGCAGGGTGCCTTGCGGGCCTTTCAGCACCTGCACGTTCTGCAGGTCGGTGAAGGCGCCCGCGCCTACCGTGTTGCCGCCCGCCGTGCCGCCCTGCGCACGCACGCCCACGACGTCGGCGAAGTAGACGCCCACGGTCGGCGCGGTCGAGGCGTCCTGGTTGAAGCCGCGAATGGAGAAGGTCGATTTTTCAGGTCCGTAGCGGGTGTTGACCGAGAGCGAAGGGGTGAAGGCCGCAAGGTCGGAGGCGACCGCGATGTTGCGCTTCTGGATCTGGTCGCCGCTGAACACGGTGATCGAGATCGGCACGTCCTGCAGGCGCTCCTCGGTGCGACGTGCGGTGACGATGATCTCGTCCGGATTGATTCCCTGCGCCAGTGCCGGCGTTGCCGTCAGCCCCGCGAAGGCGACTGCCGGGACCGCGACAGTGCATGTGAGCCGACTCCTGAAATTCCTTGCAATCATGACCTCTCCTCTCCTCCGGAAACAATGTTCTCGTTATCGGCAGACGGTTCTGCGGGACGGCCGGCTCTTGCCGGTCCGCGCGGGAGTTCTCGGATAATCGAAGTCGGGGAAGCGCGCAGGTCCGACATGCCGGCCAGCTTTCGACGCCCCCCACAGCGCCTGTTTTCTCTCCCTGGTGCCGATGCCCGGCAGACCTTCTTGCCTGAGGGAAACACTACGAATCCCTCGTCTGTTTGCAAGGATAACTGCGAGGCATTCAGTTCACAATTGGGAACCATGTATCGAAAATACGAATTTTACTCGCATCGTTGCGAGATTGTAACACCTGTTCAGTCAATCATGCCGCGAGGGTCACTTCGAGGAGAGCCAGAGTGCCGCTCCAGGCAATTCGGTGTGCCGCGGCGTCATAGGCTATCCCCTCGGCGATACCGTCGTGGTCGGGGTCGGTGAAGGCGTGCCGTGCCTGCGCGAACTCGGTTGCGGAGTAGTCCGCGCCTGCGTGATCGAGTTCCGCGCGCAGGGCGTCGAAATCGGCGCGCGGGGCGTATGGGTCGCGCCCTCCCGTCCAGACGGCGATGCGTGCTGCGACGGCTCCGGGCGTCGCCGGGGCATGCGTGGCCAGCAGTCCGTGGACGCTCGACACCGCCCGTACAGGTGCGCCGCTGCGGGCAAGTTCCAGAACGCATTTGCCCCCGAAGCAGTAACCCACCGCCGCAATCCGCGCCGGATCGATGCCGGGCAGGGTGCGGATCGTCTCGAACCAGGTGACCACGCGATCCCGGAGCACTTCGGGCCGGCCCATGAGATCGGCGAAGTATCGTCCCGCCGACTGCGGAGTGGAGATGTCCGCGCCTCGCTCGTACATGCTGACGGCGATAGCGACATAGCCGCGATCAGCGAGTGCGCGGACCGCCGCCTCGAAGCTGGGGCCGGGGCCGGTGGCGCCGGGGATCATCAGGACCGCCGGATGGGGGCCGTGACCGTGCGGTCGGATGGCGAACCCTTCAAGGGCGATGCCGTCGTGATTGCAGGCAATCGGCTCGAATCTCTCGTCCATGGCTTCGCGCTCTCCCTGTGGTCGCAATTGCGAACGTTCTGTCGCCCAAGGGAATGGCGTTCGGCCTGAATCTTGTCAAAGGTTGCACCGCCTTGCACGCCCGTGCGATCACCGGAGCATGACGCGGACCGGATACAGGCAGGAGCGCAGGCCGCGCTGGAAAGTGGCGGCGGTAGTCCTCCTGATGCATGTCGTGGTCATCGCCGGATTGGTGCGGGCCTTCACGCCGGACCTTGCCACAAAAGTCGCGCGGACGGTGACGCAGGCTTTCACGATCCCGGCGGAGCCACCGTCGCCCGAGCCCAGCCCGCCCCCCGCCTCCGGCCGCGCCGCGCCGCGAGAGCAGGGGCACGCTGCCCCTCCCGGTCGCAAGGCGGCCCCGAAGCCGGTCGCCGCACCCCGGGCGCCGGTCGTGATCCGCCCGACGCAGGCGCCTCCCATCGCAGGGAAGGGGGCGGAGAATGCTGCCGGAGCTGCTGCGGCGGGCGAGGGCACGGGGGCGGCGGGCCTCGGATCGGGCACCGGTGCGGGCTCAGGCGGAGAGGGCGCCGGCGGAGGCGGTGGCAGCTCCCCTACAGTGAAGATCGCGGGTGACATCAATTCCGCGAGGGATTACCCGCGCGCCGGCCGGGACTTGCGGGTCGGGTCATCGGTGACCATCGACCTCAGGGTCGGCACCGATGGCCGCGTGGTCGCCTGCCGGGTGGTGCAGCCAAGCCCGGACCCGGAGGCCGACCGCGTGACGTGCGATCTTGCAACGCGCCGGTTCCGTTTCCGCCCCGGAAAAGATACTACGGGAAAACCAGTAGAAGCGACATTTCGCTGGCGACAACGCTGGTTTTATTGACGCAATACACAACCTGTAACGTTGCATTGCAGCAATCGGCGGCTATGACCATTGCACCGGTATCCGTCACCTGACGAGCGAAAACTCCCCTATGTCGACCCTTGTTCCTGTAATTCTCTGCGGCGGCAGCGGCACGCGGCTGTGGCCGCGCAGCCGGGCTGCGATGCCCAAGCCGTTCCTGCCGCTGGTCGGCACCAGCACCCTTTTCGAAGCGGCGCTGGCGCGCTGTCCCGGTTCCGAAGGCTTCGCGGCCCCGGTCGTGGTGACGGGCCACAAGCACCTCGCCCACGTGGAGGCGCAACTTGGCGGGGTCGAGGGCGCGCAGGTCATCGTCGAGCCTTCGGCGCGCAACACCGCCGCCGCCATCGCGCTTGCCGCCTGCCGCCTGCCGGAAGACGCGGTGATGCTCGTGTGCCCGAGCGACCACCACATCGGCAACAACGAAGCCTTCGCCGTCGCCGCTGCCACTGCGGCGGGGCTGGCGCAGCAGGGCTGGCTGGTCTCCTTCGGCATCGAGGCGACCCGGCCCGAGACCGGCTTCGGCTACCTCAAGCGCGGCGAGTCGATCCCGGAGCATGGAGCTTATCGCACCGCCCAGTTCGTCGAGAAGCCGGACCTCGAACGGGCCAAGGCTTTCCTTGCCGAGGGAATCTATGCCTGGAACGGCGGGATCTTTGCGTTCCGGGTGAAGGACTTCCTCGCCGAACTCGCGGCGCACCGGCCCGACGTTGCCGCCAGCGTCGCCGATGCGGTGGCGAAGGGGAGCGAAGACGGCCGGCGCTTCCATCCCGATGCGGCGACTTTCGCCGAGGTGCCCAGCGTCTCGGTGGATTACGCGGTGATGGAGAACACTTCCCGCGCGGCGATGGTGCCCGCCGACATGGACTGGTCGGACATCGGCAACTGGCAGGCGCTGCACGAGGCGCTCGACCGCGATGCGGACGGCAACTCGGTTCGCGGCCCGGGAGCCGTCGAGATGGTCGACTGCCGCAATGTGCTGGTGGACAGCGACGGCCCGCGCGTCTCGGTGATCGGGCTGGAGGACGTGATCGTCGTCGTCGACGGGGACGACATCATGATTACCACGGTTGCGGGCGTGCAGAAGGTCGGCAATCTTTCCGGCGCCAAAAATCAGTGAGGAATCGCCGATGACCGCTACCTGGACTTCCGTCTCGCTGCCGATCCGACAGGTCGAGAAGCCCTGGGGCATGGATGTCCTCCCCGCGCCGTTCAAGGCGCCCGAGGGCCAGCGCATCGGCGAAATCTGGTTCGAGCCGCCCGCCGCTCTGCCCGAGCTTCTGGTCAAGTATATCTTCGCCAGCGAGGCGCTGTCGGTGCAGGTCCATCCGTCCGACGCGCAGACGCTGGCCAAGGGCATCGGGCGGCAGGGCAAGGAGGAATGCTGGCTTATCGTCGATGCCGAGCCGGGCGCGAAGCTGGGCATCGGCTTCGACCAGGAACTCGGCGAGGACGCGATGCGCGCCGCCGCGCTCGACGGGTCGATCGAACACCTGATGACCTGGCATGACGTCGCGCCGGGCGACTTCTTCTACATTCCGGCCAACACCGTCCATGCCATCGGCGCGGGCGTGAGCCTGATCGAGGTGCAGCAGAACAGCGACATCACCTACCGCCTCTACGACTATGGGCGTCCGCGCGAACTGCATCTGGAAGAGGGCATGGCGGTGTCCCATGGCGAGCCCTATTCGCGAGGTCAGTGGCACAAGCACGTGCCGCTCGACGGTTCGCAGGTGCTGGTCGATGGCCCGCTCTTTGTGCTGGACCAGGTCGCGGGGGTGCCGTCGCGCGAAGTGGCGATGCGCTATCCCGATGCGCTGCTGGTGATTCCGCGCGAAGGCACGGTCGAAGTGGCTGGAGAGAGCATCGCTCCGGGCGCCTGCGCGCTGGCGATGAGCATCGACGACGTGCGATTTGCGGAAAACGCGGTGTGCCTGATCGCCAGGGCCTGTAAACTCCCGTCCTGAAGTTGCATGAGGGGCGCATGATCGTCCAGACCATCCAGTTGGCGTTGACGCCGGTGTTCGTGCTCGTGGCCATCGGCAATATCCTCAACATTCTCTCGACGCGGCTCGGGCGCGTGGTCGATCGCGCGCGTATCCTGCAGGAGCGGCACGGCACCACGCAGGGCATGGAGCACGACATCGTCGTCAGCGAACTGCGGCTGGTGAACCGGCGCATGACGCTGATCACTCATGCGGTGCGCTTCATGGTGCTCTCGGCGCTGGCTATCGGCGTGACGGTGGCGGTGCTGTTCCTCTCCGGGCTTGGCGGGATGGACTGGCATGCGGCGGCGGCGGTGACCTTCCTTGCCGCGATCGTGCTGCTGCTGTTCGCGCTGGTGCTGTTCCTGCGCGAGACGCAGGTGGCGGCGGACGCGCTGCGCATTCCCAGCGACTATCTGGAACTTCATCGACAGATTTAGCGCGCTATCGCCGCCGCGATTGGAGTCTGCGCGCTTTGCCCTAGTCTCTCCGGTGGGAGAGAAGAACATGGCTGATGGCGGGGCACTGCAGGAATGGAAGCGCGGCTGGCCGGTGGTCGTCGCGGCGATGGCGGGATTCTCGTTCTTCTCGGTGCTGCTCTCGGCGACCGGGCTGTTCATCGAGCCGCTGGAGCGGGCCTTCGGGTGGGACCGGGCGACGCTCTCGATGGGGCCGGCGATCGCGACCGCGGTGACCGCGCTCCTGTCGCCTTTCTACGGCGCGCTGATCGACCGCTTCGGCTCGCGGCGGCTGGGCGTCCCGGGCGTGATCGTGACGATGGCGGCCACCTGCATGTTCGCATTCGCCAATGGATCGAAGCTGCAATGGGTGGTCATGTGGATCGCCTTCGGACTGATCCTTACGTCCATCAAGTCGACGATCTGGACGACGGCGGTAGCCGGCACGTTCGACAGGGGCAGGGGCCTTGCGCTGGGCCTTGCGGTGACCGGGCCGGCCATCGCGCAGACCCTGGTGCCCCCGCTCGGCAATTTCCTGATCGAGAGTTTCGGCTGGCGCGCCGCCTATGTGTGTTTCGGCCTCGGCTGGGGCGGCGTGACGCTGCTGCTGTGCTGGCTGTTCCTGAGGGATGCTCATGACCGCAAGCCGAGAGGGGACGCAGCTTCGCGCACCGTGCTGCCGGGCCTGCACAAGCGCGAGGCACTGCGCAGCCTCGCGTTGATGCAGGTGGCGGTTTCCTCCTTCCTGGTGATGATGATGACCATAGGCCTGGGCATCCACCTCTTCCCGATCCTGACCGAGGCGGGCGTGGCGCGCAGCGAGGCCGCGTGGCTGCTGTCGCTGGGCGGCATCGCCGGGATCGTCGGCAAGCTGGTGACCGGCGCCCTGCTCGACCGGTTCCGACCGAACTGGACCGGCAGCCTGACGATGGGCGTGACGGCGGTGACTTTCGTGGTGCTGATCCGCTTCCTCGATTCGATGCCGGCGCTGATCGCGGCGCTCGTGATCAACGGTTATGCGGCGGGTTCCAAGACGCAGATCACTGCCTTCCTCACTGCCGGATATGCGGGAATGCGCAACTTCGGGATGATCTACGGCGTCATGTCGGCACTGGTGGCGCTGGCCTCCGGGCTTGGCCCCTGGATCGCGGGCAAGGTCTACGATGCCTCGGGCGGGTACGAGCCGTTCCTCTGGGCAGGGGCACTGGGCTGCGTGCTGGGCGGCGCGCTGCTGTTGGCGCTGCCGCCGATGCCCCGATGGGACCGGGATCGCGATGAGGCCCCCAGTCAGGCTGGCGCTGCGTCCTGACCGTAGCGGGGGTCGAGATCGCCGCCCGAGCCTGATGCGTCCTTGCGGATGAAGCTGATCTTGCCCTCCGGCTCCAGGATGGCCCAGGCGATCTGGTGAAGGCCGGAGATCCCAGCAAGGCGCATCTCGATGGCAAGTTCCGCATCGTCGATCCGCTCCTCGTCGAGGTTGCTCTTGAGCAGGCGGCCGTCTCGGACCAGCACCACCGGACGGCTCTCCAGCACCCGGCGAGCCTTGGGGGAGCGGTGTGAGATCACGCCCATCGCGAAGCTCCACGCCGCGAACGTGAAGATCGCCAGCATCGCGCCGGTCAGCGAGAAGTCCTGATGAGTCACGCCTTGCTGGATGAGGTCGCCGGTGACGATCAGCGAGACCAGTTCGAAGGGCGCCATCTGGCCCAGTTCGCGCTTCCCCATCAGGCGCAGCAAAACATAGACGAGGACGAACATCACCGAGGCGCGGATCACGATTTCCATCAGGACTCTCCGTTCTCTGGCGCATTCATCGTGGAATTCATGGCAGCACTGTCACCTTGACCGGCATCGTCAGCAGGGAGCGTTTCCCGTCCTCGATGCGGATGCTGCCGGACAGGGTGCGCAAGGCGCGCGGCTGGATCTGGCCGTCGAACTTCATACGAAAGCGTTCGCCCGCACGGACCTTGCCGAAGTGGTGGGCGTAGCGCCCGTCGAGCGCCTCGACGCTCTCGGCATCCGGCGTCAGCGTGTCGATGCTCATCCCGCGCCAGAGCGGCTGGTCTACCGCCACGACGAGGTCGGCGACGTCATGTCTGGGCGCGACGTTGAGCACCGTCTCGAACCAGTTGCCGCTGCGCAGCACAGGCTCGTATTCGAGCGTGGCGGCAGCGTCGGCGGCGCGGTACTCGGTGACTTTCGGCGGACCACCGCCCAGCCAGCCGGCGAGGGCGCTGCCCAGCACGACGACGAAGACAGCCGTGGCGACCGGCGTTCGCCAGCGGGCGAGGCGCGGCACCTCGCAATGAAGCGGATCAATGCCGTAAGGGGCTGGCGAAGGCGTGGCGGTTGACATGGCGGAGAAGAAAGCCGCCTGCAGGGGGGCGGTTCCCGCTCATGAAAAAGGCGGGGCACCTTGCGATGCCCCGCCTCATGCCATTCGTCGTGTGCCGATCAGGCCGCCAGCTTGAACGGCTCGATCTCGCCCGAGAGGTACAGCTTCTTCGCCTTGGCGCGGCTGAGCTTGCCCGAGCTGGTGCGCGGAAGGCTCTTGGGCGGCACCAGTTCGACCACGCAGTTCATGCCGGTGATCGAGCGCACCTTGTCACGGATCAGGTCGCGCAGCTCGAGGCGCTTGACCGGATCGGAGACGCGGCAGTGGACGAGCACGGCGGGGGCTTCCTCGCCGTTGTCCGTCTCCACCGAGAACGCCGCGATATCGCCGTGGTTGAAGCCGGGAAGCTGCTCCACGGCCCACTCGATGTCCTGCGGCCAGTGGTTCTTGCCGTTGATGATGATCATGTCCTTGGCGCGGCCGACGATGAACAGGTAGCCGTCGGTCATGTAGCCCATGTCGCCGGTGTCCAGCCATCCATCGACGAGGCACGCGGCGGTCGCCTCGGGGTCGCGGAAGTAGGAATGCATCACCGAAGTGCCGCGGCACCAGATCTTGCCGATCTTGTGGTCGCCCAGCGTGTCGCCGTTTTCGCCGCGGATCACCACTTCCATGTCGCGCACGGCCTTGCCGCAGTTGACGATGGCGCGGTAGCGGGCTGGGCGGTTGAGATCGCGCGGCGCGCCCGACAGGCGCTCCTCTTCGACCAGTTCGACGCGGATGCCTTCGCCCGGCGGCATGACGGTGACCGCCAGCGTCGCTTCAGCCAGGCCGTAGCTGGGCAGGAAGGCGGATGCCTTGAAGCCCGCATCGGCGAAGGCGTTGACGAAGCTCTGCATCACGTCCGGGCGGATCATGTCCGCGCCGTTGCCCGCAATGCGCCAGCGCGACAGGTCGAAACGATCGCTGACCGGGCTCTGGCTGGAAATGCGGCGCGCGCAGATGTCATAGCCGAAGGTCGGCGAATAGGACGCCGAAGTGCCCTTGTTGCGTGTGATGAGGTCCAGCCATGCCAGCGGGCGACGCGCGAAATCCTCGGTCTTGAGGTAATCGGCGGAAACCTGGTTGGCGATCAGCGACAGGAAGCAGCCGACGAGGCCCATGTCGTGATACCACGGCAGCCACGAGATGCAGCGGTCGCTGTCCTGGAACTGCATGCCGTGCGCGTGGCTGGCAAGGTTCGACAACAGCGAGCGGTGAGTCACCGCGACGCCGTGCGGGAAGCGGGTGGAGCCCGAGGAATATTGCAGGTAGCAGATATCGTCCGGATCGGCCTTGGGCAGCGCGACTTCGGGTGCATCTTTCGCAGCGAAATCGGCCCAGGTGGCATGGGCACAGCCCTGACGTTCGGCCGCAGCGGCGGTCATCGTGGCGATCTCGTCCGGGCCGATCAGCAGGATCGGGTCGGAGCTGGAGAGCTGCACGGCCAGCTGGTCGATGTAGTTGTCCTTGCCGCCGAAGCTGGTGGGCAGCGGCAGCGGCACCGGCCAGGCGCCCGCGTAGACCGCGCCGCAGAACAGCGCCGCGAAGTCCACGCCGGTTTCGGCAATGAGGGCGATGCGATCGTCCTTCTTCACGCCGCGCGCGATCAGCGCATAAGCGACCTTGAGCGCGTCTTCGCGCAGCTCCGAGAAGGGGTAGACGCGCGTGAGCGTGCCGCGCGGATCGTGGAAATTGAACCCGCGTTTGCCTGTGGCGGCATAGTCCAGGGCGTCGCCGAAGGTGGCGAAATCGGCGAAAATGCGCGGCAGCGCATCCTCGTTGGGGGTGGGGATAAGTGCCTGCCCCGTATTCGGCACCAGTTCGATGGTGTCGGCCATATGATCTAACCCGTTGTAGTTATACCGTTACTCTCGCGAGACCGGCGCTTCTATCCGGTCCAATCTGAACCGGAGGTAGCTGTGTTGCGTCCCAGTACGGTCTCACGCACTCTCCCCATTTCCAGCCGAGTGTGGCACGAATAGGGCAGCATGTCGGACAAGCGTCGCAATCCACAGCGTGGACCACACCCGCTCAACCCAACCCGTCTGGAGGAACTGGCGCTGGCCTATGTCGCGCGTTTCGCCACGACGCAAGCCAAGTTGCGCGGTTATCTGCAGCGCAAGCTGAGGGAGCGCGGCTGGTCGGAAGAGGATGCACCCGATCTGGAGGCGCTGGTCGAGCGCTATGCGCAGAAGGGCTACGTCGACGATGCCTCGTGGGCGCGGATGAAGGCGGGCAGCCTGCTGCGGCGGGGCTATGGCGCGCGCCGGGTGGGCGAGGCGTTGGGGCAGGCGGGGGTGGATGAGGCCCTGCGCGCCGAAGCCCGGCCCGACGTCACCGAGCAGCGCCGCGCGGCGCTGGTGCTGGCGCGGCGGCGGCGGTTCGGTCCGTTCGCCGTTCAGGCTGCGGAAGACCCGAAGGTGCAAGACCGGCAACTCGCCGCGCTGCTGCGCGCCGGGCACCCGCTCGACATCGCGCGCCGGATCGTCGAGAGCGAGGACGCCGACGCGCTCGAGGAATGGTGCGAGTCGGAATTCGGAGACTATTGAATGCGCCTGACCCGCTCCACGTTCGCCGTTTCGCTGCTGCTGGCCTTCGCCGCGTGCTCGCAAGGGGGGCAGGAGGCCACGGCCAAGGCATCCGCCACGCAGGCGGCGGTGCATCCGATTTCGGGCCTGCCGGTCAAGGACCTCAAGGTGAAGTCGGCGAACGGCACCCATGCGTTCCGGGTGGAGGTCGCCTCGACGTTCAAGGAGCAGGAGCACGGGTTGATGTTCCGCTCCGAGATGGGCGCGGACGAGGGCATGATCTTCCCGAACAAGCCGCCGCGCCGCTCCGCTTTCTGGATGCGCAATACGGTGATCCCGCTCGACATCATCTTCATCGGCACTGACCACCGCATCCTCAACATCGCGGCGAATGCAGTGCCTTATGACGAGACGCCGCTGCCTTCGGACGGCATCGCTGCGGGCGTGCTGGAACTGAACGGCGGCCGCGCGGCGCAGCTGGGCATCAAGGCGGGCGACAAGGTCAGCTGGTAAGAGGTTCGCTGGTAAGCGGGCGTCGTCCCGGACTTGATCCGGGACCGCTGGCAGTGGCCCGCCCACTTCGCGGCGAGGCGGCGCCTGACCCTTCGACAAGCTCAGGGTGAGCGGGATTGGGGTAACGCGCCTTCGCGCCTTAAAGTCTCACGTTTCAAACCCGTCCTCCAAATCCGCTCAGGCTGAGCTTGTCGAAGCCCCATCGGCAGGCCGCCGCCGCTGCCCAATAGGCGAGGTGCCTCCCGCGTCCCGTCTGCCCTAGCTTCCCTCTCGAACGACATGGGAGAGGCAAATGGGTTCGCTGACGGGAAAGACGGCGCTGGTGACCGGCGGTTCGCGCGGGATCGGCCGTGAGGTGGCTCTGAGGCTCGCGGCGGACGGCGCGCGGGTCTGCATCAACTACAACAGCAATGCGGGTGCGGCCGAGGAGGTCGTCTCGGCGATCCGCGATGCCGGGGGCGAGGCCTTTGCGCTGCAGGCCGACGTCGGCTCGGCCGAGGCCCTCGCGGCGATGTTCGCGGCCTTCGATAAAGAGGCGGACGGCCTCGACATCCTCGTCAATAACGCGGGAATCGGCGAGATGGCGACGATCGCCGAGACCGACGAGGCGCTCTACGACGCGATGATGCGGGTCAACGCCAAGGGGCCGTTCTTCGTCACGCAGGCGGCGCTGCCCCGGCTGCGCGGCGGCGGGCGGATCGTGAACCTCTCCTCCATGGTGGCGCGGGCGGCTTATGCCTCGTGCCTTGCCTATGCGATGAGCAAGGCGGCGGTCGAGCATTTCACCCGTTCGCTGGCGCAGGAGCTGGGCACGCGCGGGATCACCGTCAATGCCGTGGCGCCCGGCGCGACGATCACGGATTTCGCGCCCGCACTGTTCAACGATCCGGCGACGGTGGACTATCTCGCCTCGGTCGCGGCGCTCGGGCGGGTGGGGCAGCCGGGCGACGTCGCGCGGGTGATCGGCTTCCTGTGCGGTCCCGATGGCGCGTGGGTGACGGGTCAGGTGATCGAGGCGAGCGGCGGGATGCATTTGTAGTACCCGAAGATGCCTCTTCGCGCTTGCGTTGGGGGGCGCTTCGGGGCTAGTGCGCGGCACATGGGAATCCTGTCCAAGATCTTCACCTGGTGGGACGGCGCCACCATCGGCACCTCGCTCTGGAGCTCGCGCAATGGCGAGCATGTCGGCACCGACGCGCAGGGGAACAAGTACTATCGTTCCAAGAACGCGAAGGTGAAGACCACCGAGGGCTGGGATCGCCGCTGGGTGATCTACGCCGGCGCCAACGACGCCAGCAACGTCCCCGCCGAATGGCACGGCTGGCTGCACCACTCGTATGACGGCGTGCCCGAAAGCCATCTGCCCGCGCCGCGCATCTGGGAAGTGGACTACACCCCCAACGCCACCGGCACCGCGACCGCCTATCGCCCGCAGGGCGCGCTGGAGCGTGGCGGCCGCCGCGCCGCCGCCACCGGCGATTACGAAGCCTGGTCGCCGGAAGCCTGAGGGCTCACGGATGATTTGCGGGAGGGCTTCGGGGAGGGCTTTGACGGCACTCTCGTTGCTGTCGATCCTTACGGCTTGCGGCGGTGAACCTGCGCCCGAGGCGCAGGACACCAGCGTGCCCGATGCCATCGCCGGAATGCAGGCCGGTCCCGCGCAGGCCGCGAAGGGGCAGGAGATCGGCACGCCCAACAAGGACCGCGTGGTCACGCTGGGCGTCCTCAACAAGCGCAACAACCTGACGCAGGACCTGGTGATGAAGCCGGGCGAATCGCGCAGGCTGGGCAACCTCGTCGTCAAGGTCGCCACCTGCGAGAAGACGCTGCCCTGGGAAAAGCCTCAGGAAGAGGGCGCCTTCGTTCAGGTCTTCGTCGAGCAGCGTCGCACGACCGAGGAAAAGCTGGCCTGGAACAAGGTGTTCTCCGGCTGGCTGTTCAAGAACAACCCCGGTGCCAACGTGGTCGAGCACCCGGTCTACGACGTCTGGGTCAAGAGCTGCGCTATGAGCTTCCCGGGTGAAGAGGCGAGCCCGAGCGATTTCGCATCGCCGAGCAGGCCCTCGAACGCTGCGGGCAGTGAAAGCACTCCGGCCCCTGCGGCATCGCCGAGCGCCTCCCCGACGGCGGCCGATCCCGAGCCGGTCGAGGAACCCGCCGTCGAGCAGTGACCCGACTGGGCGGCCTGTAGCAGCGCCAGATATTTCTTCTGCGGCATCTCCACCGCGCCCAGCGAGGCGAGGTGCGAGGTCATGAACTGGCAGTCGAGGAGGGTGATGCCGCCCCGTCGCAGCGCCGCCACCAGCCAGCAAAGCGCGACCTTCGACGAATCGCTGACGCGCGAGAACATCGATTCGCCGCAGAACACCCGGTCGAAGCCGACGCCGTAGAGTCCGCCGACCAGTTCGCCATCGCGCCAGACCTCGATCGAATGCGCGTGGCCGAGGAAATGCAGGTTCTCGTAGCTGGCCTGGATGCGGTGGCTGATCCAGCTGTCCCCATCGTCGCCGTCGCGCGCCTGCCGGGGCGCCGCGCATTCGTCCATGACTTGCGAGAAGGCGCGGTTGCAGGTGACCTCGAACCGACCGCGCTTGAGCGTGCGGGCGAGGGAGGAGGATACGCGAAGCCCATCGAGCGGCAGGATCGCGCGCAGGCGCGGCTCGATCCAGAAGATCTCCGGATCGTCGCGCGCGTCGGACATGGGAAATATCCCGCTGCGATAGGCGAGCATCAGGAGTTCGGGCTCGATGATCGGATTTGAGCGGGGCGCGTGCACGCAAGCGTCCTAGCAGATGGGGATAACGAGCGCGAATCGACATATTCGCTCCGCCGGTCCACAATCGCCGCTTGCCATCGCGCAAGTCCTTCATTAGAGGCCCCCGAGCCCGCAGGAGTGTAGCTCAGTTGGTAGAGCATCGGTCTCCAAAACCGAGGGCCGTGGGTTCGAGTCCCTCCACTCCTGCCAGCATCTTCCCAAGATCGCGATAATCTTCCCTTCGGGGAGACCCGGATGACGGGCGCCGAAGTGTGCCCTGTGCGTGGGTGCTTCGACAAGCTCAGCATGACCCTTCGACAGGCTCAGGGTGAGCGGGGGAAGTGCCATACTCTCCAATCCGCTCATGCTGAGCTTGTCGAAGCACCATCGCGCAGGGCACCAAGTTCAATTGCGGGCCGAGTTGCTTTACGAGAGCCCGTTCGCCGATTCGGGCCACTAGCGGGAAGACACAGTCGCACATGCACGCCAGCGCGCATCCTGACGCCGTGGAGGCCGAAGCGGCCCCGACAAACGACACCTATAAGCGCACGCGCCACGAAGCCTTGTGGATGGGCATCGTCCTGTCGCTGCTGGCGATGCTGCCCGCGATCGTCGCCTGGGCGCCGCAGATGACCGACTATCCTTCGCACCTGGCCGGGTTCAAGGTCATGCTCGATCACGGGCACGACCCGTTCCTGACGCGCTATTTCCTGTTCAAGTGGGAATGGACCGGCAACCTCGGCGCCGAGTTGCTGATGGTGCCGCTCACGAAGATCATGGGGCTGGAAGCTGCGGGCCGCTTCATCGTCGCGGCCATTCCGTTCCTTACCGGCATGGCGATCATGGCGGTCGAATGGAGCCTTAGGAAGCGCATCGGCGTCGGCGCGATCCTGGCCTTCGCGATGATCTGGTCGCCTTCGTTCCTGATGGGCTTCCTCAACTATTCGCTGTCGATCGCCTTCGCGCTGTTCGTGCTGGCGGGCTGGGTGCGGCTGGAGAACTGGCGCTGGCGCTGGGCGGTGATGATCCCGGCCAGCTTCGTGGTGTGGCTGTGCCACGTCTCGGGCTGGGGCGTGATGGGCGTGCTGATCTTCGGCTACGAATGGTCGAAGCGCGCGAGCTGGCGTGACTGGCGGCCCTTCCTCAAACCCTGGCCGCTGATCTTCCCGCTGCTGCCGATGCTGCTCGGCGTGGGGTCCAACTCCAAGGTGTCCTACGGGCGTTTCGGGGTGCTCGAATACAAGTGGCAGATTCTTTACCGCGCGATGCGCAGCTATGACATGACCTTCGACATCGCCAGCCTGTGCGTGGTGGTGGCGGTGATCGTGGCGGCGCTGGCGATCCGCCGCTTCGACGGGCGCGTGGGCTGGGCGGCGCTGATCCTGCTGATCCTGACGCTGGTGGTGCCGCGCCAGATCTTCGGCGGCGACTATGCCGACTATCGCCTGAGCACCGCCGCGCTGCTGGTCGCGTGCCTCGCGATCGACTGGCCGGTGCCGCGCTGGGGCCTCGCGCTGGCGGGGCTGCTGTTCACCGCGCGCATCGCCGTCACCACGGTGGTCTGGTACGAGGACGCGCAGACCGCGCGCCAGCTCGTCACCGCGCTCGATTACGTCCCTGAAGGCTCTCGCGTGGCGACGGCGATCGCGATTCCCCGCCGCCAGTGGTTCTTCGGTCCGTTCGAACACTTCGGCAGTTACGCCGTGGTGCGTCGCAGCTCGATGGAGAATTCCAACTTCGCGCTGCCCGACGTTCACATGCTGTCGATGCGCGAGACGCGCTACCGTTTCAACGACCCGACGCAGCGTATTCTCTATAGCGACAGCCAGCGGATCGACTTGCGCAAGTTCAAGCCCGCGCGCCATGCCGACTACCTCTGGTACATCGGCACGAAGGCCCCGGTGGCGATCCCGGACGGGGCGCGGATCGTCTTCGCGACGCCCAACTCGTTCCTTGCACGCCTGCCGGACTCGGTGGACCTTGCAAATCCGGACAGTGGAAGCTAAATCCCCGTTTCCTCCCGACAGGCGGACTTCATCAGCCCCTCCCGGCCTCGGCCGGGGCGGCGATGGCCCCTAGGCGGAAGAATCGCAGAATTTTCCGCGACCAAAGCGGCATAGCTAAGAGAGCGACGTTAAGATGGCCAAGATCACCCCCGGCGAATTCATGCGCCAGGTTCAGGCGGAAACGCGCAAGATCCACTGGCCCTCGCGCCAGGAGACGGTCACGACCGCGATCTTCGTCGGCCTGATGACGGTGCTGCTGGCGGTGTTCTTCCTGGGCATCGACGCGCTGTTCGGCTGGATCGTCAGCGCTCTGCTGAACGCCCTTTGATCGCCAGAATACAGGACTGAGAGACGACATGGCCCGCTGGTACATCATCCACGCCTACTCCGGCTTCGAGAGCAAGGTTAAGGAAGCCATCATCGCCGAGGCCGAGCGTATCGGTCTTTCGCAGCTCGTCGAGGACGTGCAGGTTCCCTCGGAAACCGTGACCGAAGTGAAGCGCGGCAAGAAGGTCCAGACCGAGCGCAAGACGATGCCGGGTTACGTGCTCGCCAAGCTGACGCTGAACGACGACGTCTACCACCTCGTCAAGAACACCCCGAAGGTCACCGGCTTCCTCGGCGCCAACGGCAAGCCGCAGGCGATCAGCGAGAGCGAGGCCTCGCGCTACTTCGGCGCCGCCGAAGCCGCCGCCGCCGCACCGCGCAAGACCGTCTCGATCGACTACGAGATCGGCGATTCGGTCAAAGTGCTCGACGGCCCCTTCGCGAGCTTCAACGGCATCGTCGAGGAACTCGATTTCGAGAAGAGCCGCGTCAAGGTGGCGGTCTCGATCTTCGGCCGTGCTACCCCGGTGGAGCTGGAATTCGAGCACGTCGAACTCAGCAAGTAAGCTGCCGTCGCTTCGAGCGACGCGGCATACGACAAGAGACGCCCCGCCTCAGTGCGGGGCGTTTTGCGTTTGGGGAAACGGCGAATTAACCAGTTCCGGGCTAATCGGCCCGGATGGACAGGGGGCGCCTTCGATCGCTGGACGGGCTGCGCGGCATCGCTGCGTGCGGCGTCGCGTTCTTCTATCATCCACTGATCGAGTTCAATGCGCGGGCGATCGGGCATGCGCCCGCCGTCCTGCTCTGGCTGCGTACCTGGGGCTGGACCATGGTGGATCTGTTCTTTCTGATCTCCGGCTATGTCTTCGCCCAGGTCTATCTCGGGCGCGCCGGTGGCCGTGCAGGGCTGGAGCAGGCAGCGCTTCCCGACTTTGCCATGGCCCGGTTCGCGCGCCTCTATCCGTTGCATCTGCTTCTGCTGCTGGTGACCGCGGTGCTGTTTGCGTCGGAACCGGCCAACACTGCGGTAGCCTTCGTCGCACATCTGTTCATGATGCAGGCCTTCGTCGCCCCTGTCGGCCATACGTTCGACGGTCCGAGTTGGTCGCTTTCGGTCGAGGTTTTCTGCTACGCCATCTTCGCCGTCGCGGCGGCACGTGGCGATCAGGTGCTGAGGCGCATCACGGTGGCGACAGTGGTGCTGGCGCTGGGCTACATCGTCGTGCTTGGCGGGCGGGAAGGTGGTCCCTGGGCCGCCGACTGTCTCCCGCGCGGACTGCTGGGGTTTTTCCTGGGGCAACTCTTGTGGCGCTGCCGTGCGCAGTTGCAGGCGATATCGGTGCCGTTTCTCGTCGTCGTTCTTGTCCTCGGTCTTGGGATCGACATGGGCACGGCATGGAGCCCGCTGCCGCCGTTGTGCCTGCTGGCATGGCCTTGCGTCCTGGCTCTCGCGCTCCGTATCCCTGCGCTCGGGAGCCGGCCGATGGTCTGGCTGGGGGACCGCAGTTATACGATCTATCTCGTCCACTACCCGATCCTGCTTTGCTTCCGGCCGGAACTGAACGTGCAGCACAGCATCTGGCTGGCGTCTGCAGGAACGCTGGTTTACGTGGCGATCGTGCTGGCGGCCAGCGCGGCTGTCTACCGTTTCTTCGAGATGCCCGCCGGTCGCATGATCCGCGCTGCGTGGGCGCGTCGGCGCGAGGCGGCAAACGCGGTGGCCACGGTGTGAAACGGGCTCTTTCCTTTCATCCGATTCTCGTATAGGGGCGCCCCCTTCGGACATGGCTTCGCCGTGCCCGATTCCCTGCGGGAGGGACGCTGCTCACACGGCGGCCCGCCAAAACCGCTAGACATGAGCCTCGGGAAACCGGGGCGACAGTGTGAAAAGGAGCGGCCCCATGGCCAAGAAGATTACCGGTTACATCAAGCTGCAGGTCCCTGCAGGCAAGGCCAACCCGTCGCCGCCGATCGGTCCGGCTCTGGGTCAGCGCGGCGTGAACATCATGGAATTCTGCAAGGCGTTCAATGCCGCCACGCAGGAACTCGAGAACGGCATGCCGATCCCGACCATCATCACCGTCTACGCCGACCGCAGCTTCACCTTCGTCACGAAGACGCCGCCGGCCACCTTCCTCATCAAGAAGGCCGCCGGTCTGAAGTCGGGCTCGAAGGAGCCGGGCAAGATTTCCGCTGGCAAGATCGCGCGTTCGAAGCTGTCCGAGATCGCCCAGGTCAAGATGGCCGACCTCAATGCCAACGACATCGAGGCCGCAACGAAGATCATCGAAGGCTCCGCTCGCGCGATGGGCCTCGAAGTGGTGGAGGGCTGATCCCATGAAGCAGACCAAGAACCAGAAGGCTCTCGCAGCCAAGCTCGGCGACAACATGAAGCTCTACGGCGTTGACGAAGCGCTGCAGACCCTGCGTGACGTCAAGGCCACCAAGTTCGACGAGACCATCGAAGTCGCGATGAACCTGGGCGTCGATCCCCGCCACGCCGACCAGATGGTCCGCGGCATGGTTTCGCTGCCCGCAGGCACCGGCAAGACCGTTCGCGTCGCCGTGTTCGCCAAGGGTGACAAGGCTGCCGAGGCTCTCGCCGCCGGTGCCGACAAGGTTGGCGCCGAAGACCTCATGGAAGACATGCAGGCCGGCAACCTCGACTACGACCGCGTCATCGCCACCCCGGACATGATGGGCGTCGTCGGCCGTCTCGGCAAGCTGCTGGGTCCCAAGGGCCTGATGCCGAACCCGAAGTTGGGCACCGTCACCCCGAACGTGACGCAGGCCGTGAAGGACGCCAAGGGCGGCCAGATCGAGTTCCGCGTCGAGAAGCAGGGCATCATCCACGCCGGCATCGGCAAGATGTCGTTCTCGGATGCCGACCTGAAGACCAACTTCTCGGCTTTCGTGGACGCCATCGTCAAGGCGAAGCCCTCGGGCGCCAAGGGCAAGTACGTCCGCAAGATCTCGCTCTCGTCCTCGATGGGCCCGGGCCTCAAGATCGACACCACCGAGATCGCCGGCGCCTGATTCAGCGCTGACGTAAACGGACTTGAAGGGCCGGGAGGGAAACCTCCCGGCCCTTTTCGTTTGTGTCCCATTGGCGGGCTCGGTCGCGACCCTTCGACAAGCTCAGGGTGAGCGGGGTTCCTGATATGGCGCGTTAGCCCCATGCCCCCGTTCCCCACGCCCGTTCAGGCTGAGCTTGTCGAAGCCCGCCCCGGCGGTGTGTTCTCAAGCCCGTTTACGCCCGGCACCATAGGGTGTAATGGCGTGCTGTACATATGTTCAGCATAAAGCCGGGAGAGACGGCCAGATGGCTATCCGTTTCGAAGACATCAAGGAATTCATCGGTTCGCGCGTGATCTGGGACGACCGCGCCGACCTGTTCACGCCCGAGGCGGCCGCAGCGATTCGCGCCAAGGTGGAGGAGCGCACCGTTGTGGTGTTCCCGCAGGCGAACCTCACCGACCAGGAGCAGCTCGCCATCACCGAGGCGATGGGCGAGAAAATCCGCCTGACGGCGCGCAATAACGTGCAGAACAACGACCAGGACGTCTACCAGGTCACGCTGGACGAGAAGATCAACCCGCAGCCCGAATACGTGCTGGGCACTTTCTTCTGGCACATGGACGGCATTACCGTGGACATGCCGCCGCCCTTCGCGACGCTGCTATCCTGCCGCATCGCGCCCGACAAGGGCGGCGAGACCGAGTTCGCCAGCACGTATGCCGCTTACGAGGGCCTTCCCGAAGAGGAGAAGCAGGCGCTCGAGGGGCTGAAAGCGGTCCATTCGGTGCGCGCGAGCCTCTCGCCGATCGCCGATGCCATCCCGGAAAAGCACCGCGAGAAGGTGCTCGGCATCGGCCTGATCAAGGAGCATCCGCTGGTCTGGACGCACGAGTCGGGGCGCAAGTCGATGGTCATCGGCACCACGGCGGACCACATCGTCGGCATGGAAGTCCCGGCGGGCCGCGCCATGCTGATCCGCCTGCAGGAATGGGCGGCACAGCCCGCGTTCTCGCTGCGGCACAAGTGGACCAAGGGCGATTTCGTGATCTGGGATAACACCGGCGCGATGCACCGGGCGATCCCCTACGACAAGTCGACCGGGCGCATGATGCACCGCACCTCGATCGCCGGGACCGAGGCCGTCGCGGCGTAACGTTACGTCGTCCCGGACTTGATCCGGGACCGCTTCGGCGAACCGCCCATAGGACGGTGTGGGATGCGGGGGCTTCGACAAGCTCAGCGGTGACCCTTCGACAAGCTCAGGGTGAGCGGAGGTAGTGTAATGCCCTATCAATCCCGCTCAGGCTGAGCTTGTCGAAGCACCCGCCGATGATCAGCGCAGGTTCGCCGCCGTGTAGCACTCGACAAGGTAAGCCAGCGGGCGTCCGTCGGGCAGGACCAGCATCGCCTGATGCGTCGAGATCGTATCCGCCGGGCAATTCTCCGCCGGTCCCGCCACCGTCGCGAGCGGACGCCGCTTGAACCCGAGCGGGGCGACGACTTTGCCGAACGGCGTATTCGTCACGCGCAGAGCCTCGTTCATCGCGGGTGTCAGCCGTGCCGGGACGTACCAGTTCCACGCGACCGAAAGCACCGTGCCGCCGCAGCTCAGGCGCACATTGCGCAAGGCGAAAGTTTCGCCGCCCGCAAGCCTGAGATGCTCGCGCATCGCTGCGGGAGGAGCCTCGCCGCCGGTGGCCAGCGTCTGCGCGGTGATCCGCGGATCGGTGACGCCGCGCATGCCGCACCACTCCTCCAGCGCCAGGGTTGCGCTGTCGTGGCGGCGCAGGACCGTCTCGAACTGTTCCAGCGTGGCGGCGGGCATTGCAGGCGAAGTCGCGGAAGCCATCACGGCCATGATCGCAGCAGGCGCCGCAAGCTCAAATGCCACCGGGGACCGCCGGGCGGCCCATCGCCGCCAGTCCTTCGACGAGCGCGCGGGTGCAGGCGGCGAGATCCTCGGCGCTGACCGAACGGATCACGAAATTCGCGCCGGTGCGCCCTTCGCCCCAGAACGGGTAGGAGCCGATCTGGCAGGTCTCGAACGTCCTTTCGGTTTCGCGCAGCAGTTCGGCCACTTCGCTTTCGCCGACCCAGCAGCCGACCGTCTCGGACAGCAACGGCGCGCCGCCCTCGAGCTGGCCAGAAAGTGCGTCGAGCATGCCTGCGGTGATGCTGGGCACGCCGGCCATGATGAACACGTTGCCGCAGCGGATGCCCGGTGCCCCGGTGTAGCGATTGGGGATCAGGCTGGCACCGTCCGGCGTGCGCGCCATGCGCAGGCGCGCCTCGGTCAGGCCGCCGCGCGTGGTATAGTATTCTTCCAGGATCGCGCGGGCTTCGGGATGCACGATGACCGGCACGCCCAGCGCTTCGGCGATGGCGTCCACGGTGATGTCGTCATGCGTGGGGCCGATGCCGCCGGTGGTGAAGCAGTAGTCGTTGCGGGCGCGAAGAGTGTTCACCGCTTCGACGATCGACGGCGTCTCGTCGGCGACGACACGCACTTCCTTGAGGCGGATACCCTGGATCTGCAGCCAGGTGGCGACCTGGGCGATGTTCTTGTCGTGCGTGCGGCCCGAGAGGATTTCGTCGCCGATGACGACGAGGGCGGCGGTGAAGATTCGCTGCTGGGAAGCCATGGCGGTATCGCTAGGGCAAATGAACGCGCGGGGCTAGGGGGCTGGTTCCATCGCGCCACGCTGCCTCGCCCCAGTTCTTTCAATGGGCGGGTTCTTTCAATGGGTGCCAAAAAGAAAGGGCCGGTCCGAAGACCAGCCCTGTAGAAGTTTTGGGAGAGGATGCCTGAAAGGCCCGATCCTTATGTTCGGAATCGCCCTTTGCTGCAAATGCGAAAAGATTGAGCAAAGTTGCAAGGAATGCAACTTGTTCGATGCGCTCCATTAAACTGCAGTTAACTGCACGTTTTATCAGATCGGCCACGCCTCGACGCGCCAGGCGGAATCCCAGAACATCCACTCGAAACGGGTTGCGTTGCGGAAGGCGATGGCCATCGCATCGCGCGTCACCTGAGTCGCGTTCCCGGCAGCCTCGTCGACGAGGGCGCGGACGCGATCGGTCGCCTCGCCGAACGCGGGCGCGGCGTAAGTGTCGATCCACGCGGCATAGCGATTGGGCGAGACGGCACGCGGCTTCACGTCGCAGCCGACTTCCCAGTAGACCCAGAAGCAGGGGAGGATGCCTGCGATCAGTTCCTCGTAGCTGCGCGTCGCGGCCAGTGCGGAAAGATAACTGGTATAGGCGAGGCAGGCGGGCGTCGGCTCGCTGGCGGCCGCGATCTCTACAGTGACGCCGAACTGGGCGAAGAACGCCTGGTGCAACGCTTCCTCGACCTGCACGGCGACTTTGGCTCCGTCGGAGAATTCGAGGCGGCCGCTCGCGGTCGGTGCGCGCGCCGCAGCAAGAGCGAGGGCGCGGGAATACTCTGCGAGGTAGAGGCTGTCCTGCAGGATGTAATGCCGGAAGCTCTCGGGGGCGAGCGTTCCGGCGGCCAGTTCGTTCAGGAAGGGGTGATCGTGGATCGCCCGGCGCAGCGGTGCGACGTCCTCCCAAACCGTTTGGCTAAAGCTCATGCGCGAAGTTCCCTCGGATGCGAAAGTCGGGCGCGCTTAAAGCAGGATCGATCAAGAATGGCCATCTTCGTCATTGCGAGCGCAGCGAAGCAATCCAGGGCGGGTTACGCGGCCCTTTGCTTCGCTGCGCTCGCAATGACGAAGATACCTGCCTCGCGTCGCGGAACGCAGGCAAAAAGAAAGGGCCGGTCCGAAGACCAGCCCTGTAGAAGTTTTGGGAGAGGATGCCTGAAAGGCACCCCCCATATGCTGTCCAGAGCTGATTCCCGCAAACGCGCAAAGCGCTATCACAGTTGCATGTCTTGCAACGATGGCGCTGTGTGCGCTGAGCGTCAACTTTGCAAAACGGCCCCATAGAGGTCGTGCTCGTCCGCATCTTCGACAAGAACTTCAACGATATCACCAACTTGCAGGCCTGCAGCGTCACGCAGGAAGACGTTGCCATCGATCTCGGGTGCATCGGCCTGCGAGCGGCCGGTTGCGCCGACGTCACCGTCGTCGTCCGCCTCGCCCACTTCGTCGATGATGACAGGCAGGACGCGGCCGACCTTGGCGGCGAGCTTGGCGGCGCTGATCGCGGCGGTCTTTTCCATGATCCGCTGGTAGCGCTCTTCCTTGACCTCTTCCGGCACCGGATCGGGCAGGTGGTTGGCCGAGGCGCCTTCGACCGGTTCGAAGCGGAAGGCGCCGACGCGGTCGAGCTGCGCTTCGTCGAGCCAGTCGAGCAGGTACTGGAAGTCCGCCTCGGTCTCGCCGGGGAAGCCGACGACGAAGCTGGAGCGAATGGCGATGTCCGGGCAGATCTCGCGCCACTTGTGGATGCGGTCGAGCACCTTGGCCTCGTTTGCCGGGCGCTTCATCGCCTTGAGCACCAACGGCGCCGCGTGCTGGAACGGAATGTCGAGGTAGGGCGTGATCAGCCCTTCGGCCATCAGCGGGATGACGTTGTCGACATGCGGATAGGGGTAGACGTAGTGCAGGCGCACCCACGGCTTGCGGCCCTGCGCGTCCTTCAGGCCGCCGAGTTCGCGGGCGAGGTCGGTCATGTGGGTGCGGACCGCGTGGTCCTTCCACATGCGTTCCTCGTGGCGAACGTCGACGCCGTAGGCCGAGGTGTCCTGGCTGATGACGAGCAGTTCGCGCGTCCCGGCCTGCACCAGCTTTTCCGCTTCGCGCAGCACCGCGTCGATGCGGCGGCTCGCCAGCTTGCCGCGCAAGGACGGGATGATGCAAAACGAGCAGGCGTGGTTGCAGCCCTCGGAAATCTTGAGATAGCCGTAGTGGCGCGGCGTCAGCTTGACGCCGGCGTCGTCATAGGCCTGCGGGATCAGGTCGAGGTAGGGCGAGAGTTCGGGCGGGGCCGCCTCGTGCACCGCCTCGACGACCGCCTCGTACTGATGCGCGCCGGTCACCGCGAGGACTTGCGGGAACTTGGCGCGGATCGCTTCGGCCTCGTTGCCCATGCAGCCGGTCACGATCACGCGGCCGTTCTCGGCGATCGCCTCGCCGATCGCGGCAAGGCTTTCTTCCTTCGCGGAATCGAGGAAGCCGCAGGTGTTGACGAGCACGACGTCGGCGCCGGAATAGTCCGGGCTCATGTCGTAGCCGTCCGCGCGCAGGCGGGTGAGGATGCGCTCTGAATCGACGAGCGCTTTCGGGCAGCCGAGGCTGACCATGCCGACTTTCGGCGGGGAGGGGAGTTCGATAGCCATGGGATTGGCGCGCCCGATACTCGGAAATGGGCTGCGAGTCACGAAAAACGAACTTTGCGGGTGATTCGCAAAACTTGCACAAGTGCACGGAGCCTGCAAGACAGGGTAGCAGGGGCACGGGGGCGCACCTAAGGGAAGGATTACGCGAAGATGGGTCCGGTGAACTGGCTGGCGGTAATGCTGGCGGCGGCGCTTGCGGTGGTGATCGGGGTATTGTGGCACGGGCAGCCGTTCCAGGACGGGCGCCAGTTCGTGCCCGGAAAGGGTGAGCGTTTCGGCAATTACCTGACGGCGATCATCGTCTTCCTGATCGGCGCGGCCATGCTCGGGCACAGCCTTGCGCGGATCGGCCCCGATACGCTGGCGCTCAAGCCCTGGCTTTATTTCATGCAGAGCGGCGGGCTGGCGATCGCCTTCGTCATTCCCGCAGTCTGGATCACCCACGTGCGCAACCGCACCGAGCCGATGCGCCGGGTGATCGACTGCGCGTTCTGGCTGGTCGCCTATCTGGCGATGGGGCTGGTGTTCTGGGTGTTCGGGTAGACCTCGAAAATCCCGTCATCCCAGCGTAGGCTGGGACCGCTGGAGGTCCTGCGCCCAACTCTCGTCAACGCGCCTCCATGCTATGTGGTTTTTTACGGCAAGCGGTCCCAGCCTACGCTGGGATGACGGGATTTGCTGCAACAACGAGAACAGGCCTCAAGGCGTGACCGCGATCTCCACGATCAGATCGCCGGCCTGCAGCACTTTCGCGCCGGGCTCCCAGAAGCCGATGCACTGCTCGCCGCGATAGATGCGCACGCCCTTGCCGGTTGCGAGCTGATCGAGCGATTTGCCGATCTCCTCCGGCTGCACCGGGCGTTCCACCAGTTGCACCCGCCCGTCCACCGAGGCGAGGTCGGACATGTATTCGGCTATGTGCTGCCCTTCGGCCGAGCCTGCCAGCAACAGGCCAGTGAAGCGCACCGGGTTGATGACGTTGTCCGCACCCGCCTGCCGCGCAAGCAGTTCGTTGTCGTCCGCGCGCACCACCACGGTGATCGGCACGCCGGGCGCAAGGTGACGCGCGGTCAGCACGATCAGGATCGAGGTGTCGTCACGCCCCGCCGAGACGAGGATGGTGCGCGCGGCATCGATCCTCACGGCGGCCAGCGTCTCGTCGCGGGTAGCGTCGCCTTCCAGCACGTTGCAGCCCTGCTGCTCGGCATGGCGCAGCCGTCCGGCGGAGGGATCGACGACGACGATGCAGGCCGGGTCGGTCCCGCGCGCGATCAGTTCCTGCACCGCCTGCGAGCCGCTGACGCCGAAGCCCAGCACGACGACATGGTCGGACAGGCGTTCCTGAATGCGCTTCATGCGCCAGCTCTCCCAGCTATGCTTGATGAAGTAGTTGTAGGCGGTGCCCACGAAGATGAAGATCACCGCGAAGCGGATCGGCGTGACGATCACCGCCTCGATCAGCCGCGACTTGTCGCTGACGGGCGCGATGTCGCCGAAGCCCGTCGTGGTGATCGAGATCATCGTGAAGTAGAACACGTCGAGGAAGCTGACGGTCCCGTCGTGCGTGTCTTTCAGGCCGTCGCGGTCGATCCAGTGGATCAGCACCACGAACATCACCAGCGCGAAGGCGCCGCCCAGCCTGAGGCAAAGGTCCGCCCAAACCGGCAGGTCCACCGCGCGCTTGAGCGGCTTCGCCAGCTTGGGAGGCAGCTTCGGCTTTTTCACGGAACCTTGGGCAACTGGCTCAGCGGATCGACGGGCTGGCCGTCCTGGCGCACTTCGAAGTGCAGTTCGCTGCCCTTGGCGCGCCCGGTTTTACCGACGAGGCCGATGCGCTCTCCGGCGGCGACTTTCGCGCCTTCCTTCACCGTCACGCGGCTGAGGAAGCCATAGGCGGTGAACCAGCCGTCGCCGTGATCGAGCACGACGAGGTTGCCGAACTGGTCCTTCTCGGCGCCTGCGAACTTGACGATTCCGGCGGCGGCGGCGCGGACCATGGTGCCGGTGGGGGCCGGGATGTCGATGCCGTCGTGATAGTCCGAACCCGTCGCATAGCCGCGCCGAACGGTGCCGGTCAGCGGCCATGCGAAGCGCGCGGAGCGGGAAGCAGGCGCGGCGACCGGCTTCAGTGCGGGCGCGATGGTCTTCGCGGCTCCCTTGGGCGGTTCGATCAGCGTCGGGATCAGCAGGTTCTGGCCCGGCTTCACCGGCGCGGCCGGGTCGAGGTTGTTGGCGAGCGCGATCTGCTCCCACGGCACGGCCGTGTCCATCGAGATCGAGAAGCCGGTCTCTCCGGTCTTCACCAGATGACGGCCGGTGCGCGGAATCTTCAGCTTCTGGCCTACGCGCACGTCATAGGGCGGCTGCAGGCCGTTGGCTTCGGCGATGAGCACGCGGGGCACCTTGGCGCGCGCGGCGATGCCGCCCAGCGTCTCGCCGGTGGCGACGAGGTGTTCGGTCTCGTACTCCGGCGCGCCGGGCGCGGAGGGGGTACGCGCCTCGATCACGCGGGCGGCGGTGGCGACTTTCTTTGCGGCGGGCGCGGCGGCGTCGGCGGTGCGGGCGACTTGCGCCGTCTTGCTCAGGCGCGGAATCGCCAGCTTCTGGCCGACGCGGACCACGTAGGGCTCCTTGAGCGCGTTGGCCTTGACGATGGCGCTCGCGGAGACGCCTGCGCGGTTGGCGATGCCGTTCAGCGTTTCGCCGGACGCGACGATGTGCACCGTCTCTTCCTCGGCGGGTGCGGCGTAAGCGGGTGTGCTCGCAAGGGCGGCTGCGAGGAAGAGGGCGCGCTTCATCAGGCGAAACGCTCCGCCAGCGCCTGCATCGAGGCATCGTGCGTCAGGTCGAGGTGCAGCGGCGTCACCGCAATGTAGCCTTCCGAGATCGCTTCGAGGTCGGTGTTGTGGCCCAAGGTGTGCTCGATCCCGTGGAGACCGAACCAGTAATACGGGAAACCACGCGGGTCGCGGCCCTCGACGACCGATCCGCGCGCGTAGTCGTGGAAGCCCTGACGCACCACCCGGATGCCCTTGATCGCATCGGCGGCAAGCGCGGGGAAGTTGACGTTGACCAGCGTGCGCGGCGCGAAGGGCTGGTCCAGCAGCGGGCGCAGCACTTTGGCGCCCCAGGCTTCGGCCGCGGCGAAGTCCACGCCGTCGCCCATGTCCTCGCGCGAGGGGACCTGGCTCAACGCGATCGAGCGGATGCCCGCCATCGCCCCTTCCATCGCGGCCGAGACGGTTCCCGAATACGTCACGTCATCGCCGAGGTTGGCGCCGCGATTGACACCCGAGAGGATCAGGTCGGGCGGTCCGGGCAGCGCCTTGCGCAGGCCCATCGTCACCGAATCGGTCGGCGTGCCGGTCACCGAGAAGCGCTTTTCCGCATGCTGGCGCATCCGCACCGGGCGGGTCAGCGTCAGCGAGTGGCCTGCGCCGGACTGTTCCTCGCTCGGCGCGCAGATCCAGATGTCGTCGGAAAGCTGCGCGGCGATCTTCTCCAGCACGTAGAGGCCGGGGGCGTTGATGCCGTCGTCGTTCGTGAGGAGAATGCGCATATTCGTGCCTTTAACCATAGTTGCGTGCAGGCGTCGCGTTAAAATCCCATCTTCGACAGGCTCAGCCTGACCCTTCGACAAGCTCAGGGTGAGCGGGGGTGGTGTAAACCTCTCAAACCCGCTCAGGCTGAGCTTGTCGAAGCCCCGGCAAGCTTACGCTACGCCAGCGCTTCCAGCTTCTCGATGCCGCCCATCCAGGGTTTCAGCACCTCGGGCACCAGAACCGAGCCGTCTTCCTGCTGATAGTTTTCGAGAACCGCGACCAGCGTGCGGCCGACAGCAAGGCCCGAGCCGTTCAGCGTATGCACGAACTCGGTCTTCTTCGAGCCTTCCGGCTTGTAGCGCGCGTTCATGCGGCGGGCCTGATAATCGCCGCAGTTCGAGATCGAGCTGATCTCGCGGTAAGCGGCCTGACCCGGCAGCCATACTTCGAGGTCGAAGGTCTTTCGCGCGGTGGCGCCCATGTCGCCCGCGCAGAGCAGCACCTTGCGGTAGGGCAGGCCGAGTGCTTCGAGGATACCCTCTGCGGCCTTGACCATGCGCTCGTGCTCGGCCTCGCTCTCTTCCGGCTTGGCGATGGTGACGAGTTCGACCTTCTCGAACTGATGCTGGCGGATGAACCCGCGCGTGTCGCGCCCGGCCGCGCCCGCTTCCGAGCGGAAGCAGGGGGTGAGGGCGGTCATGCGCAGCGGCAGCGTTTCGGGGGTGAGGATTTCACCGGCGACCGCGTTGGTCAGCGAAACTTCGGCGGTCGGGATCAGCCAGCGGCCGTCGGTGGTGCGGAACAGATCCTCGGAGAACTTGGGCAACTGACCGGTGCCGTAGACGGCTTCGTCCTTGACCAGCAGCGGCACGGCGCATTCCATGTAGCCGTTGGTCGCGGTCTGCGTGTCGAGCATGAACTGCGCCAGCGCGCGGTGCAGGCGCGCCATCTGGCCCTTGAGGAAGGTGAACCGCGCGCCCGACAGCTTAGCCCCCGTCTCGAAATCGAGGCCAAGCGCGGGGCCGAGGTCGGCGTGTTCCTTCGGCGTGAAGGCGAATTCGCGCGGGGTGCCCCAGCGCGAGACTTCGACGTTCTGCGATTCGTCTTCGCCGTCCGGGACTTCGGCGACGGGGATGTTGGGCAGGCCCGCCAGCGCGTCCTGAAGCTGCGCGGAAAGCTCCTTCTCCTCGGCTTCGAGCGCGGGGAGAGTGTCCTTGAGCGTCGCGACTTCGGCCTTGAGCGCCTCGGCCGTGGCGGTGTCGCCCGAGCCCATGGCCTTGCCGATCGCCTTGGAGGCTTCGTTGCGGCGGTTCTGCCCCTCCTGCATGCGCGTGGCGACGGCGCGGCGCTGCTCGTCGAGGGCGACGAGGCTGGCGGCGACGGGCGCTACGCCCCGGCGGGCGAGGCCGGCGTCGAAGGCTTCGGGGTTTTCGCGGATCTGGCGGATGTCGTGCATAGTGCTCGCGCCTATGCCGCGCGGGCGTTGCGCCTGCAAGACGCCCGAACCGAAATGCCACCGATGTCGAGGGAAAAACCGCCATCCTTGGGTAAGGATGGTGGGCGCGACAGGGATTGAACCTGTGACCCCACCCGTGTGAAGGGTGTGCTCTACCGCTGAGCTACGCGCCCGCTCCGTTAGCGGAAGCGCGCCTTTAGACAGGCCGGATCGAATTGACAAGCGGGGAATGCAAGATAAATCGCTGCGGCATGACTGAAGATAACACCACGCCCGAATCCGCACCCGTCGCCTCGGCTTCCGACGTGCCGCCCGATCACCTTGCCATCAATCCGCGCAGCCCGTTCTTCGATCAGGACAAGCTGCAGCGCGGCGTCGGCATCCGCTTCAAGGGCACGGTGCGCACCAATGTCGAGGAATACTCCATCTCCGAAGGCTGGGTGCGCGTGCAGGCGGGCAAGACGCTCGACCGCAAGGGCAATCCGCTGACCGTCAAACTGATGGGTCCGGTCGAGGCATGGTACGAAGACCTCGGCGAGAACCCGCCGGTTGCCAAGAAGGACTGAGCGCCAAAACGAAAAAACGCGCCGTCGCAAGGGCGAGGGCGCGCTTTTTTCGGAGGGGTGAGAAGGTTAGAAGTTACCGGCGATGATGTCGCCGATAGGGTCGCTGCGGCGGCCCTTTTTCCTGGCGGGCTTCGCGGCGCTGACGGCGGCGAGCCGTGCTTCACCGCGATCGGGTGCCGCCTCCTTGAACTTCGTGCCCGGCTTGGCGTTGTAGATGAAGCCCGAGACCGGCCAGTGCGTATTGCCCAGACTGCGTGACGGCCCGTACCAGATGCGCACTTCGCTCCAGTCGTTGTTCGGCGAGACGTCGAGGGCGGTGACGTTGCGTTCGATCTCGCCGGGTACCGACCAGTTGGCGTGGCTGAGCAGCACCGTGCGCGTATCGACGATGCGGCTGACGGTGGCGACATGGCCGAGCTTCGAATTGTTGAACGGCTTGATCGCCATCACCGCGCCCACGCGCGGCGCGGCGCCGGTGGCATAGCGGCCCTTGGCCTGACCCCACCAGGTCCAGGCATCGCCGTAAAGCTGGATGCCCGAAGTGGTGCGCGCATAAGGCACGCATTCGAGGTGGCCGGGCGTATTGGGTACGCTTGCTGCCGAACCCGCCCCGCTGTCGCGCCCGCCGTCCGCATCGATGACGGTGGCGGCGATTGCGGGTGCGGGAAGCATGCTCGCCAGAGCGAGCGCCGCCGCAGTGCAGATGTGTCGAAAAGCCCTCATGAACGCCGTTGTGCCCTCGGAAGATTGCCATGCGTCTTCCGGGGTTGGTTAACGACGAGCGGCCAAAAGGTTCCGGCGAAGCTTTTCGAACCCGCACAAATTAAGACAATCAATCGATTGCAACACCGTTAACGCGGCTTATCCTCCCTCCCAGACCTGCCTGCAAGTGCAGGCAATCAGCGGGTTTTTCGTGAAGCCGGCAGGGCGGATGGGAAGCAATGCAGCCTCTGTCCGAGACAGTGCGAATCACCGCAAAGCTTGCCAAATCCGCAGGAAATGACCAAGCGGGTGGGATCATGCTTCCCCAAGTCATCATTATAGGCCGACCCAACGTCGGCAAGTCCACGCTGTTCAACCGACTCGTCGGCAAGAAGCTGGCGCTCGTGGACGACCAGCCCGGCGTCACGCGCGACCGTCGTTTCGGCGATGCGGAACTGCTCGGCCTCAAATTCCAGATCGTCGACACTGCCGGATGGGAGGACGACGAAGCCGAAACGCTGCCCGGTCGCATGCGCAAGCAGACCGAAGCGGCGCTGGAAACCGCCGATGTCGCGCTGTTCGTGGTGGACGCGCGCGCGGGCCTGACCCCGCTCGACGAGGAGATCGGCAACTGGCTGCGCGCGTCGCCGGTGCCGGTGATCCTGCTCGCCAACAAGGCGGAAGGCCGCGCGGGCGAGGGCGGGCTGCTGGAGGCCTATTCGCTGGGCCTCGGCGATCCGGTCGGCATCTCGGCCGAGCACGGCGAGGGCATGGCCGATCTGTTCGAATCGCTGCTGCCCATCCTCGACCCGCTGCAGCCCGAGGAAAATCCTTTCCCCGAAGAGCTGGACGAGGAAGCGATGCTGCGCGCGCCGCTCAAGCTGGCGATCGTCGGCCGTCCGAATGCGGGCAAGTCCACGCTGATCAACAAGCTGCTGGGCGAGGACCGCCTGCTGACGGGGCCGGAAGCGGGCATTACCCGCGATTCGATCACGATCCAGTGGGACTGGACCGATCCCAAGACGAAGGACGTGCGCCAGCTTCACCTCATCGACACGGCGGGCATGCGCAAGCGCGCCAACGTGGTCGAGAAGCTGGAGCGCATGGCTGTGGCCGACGCACGCCATGCGATCGACTTTGCCGAAGTCGTGGTGCTGCTGCTCGACGCCACGCGCGGGCTGGAGCACCAGGACCTGACGATCGCCTCCAAGGTGCTGGAGGAAGGCCGCGCGCTGATGATCGCGATCAACAAGTGGGACGTGGCCGAGGACGCCTCGGGCCTGTTCAACGGCATTCGCGGGGCGCTGGATGACGGGCTCGCACAGGTGCGCGGGCTGCCGCTGCTGGCGGTTTCGGCGCGTACCGGCAAGGGGCTCGACGACCTGATCGCCGCCGCCTTCTCGATCCGCGAGGCGTGGAGCAAGCGCGTGCCGACTTCGGCGCTCAACCGCTGGTTTGACGATGCGCTCTCCGCCAACCCGCCGCCGGCGCCGGGCGGCAAGCGCATCAAGCTGCGCTACATCACGCAGGCGAAGACCCGTCCGCCGGGCTTCGTGGTGTTCGGCACGCGCCTCGATCTGTTGCCGGAGAGCTACAAGCGCTATCTCATCAACGGGATGCGGCGTGAACTGGGCTTTGAATCGGTGCCGATCCGCCTGAACCTGCGCAGCGCGAAGAACCCCTTCGCGAAGGATTGAGGGGAAACCCACCTTCCGTCATTGCCAGCGAAGCGAAGCAATCCAGTGCAGTTGCACCGCCCTGGATTGCTTCGCTTCGCTGGCAATGACGAGTTTGTATGGTTTACGAAGGATGCGCCACCGCTTCCTCTACAGCCTTCGCGGCGCCAGCCTCGGTCTGCACCGGGATTGGCGAGCCTTCCGCCACGGCCGTCTTGGCCTCGCGCCGGTCGCGGTGCTGGTTCCACACCGCGATGAACAGCGCGGCGATCACCGGGCCGATGATGAAGCCGTTGAGGCCGAACAGTTCCAGCCCTGACAGTGTCGCGATCAGTACCACGAAATCGGGCAGGCGGGTGTCTCGGCCGACGAGTATGGGGCGCAGCACGTTATCGACCATGCCGATGATGAACACGCCGCAGAACACCACGATCCCGCCGTTTACGGTGTTTCCGGAAGCGAACAGGTAGATCGCGGCGGGCACCCAGATGATCCCGGTGCCGACGGCGGGCAGCAGCGAGAAGAAGCCCATCAGCACGCCCCAGATCACCGCGCCCTCGATGCCCAGCACCGAGAACAGCAGCCCGCCGAGCAGCCCTTGCACCACCGCGACGACCACGGTCCCGCGCATCGTCGCGCGCACGACCAGCAGGAAGTTCTGGATCAGCGCATCGCGCGTGTCGGCGTGGAGCGGCATGCTGGTGCGCACCATCTCGCCGTAACGGTCGCCATCGCGCAGCAGGAAGTAGCTGAGGTAGAGCATCACGCCCAGCGCCGCGACGAAGCTCAGCGCGCCCTGGCCGACCGAGAGCACGCGGCCTGCGACGGTCTGCAACCCGCTGGTGATGCTGGAGCCGAACTGGCGGCGGATCGTCTCGAAATCGTTAAGGCCATATTCGGCGACGAGATTGCGCACGCGGTGCGGCAGTGCGCTCTGCACCTGCTGGACGATGCGGCCGAAGTCGATCTGCCCGGTGGTGATCTTCTGGTAGAGCACCGTCGCCTCGTTGACGATGCTGATGCCGAGCAGGATCGTCGGCACCACGAACAGTGCGATCAGGCCGAACAGAACGATCGAGGCGGCAAGGTTCTTGCGCCCGTTCAGCCGGTCGGCGAGCTTCGCGGTCATCGGCTGGAACATGATCGCGGCGACCACGCCCCACAGGACAGCGCCGAAATAGGGGGCAAGCAGATAGGCCCCGGCCAGGGAAATAAGCACTACGAGGACGGCGAAGCCGACATCCTCGGTCTGTAAACCACGCTTTTCGTCAGATCCCATTACCATCCCTTACAACGCAAAACCGCCGCTGCCATCCGATAAACGACGGCAGCGGCGGCGGTTCCCGTTGGAAGCACGGTGGTCCGTCATTGCGAGCGAAGCGAAGCAACCCAGGGCAGCATTACGCCGCCCTGGGTTGCTTCGCTTCGCTCGCAATGACGAAGTGGTGGGGCAGGTCTTTCAGACACCGCCCCTCTGATCAGGATTCCGATTCGCCCGCCGGCTTGCTCTGCAGCTGGCAGTAGTTCTGGATGCCCATGCGGGCGATCATATCGAACTGCTTCTCGAGGAAGTCGACGTGCTCTTCCTCGCTCTCGAGGATGCGGGCGAAGATCTCGCGGCTGACGAAGTCGCGCACGCTCTCGCAATGGGCGATGGCTTCCTTGAGCATCGGGATCGCGTCGTATTCGAGCGCGAGGTCGGCCTTCAGGATTTCCTCGACCGTTTCGCCGACGCGCAGCTTGCCCAGGTTCTGAAAGTTGGGGAGGCCGTCGAGATAGAGGATGCGATCGGCCAGCACGTCGGCGTGCTTCATTTCGTCGATCGATTCGTGACGCTCGTACTCGGCAAGCTTCTTGATGCCCCAGTTGTCCAGCATGCGGTAATGCAGCCAGTACTGGTTGATTGCGGTGAGCTCGTTGAACAGCGCCTTGTTCAGAAACTCGATAACCTTGAGGTCGCCCTTCATCGCGCGGAAACTCCTATGCTGGAGCCGCGGCCTATATCCGGCAATGTCGAGTCGGGCAAGTCAGGTCATGAGTTATGCGGCGGCAGCTATTCCCATTCCGGCGGACGAAAGTTCGTCGGCGATGATGTCTTCGGCTTCGTCCAGGCACTGACGGCACTGCGGGGTGCGGCCGATCGAGCCGTAGATCGCTTCGGCATTGCCGCGCACACGGCGGGCTGCGCAGCGAAGTTCGGTCTCTCGGATGGCATTGCAGATGCACACGTACATGAGCGAATCCTTGTGTTCTTCGCTCAATATATGCGAGTGCGAATAGATCGCAATAGCGAAAATGCGTCAGGCTATGCGATTGTTCAGCGGGCGGTGCTCCACGAGCGACCGCCAGAGCCACTCCAGCGGCCCACGGCGGAAATGCTGCAGCCAAACGGGGCTCCACGCCAGCATCATTGCCCAGCCGCCAAGCACGAAGAGCCATTGCCGCGAAGGCGGAACCTGACCGTAGAGCCCGAGACCCCAGCCGTAGAATACGAAAGTCATGACGAGGCTGGTGGCGATATAGTTGCTGAACGCCATGCGCCCGGCGGCGATCAGGCGGCGGCCGAGCCAGGTCGGAGCGATTCGCGGCGCGGCGAGGACGAGGAGCCCGGCATAGCCGACGCCGCCCAGCACGTGCGGCATGGCGAGGCCCCAGACGAGCGCGGCCTGCATCGCGACGGCAGGGAAATGGCGCGGCCAGGCCCAGCCGAGGAACATCACCGTCAGGGCCATCCCCGCGAACGTGCAGGCGAGCGAAACTTCGATCAGGCGCTTGCGGCGCAGCCCTCCATCGAAGAAGCCGCCGCGATAGAGCACCATGCCGATCAGCATCAGCGGCAGCGTCTCGGAAAACGAGCCGGAGATCATCTGGATCTGCCAGAACGGCCGCTCGACCAGCTTGACGCGCAGCAGGTCCAGCCAGCCGAGCCGGGCCTCGCGCATTTCCTGCATCGCCCAGTCGTACATCGGTTCGAGCCGGGCCGCGAGCAGGCGCAGTTGTTCCGCCGTGGCGACATGATCGCGCACCGCATGTTCGGCATCGATGGCGGTCGCGGCGTCGAACATGCCCCAGATGTGCCAGGCGTAGTACAGGGCCAGGGCGATCCACAGCAGCATCCGGTCGCTGAGCGGGCGCATCAGCAGCGCCGCGATGCCGCAGGCGGCGTAGAGGAACAGGATGTCGCCCCACCACAGCAACAGGTAATGCGCGATACCCAGCAGCAGCAGCCAGCCGAGCCGTCGCAGCTGGATCTGGTCGCCGTCGCGCCCGGCGGCTTCGGCGCGTTCGTGGAACAGCACCAGCCCGGCGCCGAACAGCAGGGTGAACAGCGCCCGCATCTTGCCCTCGAAGAACAGGAAGCTGAACGCCCATGCGGCCTCGTCGAGCGCGCTGACGGGATGGAGCAGGGTGGGCGTCGTCGTGCCGATCATCGGCCCGGCGAACCCGGCGATGTTGATCGCGAGGATGCCGAGCACGGCGATGCCGCGGATCAGGTCGAGCGTTTCCAGCCGCGCCGGGACGGCAGCGGGGGCATCCTCTTCGCTGAGGTCGGAGAGGGTCAGTCCCTGCTCGCCAGACACCCGAAGCCACCGGCGGTCAGGCGGGCGCAGGCGGCGTCGGCCTCGGCCTTCGAGGCAAAGCCGGTAGCCTGCAGCTTCGTCAGCCGTCCTGCGGGCACCAGTGCCCGCGGATGACCGGCGAGTTCGGGGCGGCCCTTGATCTTGCCCCATAGCGCCTCGGCATTGCCGAGAACGCCGAAGGCGCCGAGCTGGACCCGCCACGGGCCGGAAGCGGCCGGTTTTGGTGCTGCTAGCTTTGGTGTCGGAGCTGGTTGCGGCTTTGGTGTGGCCTTGACGGGTGCAGGAGCGGCGCTGCGGGGCAGGGTCTCGCTCGTCCCGGCGGCGTGGGCGGCTTCGGTGACGGCGCGCTTCGCCTCGATCACTTCGGGCGCGCGGACCGGCTCTGCCGTGGCGAGGCGGGTGCCGAGTTCGGCCGAGGCGCTCTGACGCTGGCGATTGGCCTGCGTTTCGGCGGCGATCTTCTGGGCGAGGACCACGCTCTTCTGGCGATCGGCCAACGGAATGTTGCGGTCCATCTGCTCCAGCGCGCTCTTGGCTTGCGGGAGCCCGGCGGCCTGCGCGAGACTGGCCAGCGCATAGGCGCGCACCCAGTCCTTGGGCACCAGGTCGCCGTTGAAGTGCGCAACGCCGAGGATGTATTGCGCGCGCGGATCGCCGCGCGCGGCCGAATTCTGGATATAAGGCAGGGCGCGCTGGCGTTCACCGCGCTGGAACAGCAGCAGGCCGTAGGCGTCGGCAGCCTGCACATGGCCCTTGGCGGCGGCCTTGCCGTAGAGGTCTTCGGCACGGGTCAGGTCAAGCGGTTCGCCCCGGCCGAGCTTGTAGGCCTGCGCGAGGTTGAACTGCGCATCGGGATCGCCCTGATTGGCGAGCGGCTGCCAGATGCGCACGGCGTCGTCGTAATTGCCGCTGGACCAAGCATCGACGCCGTCCTTGACGCTGGTTCCGGCCACCTCGGCGGCTTGGCTCGCGCTCCACGCAGGTGCCGCGAGCGCCACCGTGGCGGCAGTGAGTATCGGGAGAATCTTGCTCACGTCGTCGGTATTCCGGTGCTGCCCCGTGGAAGGTTCAATATCCGCATGAACCACGGATCGAGGTAAGCGAAAAGCGTTAACGTGGGGTGCACTCTGAATCGTCACGCCTGGCGCGGTGAATGCCCGCTTGAGCCGATCTAAGCAATTAACCGTAAATTAGGAACGATCTGGCACTCCCCTGTCGCAGGGCACGGCGCCCGCCGTACAGGGGAATCGGTTTTGCGCGTTTTGGCTTTGGCATCGCAGAAGGGCGGATCGGGCAAGACGACGCTGTCCGGCCACCTCGCCGTACAGGCCGAGCGCGCCGGTGCCGGGCCGGTCGTGCTGATCGACATCGACCCGCAGGGCTCGCTTTCCGACTGGTGGAACGAGCGTGAGGCGCAGACGCCCGCGTTCGCACAGACTACCGTTGCACGGCTTGCGGCGGACCTTCAGGTGCTGCGCCAGCAGGGCTTCAAGCTGGCGGTGATCGATACGCCGCCCGCCATCACGTTGGCGATCCAGAGCGTCATCGCCGTCGCCGAACTCATCGTCATCCCGACCCGTCCAAGCCCGCACGACTTGCGCGCGGTGGGCGCCACCGTCGACTTGTGCGAGCGGTCGGGCAAACCGCTGGTCTTCGTGGTCAACGGCGCCACGCCCAAGGCGCGCATCACCGCCGAGGCCGCCGTCGCGCTCTCGCAGCACGGCACCGTGGCGCCGGTCACCGTGCATCAGCGCACCGATTTCGCGGCCTCGATGATCGACGGCCGCACCGTCATGGAGATCGACCCGAACGGTCGCTCCGCCGCCGAGATGGCCGCCTTGTGGGCCTATGTCGCCGACCGTCTCGAAAAGAATTTCCGCCGCACGATCTTTGCCGCGCCCGCTGTCGGACAGCCGGTGCAGGGAGGCGTGCTGCGTCCGGTGGGCGGCTTCGGCCGCCGCGTTCCGGCCTGATTTGGGGTAGATGCAATGAAGAACCGTCACAGCAACAGCGCACGTAACGCAGGCTTCACCTTGTGCTCGGCCATGGTCGCGGCGCTGCTCGCGGGCTGCGCGGGTGGGGGCCATGGTGTCGCCAGCGCGGGTGATACGCGCGTGGCCGAGGGGCAGCTTGTCGGGGTCGGGGAAGGCGTCAACGACGGGGCGCTCTCGAAAATCGAGGCGCGCGTCGCCAAGTCGCCGCGCGACATGGGCGCTCGCTCGGCATTGGCGCAAGGCTACCTTGCCGCGGGTCGCTTCAATTCGGCTGCCACGACCTTCGAGGACGCGCTGGCGCTGGGCGACCGCAGCCCGCGCACGGGGCTTAGCCTCGCGCTTGCCTACATTGGTTCGGGCCGCAAGGCCGAGGCGCTCGACGTTCTGCAGCGCTTTGCCGACAAGCTCCCGGCGAGCGACTACGGCCTCGCCGTGGCGCTGGCGGGCCAGCCTGCGCAGGGCGTCGAAGTGCTTTCGCAGGCCGTGCGCGGCGGCGAGAACAACGCCAAGACGCGCCAGAACCTTGCCTATGCTTATGCCCTCGACGGCCGCTGGGCCGAGGCGCGGGTGATCGCGTCGCAGGATGTCTCGGGCGATGAACTCGAAGCGCGCCTGCAGGACTGGGGCGCGAAGGCGAGCCCCGACCAGGGCCGCGCGCGCGTCGCCGGTCTGCTGGGCACACCGCTGCGCCTCGATCCGGGCCAGCCGACGGCGCTGGCGCTGAACGGTGTCGATCATACCCCGCGCGTGATGATGGCGGCGGCCGAGCCGGTTGCGGAACTCCCCGCCACTGATGAGGCCGCGCCTGCTCCGGTCTTCGCCGAGGCGCCCGCGCCGGCGATGGCGGTGGCGGACGAAGCACCGCGTCGCTCTATCGAGCGTGCGTTCGACGGCAGCCTCGCGCGTATGCAGAAGCCGCAGGTGAAGAAGGCGGCGGTAAAGGCCGCTCCCGTGCCTCAGACCGGGAGCCATCTGGTGCAACTCGGTTCGTTCAGCACGATGGACGGCGCCAAGCGCGCCTGGGCGATCTTCCAGAAGCGCGATCCCTCGCTGCGCGGCCATGCGCTGCGGATCACCGAGGCTGACGTCAATGGGCGTCGCTACTATCGCGTCGCGGCCGAAGGCTTCGCGCGCGGCGTGGCGCAGTCGATGTGCTCGACGGTCAAGGGACGGGGCGGCGAATGCCTCGCCTATGAGGACGGTCGCTCGCTGCCGGGCGCGGTCGCTGCGCGCGGCAGGCCGATGCTGGCGAGCCGCTGAAGTTTCAAAAGTTCCATGTGAACCTTTGCACGGCCCTTTCGTCCTGCGGGACGGAAGGGTCTTTTCTTGTACTCTTCACTTCGTCATTGCGAGCGTAGCGAAGCAATCCAGGTCTGTCGGACGCCGCCCTGGATTGCTTCGCTACGCTCGCAATGACGAAAGGAGGGGGTGGTTTACCCGCCGGTCTTCTTCATTCGCACCGCGACGCCGCCCTTGAACAGTGCGAGGACGCGGCCCTGCACCGGCTGGCGGTCGAACGGGGTGTTGCCCGCAGCGGCGGCCATCTTGTCCGAATTGACGATCCACGGCCGCTCGGGATCGAGCACCGCGATGTCCGCCTCTGCACCGACTGCCAGCGCACCTGCATTCACACCCAGCAGCTTCGCCGGATTGCCTGCGATCAGTTCGAAGGCGCGGGCCATGTCGATCACGCCGTCGCGCACGAGGCTCATCGTCAGCGGCAGCAGCGTCTCCGCGCCCGCCATGCCGGGGGCCGAATCGCTGAACGGCAGGCGCTTGTCCTCCGGTCCGCGCGGATCGTGGCCCGAGGCGATCAAGTCGATGGTGCCGTCGGCGATTGCGGCGACGACGGCGCGGCGGTCCGCCTCGCAGCGCAGCGCGGGCGAGAGGTGGGTGAAGGTGCGGAACGCCCCGATCGCAAGGTCGGAGAGCATGAAGTAGGCCGGGCTGACACCCGCTGTCACCTTCAGCCCACGTGCCTTGGCCGCGCGCACCAGTTCCAGACCCGCAGCGGTCGTCACGTTGCGGAAGTGGATCGCGGCACTAGCCATCTCGGCCAGTGCAATGTCACGGGCGATGGCGAGCGCTTCCGCCTGCGCAGGCGCGCTGGGGAGGCCCAGACGGGTCGCCATCTCGCCCGCCGTGGCGACGGCATTGCCGACGATCCCGGCGTCCTCGGCATGGGCGATGACGACCATGCCCAGCATCCCGGTGTACTGCAGCAAGCGCAGCATCGTGCCCGAATCGCCGATCCAGCGTCGCCCGGTGCAGACCGCGCGCGCACCGGCATCGCGCATCATCGCGATCTCGGCGAGCGCCTTGCCCTCCAGCCCCTGCGTCGCGGCGGCGAGCGGGTGGACCCAGAAGTCCGGCTTGCCCGACTGCGCCGCGAAGCGCACCCGCGCCGAGACGTCGAGCGGCGGGTTCTGGTCGGGCATCAGCGCGGCGCGGGTGATCCCGCCGAAGTGGAACGCGGGCTTGTCGATCGCGAAGACGCCGATGTCGACGAGACCCGGCGCGACGATCTGGCCGCGCGCGTCATGCACGGTGTCGCCGTCCTGCGGGGCGACGTCGGCGCCGATCGCGGTGATGAACCCGCCTTCGCAGCGCACCGCGCCGGTCTGGATCGAGCCGTCGGCCAGCAGCACGCGGCCATTGGTGACGGTAAGGGGTGCGTGAAGGCTCATGCCCAGCCCTCCATCTTGCGGCCTTTTCGGGTGAGGGCATCGAGGCAGGCCATGCGGATCGCCACGCCCATTTCCACCTGCGTGGTGATCATCGAGCGCTCCACATGGTCGGCGACGTTGCTGTCGATCTCGACGCCGCGGTTCATCGGACCCGGGTGCATGACCAGCGCGTTCGATTCGGCCAGTTCCAGCCGGTCGAGCGTCAGCCCGTAGAGGTGGCGGTATTCGCGCGGGGAGGGGATGAACTGGCCTTCCATGCGCTCCATCTGCAGCCGCAGCATCATGACCACGTCCGCGCCTTTCAGCGCTGCGTCGAAGTCGTGGAACACCGTCACGCCCATCTGCTCGATGTCGGCGGGCATCAGCGCGGGCGGCGCGCAGACCCGCACGTCGGCGCCTAGCGAGGCGAGGCACAGGATGTTCGAACGCGCCACGCGACTGTGCAGGATATCGCCGCAGATCGTCACCCGCAGGCCGTTGAAGGCGCGCTTGGCCTGCCGGATCGTCAGCGCATCGAGCAGCGCCTGCGTCGGGTGTTCGTGCTGCCCGTCACCGGCGTTGAGCACCGGGCAGTCCACCTTGTCGGCGATCAGCTGCACTGCGCCCGAGGAGGCATGGCGGATGACGATGGCGTCGGCGCGCATGGCGTTGAGCGTCATCGCCGTGTCGATCAGGGTCTCGCCCTTCTTCACGCTGGAGGTGGCGACGGCCATGTTCACCACGTCGGCGCCGAGGCGCTTGCCCGCGATCTCGAAGCTCAGAAGCGTGCGCGTCGAGTTCTCGAAGAAGGCGTTGATGATGGTGAGGCCGGAGAGCAGCTCGACCCGCTTCTGCGCGCCCCGGTTCATCTCGACCCACTGTTCCGCCTCGTCGAGCAGGAACCAGATCTGGTGCGGGGCTAGCCCTGCGATGCCCGTGAGGCCGCGATGCGGAAAGGCGAGGGCGCCTGCCGGATAGGTGTATTCTGGAGGTGTCATTAAAGACCACGCCATAGGCGGGAGGGCGGGGCTGGGCAAGGGCGATCCGGTCATTCCTCCCCCGCCGGGAAAAGGAATGGAACCGCTTTGGTGCCCGCCTCTTTCCTATCCCGCACTGCAGCAGGTAAGGCTGTATGCGAAAGGCAGGTCGATACATGAGATTCGCGCGCAAGGTCTGGAAGTTGCTGGTCGCCGTGAAGGACGCGCTGGCGCTGCTGTTCCTGCTGGCTTTCTTCGGAGTGATCTACGCCGCGCTCTCGGCGCGGCCGGTCGGCGGCAAGGTGGAGAACGGGGCGTTGCTGCTCGAACTCGACGGCACCGTGGTCGAGGAAAAGAGCAAGGTCGATCCGCTCCAGCTGCTGACTTCCGGGGGCGAGCAGGTCCACGAATTCCAGGCCCGCGACGTCGAGCGCGCGCTGCGGCTGGCGGCGAGCGACAAGCGGATTAAGGCAGTCGTCCTCGATCTCTCGCGCTTCATGGGCGGGCGCTACGTCCACCTGCACGATATCGGCGCGGCCATCGACGAAGTGCGCAAGGCGGGCAAGCCGGTGCTGACGTTTGCCAATCTCTATGCCGACGACGGTGTGCAGTTGGCGGCCCACGCCAGCGAGGCCTGGGTCGATCCGATGGGCGGCGCCTTCGTGGCGGGACCGGGCGGCAACCTGCAGTTCTACAAGGGTCTTTTCGACAAGTACGGAGTCAACGCGCATGTCTACCGCGTCGGCACCTACAAGTCGGCGGTCGAGCCCTACATGCGCACCGATCTCTCGCCCGAGGCGCGCGAGGACTTCAAGCTGATCCTCGATTCGCAGTGGAACGCCCTGCGCGCCGAGATCGCGAAGGTGCGGCCCAAAGCGCAGCTCGATCGCATGGTCGCGGACCCGGTCGGCTGGAACAAGGCCCACGGCAACGACATGGCCGAGGCCGCGAAGGCGGCGGGCCTGATCGACCGCATCGGCGACCAGACCGAGTTCGAGGCCCGCGTCGAGAAACTGGTGGGCGAAACCACGATCGGCCATTCGGACAAGGACGCGCCGGACTACGCGCATACCGGGCTGGCGACCTGGCTGGCGGCGAACCCGGTGAAGGGGGAGGGCGCCAAGATCGGCGTCGTCACCATCGCCGGAGAGATCGTCGACGGTGATGCCGGTCCCGGCACGGCGGGCGGCGACCGCATCGCCGCGCTGCTCGACGAGAACCGCGAAGAAGGCATGAAGGCGCTGGTCGTGCGGATCGATTCGCCGGGAGGCTCGGTCATGGCGTCGGAGCGTATCCGCCGCGCGATCCAGCGCTGGCGCGATGCCAAGATCCCGGTCGTGGTGTCGATGGGCACGATGGCGGCGAGCGGCGGGTACTGGGTCTCGACGCCCGGCCAGCGCGTGTTCGCGGAACCCGCGACGATCACCGGCTCGATCGGCGTCTTCGCCTTCGTGCCCAGCTTCGAGAAGACGCTGGCGGACTTCGGCGTGACCAGCGACGGGGTGCGTTCCACGCCGCTGGCCGGGCAGCCGGACATTCTCGGCGGCTTCACGCCGGAGGTGGAGGCGATGCTGCAGGGCTCGGTCGAGAGCATCTACGGCAAGTTCCTCGGCATCGTCGGCAAGGCGCGCGGCAAGACGCCGCAGCAGGTCGACGTGATCGCTCAGGGCCGCGTGTGGCCGGGTGCGGACGGGCAGCGGCTCGGTCTCGTCGACCAGATGGGCGGGCTGGATGACGCGCTCGCCTATGCGGCGAAGCTGGGCGGCGTGGGCAACGGCAAGTGGCAGGCGGTCTATTTGGAGGAACCGGAGGATTCGTTCAGCGCCTTCGTGCAGAGCATGACGTCCGGTTCGCAGGAACAGGCGGCGGCTTACGACTTCGCCGGGCTGGTGGCGCAGCGTCAGCGGCTGCAGATGGCGCAGGCGGTGGCGCGGCTCGACGGTGTGCTGGGCGCGCAGGGCGTGCAGGCGTACTGCCTCGCCTGTGCGGCCGGGCCGGACTATCGCGCGGTGGCGAAGCCGGTGGGTGAGGGTTCGACCGTGGCGATGCTCGCGCGGCTGGCGGGGTGGAAGTAGGCGGACAGGACAGCGCGCGGCCCTTCGACAAGCTCAGGGCGAGCGGGGTTGGGGTATCCTTCCCCGTTCCCGCTTTTCCCTCCTCGCTCCCAACCTCTCGTCATTGCGACCGAAGCGAACCAAACCAGGGCGGCAAAACACTGCCCTGGATTGGTTCGCTTCGCTCGCAATGACGAAATGAGGCTCAATCCGGCGGCGGCAGTTCCACCGGCGCCTCATCGGGCTGATCGAAGTCCGGACCCTGCGGCGGCGTCTCGTCCGGACCGCCGGGCACACCCGGGTCATTTCCGGGCGTCGGGATTTCCGCAGGCGTGTCGCCGGGGCTGTAGACGGGTGGCTGGGTGGCCATGTTGATCTCGCTCCTCTCGCCCCCTCGCACACATAACCCAGCGCAGGCACGATCCGTTCCGTGACAGCATAGCGACTCGTCGCACTTGCCCTTTTCTCCGGCTGCCATTAATGGCCCGTCCCTTGAGTTTCAGGCTACACTCATGCGGGCGTGGCGGAATTGGTAGACGCGCTGGTTTTAGGTACCAGTATCGAAAGATGTGGGGGTTCGAGTCCCTTCGCCCGCACCAATCCGTCACCTGTGCGAGGGTAGGCCAAGGTAATGCTGGCCGAGAGGCCCTTTGGATTGCACAGGAAGGCATCGAAATGCAGATTGTCGAGACGACCAACGAGGGCCTGAAGCGCGCCTACACGGTCACCATCCCCGCCGCCACGATCACCTCGAAGGTCGAGGGTGAGGTCAAGAAGATCGCCCCGCAGGTGAAGATGCCCGGCTTCCGCGCCGGCAAGGTTCCCGCGAACCTCGTCAAGAAGCTGCACGGCCCGGCGATCCACCAGGAAGCGCTGAACACCTCGATCCGTGAAGCCATGGACAAGCTGGTGGCCGACAACGCCCTGCGCCCCGCCATGAACCCCGACGTCAAGCTGACCGACGGCTACGAAGAGGGCAAGGACGCCGAACTGACCGTCAGCCTCGAAATCCTGCCCACCATCGCCGCGCCCTCGCTCGACGGCCTGAAGCTCGACAAGCTGACCGTGCCCGTCTCGGACGAAGCCGTCACCGAAGCGGTCGAGAACATCGCCAAGCAGCAGCAGCGCTTCGAGACCAAGGACGGCGCGGCCGCTGACGGCGACCAGCTGATCATCGACTTCACCGGCAAGCTCGACGGCGTCGAGTTCGAAGGCGGCAAGGCCGAGAAGGCTCCGCTGGTGATCGGTTCGGGTCGCTTCATCCCCGGCTTCGAAGAGCAGCTGGGCGGCGCCAAGGCCGGTGACGAGCGCACCATCACCGTGACCTTCCCCGAGGACTACCCGGCCGAGAACCTCGCCGGCAAGGAAACCACCTTCGACATCGTCGTCCACGAAGTGAAGGCTCCCGCCGAATCGAAGCTCGACGACGACTTCGCCAAGGAACTGGGCCTTGAGAGCCTGGAGCAGCTGCAGGGCCTGCTGCGCGGCCAGCTGGAGCAGGAAACTGCCGGCCTGACCCGCACCGCCATGAAGCGCTCGCTGCTCGACCAGCTGGCCGCCGGCCATGACTTCGACGTGCCGCCGACCATGGTGGAAGCCGAATTCTCGCAGATCTGGCAGCAGCTGATCCAGGAAGCGCAGAACGAGGAAGACCCGGCTGCCGCTCTCGAAGAGATCGAGGCCGAGAAGGACGACTACCGCAAGATCGCCGAGCGCCGCGTGCGTCTGGGCCTTCTCCTGTCGGAAATCGGCCAGGCCAACGGTGTCGAAGTGACCCAGCAGGAAATGTCGATGCTGGTCTCGCAGGCCGCGTCGCAGTACCGCCCGGAAGACCGCCAGCGCTTCGTCCAGTACGTGCAGCAGGATCCGATGATGGCCGCCCAGCTGCGCGCCCCGCTCTATGAGGACAAGGTCGTCGACTTCCTCATCGAGAAGGCCGAAGTCACCGAGCGCGAAGTGACCCGCGACGAACTGCAGGCCGCGATCGAAGCCGACGCCGACGGCGAGAAGCCCGCTGCCGAGGCGAAGCCGAAGAAGGCTCCGGCCAAGAAGGCTGCCAAGAAGGACGAAGCCGCAGCCGACGAAGCTGCCGCCGAGGAAAAGCCGAAGAAGGCTCCCGCCAAGAAGGCCGCCGCCAAGAAGGACGAGGCCACTGAAGAGGCTCCGGCCGACGAAGCGAAGCCCGCCAAGAAGGCGCCTGCCAAGAAGAAGGCCGCTGCCAAGGAGGACTGATCCTTCCTTTGCGGTTCGACCGATAGCGAAAAGGCCCGGTGCAGCGATGCGCCGGGCCTTTTTGTGTTCGGACGAGGGGCCTTCGGCAAGCTCAGGCTGAGCGGAATCGAGGGCAAATAAGCGCGAGCGAAACGCGGGGCGAACCTCAACCCCGCTCAGGCTGAGCTTGTCGAAGCCCGACCGCGACCTCGGGCCGTCATCAGTCCCCGATCTTCCCGAACGGCACCAGCTTGCGCGCCAGTTCCGCCGCCGCCTTGCCGTTGTTCGCCCGCAGCGAGGGCAGCACGGAGAGCGCCGCGCGCTTCATCAGGGCGTCGAGCGGAGTCGCCGCCTGTCCGGTCGCGGCGGCTTCGGCCCAGCGCCTTGCCTGCGCGATGTCGCTGGGGTCGTTGCGGATCTGCAGCAGCGCGGCGAGGCCGGGGTAGAACGCCCGGTCGCCGCCGAGCGCCACCGCCTTCGCAAGCGCGGTTTCTCCGGCCGAGGCCCGCGCGCCCAGCGCCGTGCGCGCAAGGAACCCGCCGAGTTCGTCCACCGCTCCAAGGTGCCATCCCGCGATCACCATCTGTGCCTCGGCATCGCGCGGGTTCTGCGTCGCCAGCTTTTGGAATATGTCGAGCGAGGCGCGCACGTCGCTCCGGCTGCGCGTCAGCTTGCCGCGATAACCTATGGCGATGGCCCGTTGCAGCGTGGCCTCGTGATCGCCGGGGCGGGCGGCGAGGATCTTCTCCGACGCCGTGATCGCCTGCGCCACCAACTTGAGCGCCTGCGGTTTGGTCGCGGTCTGGAACGCAGCGGTCGTCAGCAGTTCGCGAGGGGTGTCGGCGAAGGCGGCGACAGGCGCCATGGAAACGATTGCACTTACGGCTAGCAACGTCGATCGGTACACAGGGTCTCCTGCGATGCGGGAACTGGCACGATGGCTCAAGATTGGGGCGCCCGCCAGTCACTATCGTCGCGGCGCGCGTCCCGATCGTCCCGTTTTCGTCCTATTGCGCCCAGTTGCGTAAGGCCGGAGCGGTCAGTTTCGCGCTGCGCGACCGTTCGTAGGCGGCGCCGATCCGCAGCACTTTGGCATCGTCCCATTTCCCGGCCATGAACGAAATCCCCACCGGTAACCCCTCGACCGTGCCCATCGGCACCGAGAGGTGCGGATAGCCCGCGATCGCCGCCAGCGATCCGGCGCCGACGTCGACGAAGTTGTCGCCCAGCACAGGGTCGATCGGCCAGGCCGGGCTGGTCGTCGGCGCGACGAGCACATCGACGTCGTACTTCCTGAGCAGGGCGTCGATCCCCTCGGCCCCGGCGAGGCGCCGCGCGTCATCGCGGGCCTTGGCGTAAGCGGCGTCATCGGTGGCGGCGAGGGCCTTCTCGAACGTCTCCTGCCCGTACCAGCGCAGTTCCTCGGCGGCGTGGGCCTTGTTGAAGGCGATCAGCCCGGTGAGGTCGCGCGCCGGGATCGTGGCGGGCGTTCCGGCCAGATAGGCATTCACGCCCTCGCGGAATTCGTGGAGCATGACCGTGAATTCGGCCTTGCCCAGTTGCGCATCGGGCTGGAAGTCGATCTCGACGACTTGCGCGCCATTGCGCTTCATGTCGTCGAGCGCGGTCTCGAACAGGGCGGTGAGCGCGGGCATTGTGCCCACCTGACGACGCAGCACGCCGACGCGCACGGCCTTGAGGCTGACTTTGCCGAGGCCCACCGTGAAATCGGGCTTGTGTCGGTTCGCCTCGGCCGTGGCCGGGTCGGCGGGGTCACTGCCAGCAATCGCATTGAGCAGCAGCGCGGCGTCGGCGACTGTCCAGGCCATCGGCCCGGCGGTATCCTGGCTAGAGCTGATCGGCACGATATGGGTGCGGCTGACGAGGCCGACCGTGGGCTTGAACCCCACGAGGCCCATCACCGAGGCCGGGCAGGTGATCGAGCCGTCGGTCTCCGTACCGATCGCCGCCCAGGCCATCCCCGCCGCCACCGCCGCGCCGCTGCCCGAGGACGAGCCGCAAGGGCTGCGATCGAGCGCGTAAGGGTTCCTCGTCTGCCTGCCGACCGCGCTCCAGCCGCTCGACGAGTGATCGCCCCGGAAGTTGGCCCATTCGGAGAGGTTGGTCTTGCCCAGGATCACCGCGCCCGCGCCGCGCAGCTTTGCCACCAGCGGGGCGTCGCGGCCCGTGGCGTTATCCTTCAGCGCGAGGCTGCCCGCCGTGGTGGGCATGTCGCGCGTCTCGATGTTGTCCTTGATCAGCACCGCGCGCCCGGCGAGCGGGCCTTTGCCCTTGATGGCCAGCGATTCCGGCGGGGCCACGGCCACGACGGCGTGGATTGCCGGGCCGCTGTCGTCGATCGCCTCGATCCGCTTGAGGTAGGTTTCCGGTGTCTCCTGTGCGGCGGCGGGATGCGGAAAGGCGGCGAGCAGGCCGAGGGTGAGGATGGAAGGGCGGTTCACGGAAAAGGCTCCCGGCGGGGTGGAGCGCAGCACGATGGCGGAAGCGGGGGGGCGGTGCCAGCGCCCATTGTGGCTTTTTTGATGCGGGGGAGGGGATGACGGCACGGGGTGGGAAGTTAGACCTGTCCCGAGGGGCTACGTCATCCTGAACTCGTTTCAGGATCCATCGGGCGGTTTGTGCTGAAGCGTAGTGCCGCAAATCGCCGTCTCGGTTTGTTAATCACAAACCTTAGCTATCGGCCTGATGGACCCTGAAACAAGTTCAGGGTGACGGTGGGTTTGGGTGGCTAGCGGACAATACAGTCTCAATTAGGCAAATGACAGTTCTGGCAGTCCCTGTCGAAAGGCCAGTAAGGCATAAACAACGAAAAATAACGCTTGCCGCACTCACCGCAGTTCCAAAAGAGCCTTGTGATAGTAAACGCTGCTTGCCCAAGCAGCATCAATGGCATGCTTACGAGTAACGCCAGAACGCTGAGCGGAGTGTATTCGGGCGCAAACAGAAACGTTAATATAGGTAAGTTAAATGATATGATTGGCGGTATGATTCCAATTACGGTTAGCCAAAACCGCGCGCGCTCGTGTGTCATCTGGAAGAAAATTCCACCCAATATCGCCTCATGTTTTTCCGACAGGTCGATATTTTAGCTGGCTTATTAATGACCGCAACGGGGCGCTTGCCGAAGGCCGGCTTTCCTACACGCGGTCGGCACCGGTAGATTGCGCCGATGCCCCATCCGATCGCCCCACACCGCACAAGGTTACACCGCAAGGTTACACCTCAGCCTCACAAGGTGACACATCACGCGCGAAAAGTGTCGTCTTACCCCGGCAAGGTGACACTTTTAGGCTCCAAGGTGAAACCTTCTCCCCCTGGACCGTGTAAACCGTGTAAACCCAGCCACCTTATGCACCCCGGGCGGCGCCTCCAGCGGCTTCTCCCCCGTCCATTCACGCCTGATAGGTTAACCCCCTTGAACATCGCGCATTGCCACGCGACATAGGCGGGGCAAAATCGCAAAGAGGACTCCCATGCTCGACCTGTTCGGCGCTTCGAACGCCCAAGGAAAGTTCACCACCGATCCCGTGACGGGCGCACTCGTGCCGATGGTCGTCGAGCAGACCAGCCGCGGCGAACGTTCGTTCGACATCTATTCGCGCCTGCTGCGTGAGCGCATCGTGTTCATCACCGGCCAGGTGGAAGACCACATGGCCTCGCTCATCGTCGCGCAGCTGCTGTTCCTGGAATCGGAGAACCCGACCAAGGACATCTCGATGTACATCAACTCGCCGGGCGGCGTGGTGACGGCCGGCATGGCGATCCACGACACCATGCAGTACATCAAGCCGCGCGTCTCGACCGTGTGCATCGGCCAGGCCGCCTCGATGGGCAGCTTCCTGCTCGCCGCCGGCGAACCGGGCATGCGCATCGCGCTGCCGAATGCGCGCATCATGGTCCACCAGCCCTCGGGCGGCGCGCAGGGCATGGCCAGCGACATCGAGATTCAGGCCCGCGAAATCCTGCGCATGCGCCGCCGCCTGAACGATCTCTACGTGAAGTACACCGGCAAGTCGCTCGACGATATCGAGAAGGCGATGGACCGCGACACTTTCCTCGAAGCCGACGAAGCGCTGGCATTCGGCCTCGTCGACAAGGTCTTCGAAACCCGCCCCGACGCCGACAAGCCGGCGGAGGCGTAACGTCCTGAAGCGGGACCGGGGCCTTCAGTCTCCGTCAAGCATTTGGCGGTAGGATTGCAAAACCGGTCCTTGACGGGCTAGAGTGAGCGAGTCGCCTCGGTTGGAGGCTAAAGACGGAAAATGACGAAATTGAGCGGATCTGACGCGAAAAGCACCCTTTACTGCAGCTTCTGCGGCAAGTCGCAGCACGAAGTGCGCAAGCTGATCGCGGGGCCTACGGTTTTCATCTGCGACGAATGTGTCGAGCTTTGCAACGACATCATCCGCGAAGAAACCAAGGCGGGCATTGCCGGTCGCAAGGAAGGCGAGATCGTCTCCCCGCGCGACATCTGCGAGATGCTGAACGACTATGTGATCGGCCAGGAACGCGCCAAGCGCGTCCTGTCGGTGGCTGTCCACAACCATTACAAGCGCCTCAAGCACAGCGGCAAGCAGGGCGACGTCGAACTGTCGAAGTCGAACATCCTGCTCGTCGGGCCGACCGGTTCGGGCAAGACGCTGCTGGCGCAGACGCTGGCGCGCACCTTCGACGTGCCGTTCACCATGGCCGACGCCACCACGCTGACCGAAGCCGGTTACGTGGGCGAGGACGTGGAGAACATCATCCTCAAGCTGCTGCAGGCTTCCGACTACAACGTCGAGAAGGCGCAGCAGGGCATCGTCTACATCGACGAGATCGACAAGATCAGCCGCAAGGCCGAGAACCCGTCGATCACGCGCGACGTTTCCGGTGAGGGCGTGCAGCAGGCGCTGCTCAAGCTGATGGAAGGCACGACCGCCTCGGTTCCGCCGCAGGGTGGCCGCAAGCATCCGCAGCAGGAATTCCTGCAGGTGGACACGACCAACATCCTGTTCATCTGCGGCGGCGCTTTCGCGGGCCTTGACAAGATCATCGCCGACCGCCTGCAGAAGCGCTCGATCGGTTTCGGCGCGCATGTCGCCGATCCGGACAAGCGCCGCGTGGGCGAACTGCTCCAGAAGGCGGAGCCGGAGGATCTCCTCAAGTTCGGCCTGATCCCCGAATTCGTCGGCCGCCTGCCGGTGATCGCGACCCTCAACGACCTCGACATCGAGGCGCTGGTCAAGATCCTCAAGGAGCCGAAGAACGCGCTGGTCAAGCAGTATGCGCGCCTGTTCGAGCTGGAAGACGTGGAGCTGACCTTCACCGACGATGCGCTCGAGGCGATCGCCAAGAAGGCGATCGAGCGCAAGACCGGCGCGCGCGGCCTGCGTTCGATCGTGGAAGGGCTGCTGCTCGACACCATGTTCGACCTGCCGACCGAGCGTGACATAGCCGAAGTCGTCGTCGACAAGGACGTGGTCGAGGGCCGCAAGGAACCTGTCCGCGTGCTCAAGGGCGACAAGGCGGAAGCTGCGGCTTAAGCCTCAGTCGATGCAAAACGAAAAGGGCCGTCCGCCGAGAGGTGGGCGGCCCTTTTCGTTCGCGGCGGAGTGATATCGCCGGGACGCGCGGCCTTCGGCTTGGCATTCCTCGCGGGCATCCGCACTCTGCCGGAAAAGGCAGGGGAGAGACAGATGGCCGCGCGCATTCCGGTTTCGCGGATAATCCATACGATCCACGCGGTCGGCGACATTCACGCGGCGCGAGCGCTCTATCAGGATGCGCTGGGCGGGCTGGTCTTCGCCGAGAACTACTTTCCCGCCGAGGACCGCGATGCGGCATTGCTTTACGTCACCGACCACATGGTCGAGCCGATGGCGCCGCGCCATGTCGATGATCTCGCCAAGCCCTTTGCCCGCCAGTTCGCCCGGATCGGGCAGGCGTTCCATTCCTTCGAGATCAAGGTCGCCGACGGCAAGGCCGCCAGCGCCGCCTTTCGTGAGGCCGGGTGCACGGTCGCCAGCGATTACGGCGTGTTCTTCTTCGTGAAGCCGGAATCGACCGGCGGCGTGCTCCTGGAAGTGTGTGAACTGCCGATGCCCAACGACCCGTGGGAGCGCGACAACTGGGATTCGCGGGTCGGGGCTGGGCATCACTGTACCGTGTCGGGCCTTGACCACATCGCCTGCGTCACCGCCCACATCGACGCCGCGCTTCGTTTCTTCACCGAGGTCGTCGATGGGGAGCTGCTGGACGATGCACGCACGGATCTGCCCCAGCCGGGACGGCGGGTGCTCGTGCGCCTGGGTGATACGCGAGTCGCCTGGGTGCAGCCCGACGATACGCGGGCCGGGCCGCTCGGGACGTTCCTGCAGAGGGCGCAGAACGGAATCTATGCGCTCGTCTGGAAGGTCGCCGATGCGGATCGGGCAAGTGCACACTTCGCCGGAAAGCTGCAGCTGCGCCTGACCGCCGAGGGCTGCATATCGCGGGGTTTCGCGATCGTGCCGGAGGACTTCCTCGGCGCCCGGCACGAATTCGTCTAGCTAGACGACTGCCTCGCTTTCAAGGGCGCAGGGGCTGTGATCGTCGGTCTCGATCTGGATGGTCGGGTGGCCGATGCCGAACTCGTGTTCGAGGTCATGCGCCAATGCATGTAGGAAACCGTCGCCGGGCTGCCCGCCAGGCATGACAAGGTGGGCGGTGAGGGCGGTTTCGGTCGTGCTCATCGGCCAGATGTGAAGGTCGTGGACGCGCTCGACACCGGGCCGCGCTTCCAGGAACGCGCGCACGCGGGGGCCGTCGATGCCTTCGGGAACGCCGAGCATGCCCATGCGCAGCGAGTCGCGCAGCAGGCCCCAGCTGGACCATGCGATCACGACGGTAATCACGAGGGAGGTGACGGGATCGACCAGCGCCCAACCGGTCCAGGTGATCAGCAGCCCCGCCAGCACGACGCCGACCGAGACCAGCGCATCGGCCATGAGGTGCACGAAGGCGCCTCGCAAGTTGAGGTCTGACTTCGAGCCTTTTGCGAACAGCAGTGCCGAAAGCCCGTTCACCGCGATGCCGATTCCCGCGACGATCATCATCGTGGTGCCGCCGACCGGCTCGGGATCTGCAAGGCGGCGCACCGTCTCGACCAGGATCGCACCGATCGCCACCCACAACAGCGCCGCATTGGCGATCGCGGCCAGGATCGAAGAGCTCTTGAGTCCGTAAGTGAACCGCTCCGAGGGTGGGCGGGCCGAAAGCACGGCCGCCGCCCACGCCAGCGCCAGCGACAGTACGTCCGAAAGGTTGTGCCCGGCATCGGCCATCAGCGCCATGGAGCCGCTGACAAAACCTGCGATCACCTCGGCGATCACGAAGACGAGGTTGAGCGAGACGGCGATGGCGAAAGCGCGGCCGGGATTGGCCGGCGCCGCATGTGCGTGATGATGTCCGTGGCCATGATGATGACCATGGCCGTGATGATGGTGATGATGACCTGCGCCCATGGCCGTGCAGTGCCACGAGCCCCCCATCGCCATCAAGCTATGACGTAACATCACGCTTGCATTACATTTTTGCCCTGTTGCGGGCGCAACAACACTTTCGGTTCCACGTGACATTTATGCCGCAGTGCAATATCGCATGTATCCTGCAATATATTGAAATATATGCAATTTTTTGCGGTAAAGCGTGTTGTGTTACGTCTGTGTCACAAAATTTCGCGTTCGCGCACGCATTTGAGTCCTCACCGTCAGAAAGTTGTCATATCCCGCTGCTCTTAGCAGCCGCAGCAAATGCGGCCGGGCTCAAGCGTTCGTCGCACATTGTGATCACTCCAGTCTGACAAGATCAGGGGCATAGAATGAAACTCACCTCCCTCCTCTCCACGGCGACCAGCACCATCGCCGTCGGCGCCGCCTTCATCGCGGTTCCCGCCTTCGCCCAGTCGACCGGTTCGGCCGACTTCGACAACACCATCATCGTCACCGGCACGCACATCGGCGAAGGCATTGCCGGCGTCCGCACGCCCGATTCGCCCAAGGCGAAGGTCGAGATCGGTCAGGAAATCATCGGTGCACAGCGCGCCGGCCAGTCGGTCAACGAGATCATCAACCTGGTTCCTGGCGTCAGCTTCACGAACAACGACCCCTGGGGTTCGTCGGGCGGTTCGTTCACCATCCGCGGTTTCGATTCGAGCCGTATCTCGCAGACATTCGACGGCATTCCGCTGAACGATTCGGGTAACTACGCAGTCTATTCGAACCAGCAGGTCGATGGTGAAATCATCGAGCGCGTCAACGTCAACCTCGGCTCCACCGACGTCGACAGCCCGACCGCGGCTGCAGTCGGCGGCACCGTCAACATCAACACCAAGGTTCCCGACGAGCAGTTCGGCGTGATGACCAGCATGTCCTACGGTGACGTGGTGGCCGATGGTTCGGGCGGCTCGGACCGTTCGTACCAGCGCATGTTCGCAAAGGTTGAAACCGGCGATCTGACCTCCAGCGGTCTGCGCGCCTACTTCACCGGTTCGTATGCCCGCAACGGCGCTGCCTTCGCCAACTACGGCAAGGTCGAGAAGAAGCAGTTCAACACCAAGATCTACCAGCCGATCGGCGACAACGGCGACTTCGTGTCGATTGCCGGTCACTACAACGAAAACCGCAATAACTTCGGCGGTTCGCCGCTGCGCGCTTCGGCCTTCACCGGTGACAAGTCGGCTCGCTTCTACGAGATCGACGGCGGCTATCCCTGTACCGTAGCTGCAGCCAACCCCGGCGTCGCAGACGCGACCAACAGCTGCGGCACCTCGTTCGAGCGTCGCTACAACCCGTCGAATACCGGCAACGTGCGCTTTGCCTCGCTGTTTCACCTGACCGAAAAGCTGACCCTGTCAGTCGATGCGGCCTATCAGTACACCAAGGCCAACGGCGGCGGCACGACCGGTGCCTACGAGCGTGAGTACACCGCAAATGGCTTCACCGGCACCGGCAACTATGGCGGCAGCTTCTACTTCGGCCGCGACCTCAACGGCGATGGTGATCTGCTCGACCGCGTGACCCTGCTGCAGCCGAGCCAGACCAAGACCAACCGCTATGTTGCGATCACCAACCTGGCCTACGAAATCAACGACACGAACCGCGTTCGTCTGTCGTACTCGTTCGATCGCGCGCATCACCGCCAGACCGGCGCGGCGGGCTTCCTGAAGGCCAACGGTGAGCCCTTCGACGTGTTCCCGATCAACGATCCGCTGACCGACGATGCCGGCAACGTCCTGCAGAAGCGCGATCGTAATTCCTACGCCACCCTTCACAAGGTCGCGGCGGAATACCTCGGCCGCTTCTTCGACGAAGCCCTCACGGTTCAGCTCGGCGTCGCCGCGCCGTTCTTCAAGCGCGACCTCAACCAGAACTGCTTCACCACCAGCACCGGCGGCAGCTCCGGCGCGTTCGTGAACTGCGTTCCGGCCGACCAGGCTGCGGCCTATGCCGCTGCCAACCCGTATGTCTACAATGCGACCACGGGCAAGGCGACAGGCGCCGCACTGCCGCAGTCGCGCAAGCTGAACTACGACAAGATCCTGCCCAACGTCGGCGCCACCTTCCGCATCACCCCGGAAGTCAGCATCGCGGGCAGCTATTCGAAGAACCTCTCGGTTCCGAGCACCGACACGCTGTACAACTCGTTCTACTTCCCGGCGAACGATCCCTCGTCGTACCGCACCCCGGAAACCTCGGACAGCTTTGACCTGAGCCTGCGTTACTCGACGCCGGTGGTCCAGGCTGCGCTGACCGGCTGGTACTCGTCGTACAACAACCGTCTCGTCACGGCGTATGACATCGACGGCAACGCGACCGACACCAACCTGGGCAAGGTTAAGAAGTACGGCATCGACGCCAGCGTCTCGGTCCGTCCGATCCAGCCGCTATCGCTCTATGCCTTCGGTTCGTGGATCAAGTCGGAAATCCAGGATGACGTGGTCACCAGCTCCTGTGCTCCGGCCAGCGACATCGCTCGTGCTGGGCTGTGCTACGGCGTTACCAACACGGTCAACGGCGTCACCTCCACCGTCAACTACCTGCGCACCGCCGGCAAGCGTGAGCGTGCCGCTCCTGAATGGCTGTTCGGTGGTCGCGCGCAGCTCGATCTGGGTGACTTCCAGTTCGGCGCTCAGGCCAAGTACACCGGCTCGCGCTTCCTGAACGACATCAACGGCGAAATCCAGACGGTGAACGACGGTCGTACTCCGGCCACCGTCTTCCCGGGCGCCAAGTTCAAGAGCTACACCGTGGTAGACCTCAACCTGCGCTACAAGCTGGAGAGCCTGGGCCTTGCCAAGAGCGAGATCCAGCTCAACGTGACGAACCTGTTCGACAAGTACTACGTCGGTTCGTTCAGCGGCGGTCTCGACACTCTGTCGAGCTCGACCAATGCGTTCGTGAACTTCGGTTCGCCGCGTGCGATCAGCGCTACGCTCATCATGGGCTTCTGATCGACGCCATCCGGCAACGGAAACAGGAAAGGGGGAGGAACCGCAGGGTTCCTCCCCCTTTTTCTTTTGGGCGAGGACGACGACCGTGTCACGTCGCGTCAAATGCCGCGCTAGCGTGGCTTAGGCACTTGGAGAAAAAGGCTGCAGCGCGGTGCCGTATGATCCCGTTTTCCTACAGGTGCGGCGACGGGGTATCGTGCGCAGATGCGCGGTACCTGTCCCTCTTTCCTGTTCACCCCCGTCCCGTCCGACGAATGGCCTGGCCGTGCGATATCGGGTTCCGAGCAGGCGTCATCTCCCTCTCCAGGACCGTGTAAACCGTGTAAACCGTGTAAACCCAAGGTGACACCTTGCGCGGGGCGCCGGGCGTCACCTTCGTCATTACTCGTAGACGCAGGAGTCGTAGCCGCCGCGCTTCACGGTGCCGATTCGCGCTGCGATCGTGTTGCCATAGCGGCGGGTGAAGCCGGCGGGGTTCTTGACCGAGCGGGTCTTGGGGCTGGGCAGGGCGGCGGCCATGCGGCCCGCCTCGGCAGGGGAAAGATGCGCGGCGGACTTGCCGAAGTAGCGCTGCGACCCGGCCTCGACGCCGTAGGTACCGATGCCGGTCTCGGCGACGTTGAGGTAGACTTCCATGATCCGGCGCTTGTCCCACAGGTTTTCGATCAGGAAAGTGAACCAGACCTCCAGTCCCTTGCGCAAATAGCGGGTCCAGCCTTCGCCTTGCCACAGGAAGACATTCTTGGCGGTCTGCTGGCTGATCGTCGAGCCGCCGCGGATGCGGCCTCCCCTGGCGTTGCGCTCCATGGCCTTTTCGATGGCATCGGTGTCGAAGCCGTTGTGCGTGCAGAACTTGCCGTCTTCGGCGGCGACGACGGCGGCGACCATGTTGCGGTCGATGCGGCTGAGAGGCACCCAGTCCTTCGTGATGCCGTTGCCGTCCACCAGCATCGTCACCGTCACCGGCGGCGGCACGAAGCGGTAGAGCACCGTCAGGCCCACGCTGATCGCAATGAACCACACGATGATCTTGGCAAGGAGACGCATGGACGCAGGAAGCCTCTGAAACGGTCGGGAGTCTTCTCTCTAATCGAAATGCCCGGCATTGCGCCAGCACCGGTGCGCGCTACGCCCGGCCGATACATGTATTCGTAATATCGACGTTTCATTTGCAGTATGGACAATTCTCCCGGATACATCTGCAGGATAAGAGGAACGGGAGAACAGGCGCATGGCGGCATCCTTCGGCGTGGGATGGAGGCAGGTGGCGGTCGGCTTCATGCTGCTGGCGGCGACCGGTATGGTGGCGGCGACCTATTCGATCGTCGCGGTGCCCCTGGCCCGCGAGTTCCGGCCGAGTCGCACTGTGCTCATGCTGGCGATGACCGTGATGTCGGGCACCAGCGCGGTGCTCGCGCCGTTGCTGGGAATGGTGATGGACCGGTTTCCGCTCCGTCGCCTGATGGTGGCAGGCGGAGTGCTGCTCGCGTCAGGCTATGTGGCGATCTCGCTGACGACCTCGTTCATGCAGGTGCTGGTGGTCTTCGCGGTGTTGATCGCGCCCGCCAACGTGCTGACCGGCCCGGTGGCGATCACGGTGCTGCTCTCGCGCTGGTTCGCGCAGAAGCGGGGAAGGGCGGTGGGTATTGCCATCGCCGGGATTTCGGCGGGGGGGTTCGTGTTTCCCTTGGTCCTCTCGGGTCTGATGGCCGCCTTCGAATGGCGCGTGGCACTGCGGGCGCTGGCTGCAGTGCTGCTGGTCTGGGTGATCCCGATGGCGCTGCTGGTGGTCGATCGGCCGTCGGACCGGGGGCTCAATCCGGATGGCGCGGAGGAGGCGCCCCCGCAGGCCCGCGAGGAACTGGCGCGCGCGCCGATTTCAGCCCGCGCGATCCTGACCGACCCCGCGTTCTGGATGATCGCGCTGACCGTTTCGATCGTGACGGCAGGGATGAAGGGGATGGTCACGAACCTAGCACCGCTTGCCATCGATACGGGGGCTACGGCCGCTCAGGCGGCGCCGCTGATCTCGATCTACGCGGCCTGCGCCTTCGTGGCGAAACTGGGCTTCGCGGCTCTGGCCGACAAGGTTGGGCCAAGGGCGCTGATGCTTTGCGCGCTCGGCGGCTTCGCGGCCGGGATGGCCTGCATGACCCAGGCGCACGCAGGCTACGAGGTCATTGCGCTGGGTGTGGCAGTGACCGGGCTGTTCGGCGGCATGATGGTCCCGGCCGAAAGTTATCTTGCGCCCCGCATCTTCGGGCAGCGCGGAGTGGGCAGGGCGATGGGGCTGCTCTCGGGCGCGATCCTGCTAGCGATGCTGGCGACGCCGCCGCTCTACGGTCTGATCTATGATCTCACCGGCAGTTACGCCGGCATGTTCTGGACGTTCGCTGGAGTGGCGCTGGTGGCGCTGCTATGGGTGCCCATGCTGAGACTGCACCCTCGGCAAACCGCATGAAAAAAGCCGGGTCATCCTCGCGGACGACCCGGCTTCTTGTTATCGCAGTATGTCCGGAAATTACGCCGGCAGTAGGCGCTTTTCGCCGGCGATACGGTTCATCGCCTTCTGCAGCTTTTCGAAAGCGCGCACCTCGATCTGGCGCACACGCTCACGGCTGACCGAGTAGACCTGGCTCAGTTCCTCCAGCGTCTTGGGATCGTCGGTCAGACGGCGCTCCGTCAGTATGTCCCGCTCGCGCTCGTTGAGCGAACCCATGGCTTCGACCAGCATGTCGTGGCGTACCGAGGCTTCCTCGGCATCCGCGACGGTCTCGTCCTGCAGCGGGCGGTCATCCTGCAGGATGTCCATCCACTGACCTTCGCCTTCTTCGCGCAGGGAGACGTTCAGCGAGGCATCGCCGCCCATCATCATGCGGCGGTTCATGTTGACCACCTCGGTCTGCGAAACACCCAGCGTCGTCGCGATCTTGGCGACGTCGTCGGGGTGCAGATCGGTGTCCTCGTAGGCATCGAGGTTCTTCTTCATCCGGCGCAGGTTGAAGAACAGCTTCTTCTGCGCGGCGGTCGTGCCCATCTTCACGAGGCTCCACGAACGCAGGATGTACTCCTGGATCGAGGCCTTGATCCACCACATCGCATAAGTGGCGAGGCGGAAGCCGCGCTCGGGCTCGAACTTCTTGACGCCCTGCATCAGGCCGATGTTCCCTTCGGAAATCAGCTCGGACACGGGCAGGCCGTAGCCGCGATAACCCATGGCGATCTTGGAAACCAGACGCAGGTGGCTGGTGACGAGCTGCGCCGCGGCTTCCGGATCCTGATGTTCCGAATAGCGCTTCGCCAGCATGTATTCCTGCTCAGGAGCCAGGATCGGGAACTTGCGGATCTCCGACAAATAGCGGTTGAGGCTTTGCTCACCGCCCAGGGCCGGGACACTCGGCAGGTTTCGATTATTGCTCACGATCATCCGTCCTTTCTAGGTCGGTCACGGTCTAGGACCCTTCATAGGCGTCTTAGCTTGTGACCACCTCTATACGTTAGCATGGATTTGCGATTTCAGTGTCGCAGTTCGTCGATCAGTGTCCGCATATCGTCGGGCAAGGGACTGACGAAATGGACCCTTTCTTGTGAAACGGGGTGAACGAACCCGAGTTCCGCAGCGTGGAGCGCCTGGCGGGAAAAACCGAGTCGGGAAAGAATCGGTCGCAGCGGAGAAGGAGTTCGCCCATAGACAGGATCTCCCAATAGCGCATGGCCGATTGACGCCATGTGAACACGGACCTGATGCGTGCGGCCCGTTTCAAGTCGGCATTCGATCAGGGTGGCGCCGCGCAGCGCTTCCAGCGTGCGGAAATGCGTGACCGCGTGCTTGCCGCGACCGTCCTCCACCAGCGCCATCTTCTTGCGGTCGTGCGACGATCGGGCGATTGAACCGCGCACGGTTCCGGCCACCGGGATCGGCCTCCCGCCGACGACGGCATTGTAGGCGCGCTCAATCGAATGGTCGGCGAACTGGACGGCCAACCCTTCGTGCGCCTTGTCGGTCTTGGCGACGACGAGGAGGCCCGAGGTGTCCTTGTCGATGCGATGGACGATTCCGGGACGCGCGACGCCGCCGATGCCGGACAGCTGGCCTCGGCAGTGGTGGAGCAGGGCGTTCACGAGCGTTCCGTCGAGATTGCCCGCCGCCGGGTGGACGACGAGTCCGGCGGGCTTGTCCACGATGATCAGGTGTTCGTCCTCGTAGACCACGACAAGAGGAATATCCTGCGGCACCGCCTCTGCGGGCGTAGCCTCGGGCACGTCGATGACAAACGGTGTTCCGGCATCCACTTTCAGCGAGGCCTGTGCCACGGGCTTTCCGGCGAGCGAGACGCGGCCTTCACCCATCAGCGCCTTGATGCGTTCGCGCGACAGGCCGCTGACTTCGGCCAGCGCCTTGTCTATCCGGCCGCCGCTGACGACTTCGCCTTCGATGATGTTTGTAAGCGCCCCCATTGCGCGTAGGATTTGGGGATGATCGTCGAACTGACAAGTGGTGTTCTTGCAACATTGCATGAGGATGCGCGCAGCGCTGCTCCCGAAGAATGCTGCGGACTGTTGCTTGGGCGCGGTCAACGGATAGGCGAAGCGCGGGCTGCGGCGAATCTGGCGGAAAACCGCCATGTTCACTTCGAGATCGACCCCGTCGTGCTGCTGGCGGCGCACAAGGAGGCGCGGGCGGGTGGGCCGGAAGTGATCGGCTACTATCACTCTCATCCTACGGGGATTTGCGTGCCTTCGGCGACCGATCGGGAACATTCCACCGGGGATTCGCGCATCTGGGCGATCATCTCGGACAGCGAGGTTGCTTTCTGGCGCGATAACGCCAATGGATTCGAGGCCCTGTCGTTCCGCGTCGTCGAATAGCAGGCCGCGTCAGAAGTACGAAAGAGCAGTCCAAGCCCATGACCACGAGTTCGATCGAACTTGCCAGCCTCCTGTGTTCGCGCCTTTGCCATGACATGCTCAGCCCCGTCGGTGCGCTGACCAACGGGCTCGAACTGCTGGCGGACGAGAAAGACCCGGAGATGCGCCAGCGCTGCTTCGAACTTCTCGACCAGAGCGCCCGTATCTCGACCGATAAGCTCAAGTTCTTCCGCCTCGCCTTTGGTGCGGCCGGTGGCTTCGGCGAAATGGTGGCGGTGAGCGAGGCCAAGGTGCTCGTCGACGCGCTTGTCGCGAATAACCCGCGGATTACGCTCGCCTGGGCGCTGCCAAGCGACTCGCTGCCCAAGGCCGCGATCAAGACGCTGCTGAACTTTGCGCTCATCGGGCTGGAAGCGCTGCCGCGTGGCGGCACTTTGGAAATCGCCGCAGAATACCGCGATAACCACAGTGAACTCGTCGTGCGCGCGGCCGGGCCGCGAATCGCCTTCGATCGATCGGTGGGCTCTGCCCTTGAAGGCACGCTGCCGGAGGGTGAACTGTCGAGTCGCACGGCGCCGGCCGCGATGCTGCATCAACTCGCCGTCGAACTGTCCGGACAGCTGCAGTATGTGCTGGCAGAAGACGCGCTGGTACTCGGCGCGATGCTGCCGAGGGCCTGACGGCAGGGAACGGGAAAGGAGGCGCGACGAAGATGAACCGCTGGCTCGTCAATCGCACCGTCGCCTCCCCCAACTGGAACGAGCGCAAGCTGCCGATCACCATGGTCGTGCTGCACTACACCGGTATGAAATCCGCGGACGAGGCACTGGAACGCATGTGCGATCCGGCTGCGGAGGTCTCCGCGCACTACATGATCGACGAAGAGGGCATGGTCACCTCGCTGGTCCCCGAGGACAAGCGGGCCTGGCATGCGGGTCGCTCGTACTGGCGCGGCGAGACTGACGTGAATTCGGCCAGCATTGGCATCGAACTGGTCAACCCCGGCCACGAATGGGGCTATCGTCCGTTTCCCGAACCGCAGATGGACGCATTGCTGCCGCTGCTGGCGGATATCATGGACCGCCACGATATTCCCCGCGCGAACGTCGTTGCGCACTCAGACATCGCGCCTGCCCGCAAGCAGGACCCGGGCGAATATTTCGACTGGAACCGCCTCGGCGAACTCGGCCTCGCGCTGGAGATTCCGAAGGCAAAGATGAACCTGTTCTACGACAACCCCGGCGCCTTCTACCTCGCGCTGGAGCGGTTTGGCTACGACATCTCCGACGGCCGCGCTGCCGTCACCGCGTTCCAGCGCCGCTGGCGGCCGATCTTCATGGATGGCGAGATCGATGGAGAAATCGGCGGCATCCTGTTCGAACTGCTGTTGGAACGCGATACCGGCCGTGCTAGGTGACCGCCCGCGCCGGGGAGCCGGGCAGCCGCGGGGTCGCAAGACCGCGAGGAAAGTCCGGGCTCCACGAAACAAGGGTGGCAGGTAACGCCTGCCGGGCGAGGGCGGTTTTCAGACCGTCCGAAGCCTAGGGAAAGTGCCACAGAGAGCAAACCGCCGATGTTTTTCCTCACGGAAGAGCAGGTAAGGGTGAAAGGGTGCAGTAAGAGCGCACCGCGCTGCCGGTAACGGTAAGCGGCTTGGTAAACCCCACCCGGAGCAAGACCGAATAGGGGCTGCGCGCCGGCGTCTCGCGAAAGCGGGGGAGATCGGCGGGTTCGTTTCGGACCCAGGCAGCCCGGGTTGGTCGCTTGAGCGAGGCAGCGATGTCTCGCCTAGAGGAATGGCTGCCACCGCGGCGTAAGGTCCCTCTCTTTGGGAGACCACGCCAGGTACAGAACCCGGCTTACAGGCTCCCCGGCGCGTTCAGGGCCTTTTGAACAGGATTTCAGGCCGCTTCGCTGCAGGCCGCGTCGGCCTGGTCGCTTGCCGTCAGGAACCAGCGCTCGGTTTCCTGCAGGCCGATCGCGGTCAGCGTACCGTGCAGGAATGCGCCGGTATCGATGCCGATGCGATTGTCGCGCAGGTCAGGTTCCGGAGTGATCGTATGTCCATGTACAACGAAGGCCCCGAAATCGCCGCGATGGCTCAGGAAAGGCTCGCGAATCCACCGACAGTCGCGGCCGAGCTGGTGTTCGAGCGGCGTGTCGGGACGTACCCCGGCATGGACGAAGACGTAGTCGCCCATGCGCACCATCTTCTTGAAGCCGTCGAGGAATTCGAAGTCTTCCTCGGGGATGACCTCGTTCATCAGGCGCTGCATCTCTTCCGCATCGGCCGAGAGCAGGGTGTCCTTGTCTATCCCGTAGGAGAGTATCGTCTCCAGCCCGCCGAACTTGAGGAAACCGCGCATGGCGTCAGCGTCCTTGCGCGCGACCAGCAGCATTTCCTCATGGTTGCCCTGAACGAACTCGACCTCCCGCTCGCGCGCCCACTGTCGGGCACGGGCGACGACGCCGGCGCTGTCATCGCCCCGGTCGATGAGATCGCCCAGCAGCACGACGGTCGTATGTGCACGCCCGCGCGCAGCATCGTCTCGCTCGATGATATGGATGAGGTCCTCGAAGAGGTCGGCGCGGCCATGGATGTCACCCACGGCATAGACCCGTTCCCCTAACGGGATCGAAGGGGCTCGCCGTTGATCGGGGCGGCCCATGAGCTTGCGTATGGCGTTCAGCATTTATTGCGCTGCGGTATAAACTGCCCGGTCCCTCTGCACAACCCGTAGACACTACCAGGAATTTCAGTGGCAAAAAGTCCACACATCATTTCTTGAATGTTGCTGCATCGAAATTTTTCTTGTGCGGTTTCTAGCTGCAGTGCAGCAATATTGGGCCGTTGCAATCGAAGTCCGGGACGAGACTTCATGCGGCGGATGCAGGTGGGACGAAGCATCAAAGACAATAATCTTGTGAGGGAAACACCATGCTCTTGTCCGTCCGCGGCGTCATTGCCGCCACTCTCCTTGCGGGCACTGCGCTTTCCGCAGCTCCGGCATTTGCGCAGGATGCCGAGGCGCCCAAGGAAATCACCATCACCGGCAGCGCGGCCCTGACCAGCGACTATCGCTTTCGCGGCGTGTCGCAGTCCGGTGGCGACATCGCGATTCAGGGCGGTATCACCGTCGCGCATTCGAGCGGCTTTTACATCGCGACCTGGGGTTCTTCGATCGACCTCGGCGACACTTACGGCAGCACCGAACTCGACATCTTCGGCGGGTGGACCGGCGAAGTCACGCCTGGGCTGACGCTGGATGCCGGTCTCCTGTACTACTCCTACCCGAACGGCCACGTCGGCACGGCTGAATTCTTCGAGCCTTACGCCTCGGTCTCCGGCCAGGTCGGCCCGGCGAAGGTGAAGGTCGGCGCCAACTACGCCTGGAAGCAGACGGCGCTGCCGAATTTCGCGGGCACTGCCAAGCACGACAACCTCTATCTCTACACCAACGTCGATATCGGTATCCCGAACACGCCGCTGACGGTTTCGGGCCACCTCGGCTATACCGATGGCGCGCTGGCTCCGTGCTACTACTGCAACGCGGACAAGACCGGCCTCGACTGGTCGATCGGCGCTTCCGCCACCCTCTACGGCCCGCTCTCGGTGAGCCTGTCCTATGTCGGCGTCACCGGGCCGAGCGTCGACAGCTACACCGACGATACCGTGGTTGCGACGCTTACCGCCGCGTTCTGATCGTAATCGGATAACAGGAGGACGCCCGCCCGGAACGATCCGGGCGGGTTTTCTCATTTCAGGTAGAAGTCGATCGTCGTGACGACGCGCACCTTTTTGTAAGGCGTGTCGGACTGGCCCCAGCCACCACCGGAATCACCGTCTCGGGCTTCGATGGAAAAGTAGCCTTGTGCCGCGCTCTTGATCGCGCCCACTTCGGCTCCGCTGTCCTTGGCGAACTGCTCGGCGGCCGAACGCGCGTCCCGGGTCGCGGCGGCGACCATCTTCGGCTTGATGCCGTTGAGCTTGGTGAAGGTATAGGCCATCCCCGAGCCTTCCTCGAGGATCACGCCGCGCCGCACCAGGTCGAACTGGCGGCGGACGGCATTCTGGGCACGCTTGATGTCGGTGGTGCGCAGGCTCACGCGCTGGCGCACCGTGAAGCTCACGATACCGTTGTCCTTCGTCTGATTGACATTGACTCCTGTCGGCTGCAGCGCCTCGGCCGGAAAGCCCAGTTCCTGGAAGAATGCGCGAATCTGGGCCGTGTCGCGGTCGACGCTCGCCTGTGCGGTGGCGAGGTCGGGCGCCGTGGCGGAATAACTGATGGTCCAGGTTGCAAGGTCGGCGGTGACGTCGCGCTCGGCGAGACCCTTGACCGTCACCGCGCGGTCCGCGCGCTGCGCCCGCTTGATGCCATCTCCCAGCGCGAAGCCGCCGATGATAATGCCCACTGCCAAGATCGTCGCGCTGGCCAGCCATCGACCGGTGGCGCCTTCGAGGCGAGCGATGCCCTTGTGCTGACTTTCGACGGAACTATCTTCGCTCATCGCACTCTCCCTGATCGTCACCGTCTGATGCACGCAGGTGGGTGTATGTGCGATGAACTGTTCCAAAATGTCGATGAAATGAAAAAGGCCTCCCATGACCCGCTACTTGCACACCATGATTCGCGTGACCGATCCCGATGAGACCATTCGTTTCTTCGAACTCGTCGGTTTGAAGGAAACGCGCCGGTTCTCCAGCGAACAGGGGCGCTTCACGCTGATCTACCTCGCTGCGCCCGGGCAGGAAGAAGCGGAGGTCGAACTGACCTATAATTGGCCGGCAGAGGACGGATCGGCCGAGGCTTATTCCGGTGGCCGCAATTTCGGTCACCTCGCATTCCAGGTTCCTAACATCTACGAAACCTGTCAGCGCCTTCAAGATGGGGGCGTGACCATCAACCGCCCGCCGCGCGACGGGCACATGGCTTTTGTGCGCACCCCAGACGGCATTTCGATCGAGCTGTTGCAGGATGGTCGTCTCGAACCCGCTGAACCCTGGGCGAGCATGCCCAACGTGGGCGCGTGGTAAACAGCCTCAAGGCGCTGTTAACTTTGTGAAACGCTGCACCTTCGCATTTGCGAAGAGGGTGCCCCCACCCATAAGCTGCATCCAGAGGTCGATTATAGGGGACAGGTCGACCTCTGGCTTTGCAGCCGGGGGAAAGTGTGCAGGTATCGCAGGCGTTCATTGATGTCGTAGGCTATGTGCAGATGTTCGAGCAGGAACTGCTGCTGTTCGTGGCATTCTGGCTGGTCGTCGGTGCGCTGGATGAATTCGCGATCGACCTGTTCTGGATCGCCTTGCGGCTGACGGGTCGATCGCGAGATTCGCACATCGCGAAGGCAGAGATGGTCGCGCCGCTTTCCGGTCGGGCCGCCATCATGATCGCCGCATGGCGAGAGGCGGAAGTGATCGGCCACACGGTCAGTCACGCACTGGCCAGTTGGCGACAGCAGGAATTCACGTTTTACATTGGTTGCTACTGCAACGACCCTGACACGATTGCTGCGGTGATCGAGGCCGCGCGCGGCGATCCGCGTGTCCGGGTGGTAGTTTGCGACCGGCCTGGCCCGACCACCAAGGCGGACTGCCTGAACCGGGTATACGCGGCGCTTTGCGCCGACGAGGACCGCTACGACTGGCGCTATCGCTCGGTCGTCCTTCATGACGCCGAAGACATGGTGCATCCGGCGGAGCTTGCCGTCATCGACCGGACGTTGCGCCATGCGGATTTCGTGCAACTGCCTGTTCGACCCGAACTGCAACCGGCATCGCCATGGGTCGCGGCTCACTATGCGGATGAGTTTGCCGAGTCCCACGGCAAGGCCATGATCGTGCGCGATGCGCTGGGTGCGGCCTTGCCTGCCGCAGGCGTAGGGTGCGGTTTTTCGCGAGAGATGATCGCCCGCATCGCCAGGCACCGGGGACGAGATGGCGGTCCTTTCGCGGCCGAATGCCTCACCGAAGACTACGAGCTTGGGCTTCTGGTGCGCCGGGAGGGGGGAGCTTCGCGCTTTTTGCGGGTTCGGGACGAGGCGGGCGAACTCGTTGCCACGCGCGCCTACTTTCCCGCGCAGATTTCCGATTCGGTGCGGCAGAAATCACGCTGGATTCATGGGATTTCGTTTCAGGGGTGGGATCGGCTGGGCTGGGGGCGCGGGCTTGCAGACCATTGGATGGCCGTGCGGGACCGGCGAGGTCCGCTTACCGCGCTGGTGCTGGCCTGCAGTTACGTGTTGCTGCTGATCGAGGCCGCTTTGCACCTGCTCGAATGGCAGGGCCTCATCGAAGGCGCGCAAGTGTCGCCCATGCTGCAGGCGCTGTTGACGATCTGCATGGCGAGCTTCGTGTGGCGGAGCGGCTTTCGATGCTACTTCACCGCTCGCGAGTACGGGCTGGTCGAGGGGCTTGGCGCAGTTCCCCGCATCGTCGTTGCCAATGCCATCGCCATTCTGGCCGGGCGACGTGCTCTCGTCAGTTACATGCTGACCTTGAGGGGGGGCGCGGTGCTCTGGGAAAAGACCGAGCATGTAGGGCATCCGACGCTGCTGGGTTCCCATCCGCGAGCAGTCGCGCTGTGAGTGGCGGCACTATTTCGCGCGGGCATCCGCTGCTGGCCCTGCTCGCCGTGCTGGGCGGTTGGGTAGGAGGACGCGCGGCCACTTGGGAGCCGCCGGTGTCGAAAGCAGCACCCGCCGGCATGACCAAGAGGCAGGATGGTCCCGCGTTCCAGTCGCTGCCCGGGTACATCGATTTCGAGCCTCAGGTCCCTCCGGCCACGCCCTACGCTGCACCGAACGGGCCGCTCGTTCGCTATATCATGACCTACCCTGGGGCGGTTGGGCTCGCTCCTTCGTCCCGCGCCGGCGAGCTATCGGAATTTCCGCATCTGCGCGAGGATTTCGCTGACTTGCAGCCTCTGCCGCGCTTTTTCGCACCCGAAGGGCAGAGGGCCGTCGCCGTATCCCCGGCGACGGGAATGCCCATGGCACGGGGGCGGCCACGCCGTTGGTCGATGGATGCGTGGACACTGATGCGCCGTGACAGCGGGAGTGCTCCGGCCTCGGTCGGAGCGCTGCCGGGAACTTACGGTGCAAGTCAGGCAGGCGGCATCTTGCGTTACCGCCTCGCACTGGCAAGTCCTCATCGTCCGACGGCCTACTTGCGCAGCACTTCGACGACTGGGCGGATTCGCGAAACCATGGCGGCGATGGGGTTTTCGGCCCGGCCTTTCGCGGCCTTTCCGGTCATCGCGGCGCTGGAAGGGCGCATGACCGACCAGATGGGGCAGCGCAGGGTGCAGGGCGCCGCCATGGCCATCACCGAACTACCGCCATTTCCCTTGCTCGCGGGCTTTCGGGGAGAGACTTACGGGCAGGCCGGCTATGTCGCCGGCCGCTACGCGACCCCCTTTGCGGACGGACAGTTTCGTGCCGACCGTGCCCTGCTGACCCTTGGCGCTGCGGACATGCGGATCGGCGGAGGGCTATGGGGTGGCGCGCAGAAGGGAGCTGCACGACTCGATGCGGGGCCGACGGCCGCGATAGCTGTGCCTATTGGACGCGGCGTCAACGGCCGGGTCGCGGTGGACTGGCGCTTCCGCCTTGCCGGAGACGCATTGCCGGGTTCCGGACCCGCCCTGACGCTATCCGCAGGATTCTGAAACGCGCCTTTTCCGAGAGGCCATGCTGCGGTAGCGAGTGGGGGCAATGGACGTTTACCTCCCCATCGCCAACCTTTCGGTCAACGGCCTCATCATCGTCGCGCTGGGGGCGCTGACCGGCGTGCTTTCGGGCATGTTCGGCGTAGGCGGCGGGTTCCTGACGACGCCGTTGATGATCTTCTACGGTATCCCGCCCACTGTCGCCGCCGCGTCCGCCGCAAGCCAGGTCACGGGCGCCAGCGTCTCGGGCGTCTTCGCGCATACCCGGCGGGGCGGCGTGGACTACCAGATGGGCGCGGTCATGGTAGCCGGCGGCATCATGGGCACCGGGCTCGGCTCGCTGCTGTTCAACCTGCTCGAGCGGCTGGGCCAGATCGATACGGTCATCAACATCCTCTACGTCGTGCTGCTCGGCTCGATCGGCGGCTTGATGGCCAAGGAGAGCATCCAGTCGATCCGCGCCGAGCGTACCGGGATTCCCATCGCCGCCAGGAAGCGCCGCCATCACCCGATGGTCGCGAGCCTGCCGATGCGCTGGCGCTTCTATCGCTCGGGCCTCTACATCTCGCCGCTGGCGCCGCTGCTGCTGGGGATCGGCACCGGCATCCTGACGATGCTGATGGGCATCGGCGGCGGCTTCGTGCTGGTCCCGGCGATGCTCTATATTCTCGGCATGAGCGCCAATGTCGTCGTCGGCACCTCCCTGTTCCAGATCCTTTTCGTGACGATGGCGACGACGATGATGCACGCGCTGACGACTCACGCGGTCGACATCGTGCTCGCATCGCTGCTGCTGCTTGGCTCGGTGTCCGGCGCTCAGGTCGGCGCGCAGTTCGCGCAGAAGGCTAGTCCGGTGAAACTGCGCCTGATCCTCGCCGTCATCGTGCTGCTGGTCGCCGGGCGCATGGCGCTGGGCCTCGGCTATCGGCCTGACGAGATCTATACGGTCGCGCCGCTGTGAGGGTGTGGCTCGCACTGCTGGCGCTCGTCGCGCTGACCGGTGCGCGCGACCCGATCCTCGTGCCCGAAGTCTCGCAGCATGAAGTCGATCTGCAGCAGGGCTTCACCGGCACCGAACTGCTGCTTTTCGGGGCGGTGCTGACACCGGAAGGCTCCCGCGCGGCGCAGGACTACGACATCGTCGTCGTGCTCAAGGGGCCGACCCAGTCCATTGTCCTGCGCGAAAAGCAGAAGGTCGCGGGCGTCTGGATCAACGCTGCCAGCACCGAACTGCGCAGCGCGCCGAGCTACTACGCCATCGCTTCGAGTCGGCCGATCGCCGACATCGTCGACGACAAGACGGCGGCGATCTATGAGCTTGGGCTCAAGTGGCTGCAGCTGTCGCCGATCGGCGCGATCGATCCCGACGAACAGGCGCGTTTCTCTTCGGGGCTGGTCGATCTCAACCGCCGCATCGGTCTCTACCGAGAGGAGGAGGGCGGCGTGACGGTCAAGGAGCAGGTGCTTTACCAGGCCCGGATCGAACTGCCCTCGCGCGTGCCGACGGGCATCTATACCGCAGAAACTTTCGCCATTTCCAAGGGCCGGGTGGTCGCGTCGGCGAGCAGCCAGGTCGAGGTGCGCAAGCTCGGCATCGAGCGCGCCATTGCCAATTTCGCGGAGGATTACGGCTTCGCCTATGGCCTGCTGGCGGTATTCGTCTCGGTGGCGATGGGCTGGCTGGCCGGCCGCCTTTTCGCGCTGATCTGATATACGATGTCGTCTTTAGGCGGAAATTAACCTCGTCGCTGGTAGCCACCGCAATCGGTTGCCATACAAATGCGATGGGTTGACGAAGCGGATGCATCTCGACGGTCTCGACAGATTTCAAGACCCCCGGACCGATGCGGAGCCGGTCGCCGGGGATGGGCTCGAGCCGATCGGCGTCGTCCTCGACGTGAGCGGCGCGGGCAGCCGCATCGCCTTCGATCTCGAGCGCCTGAACGAGATCACCGCCGCGGATGATCCTTCGGTGGCGATGTCCGGACAGGTGAGCAGCCAGGTCAAGATTCGCGTCGGCACCGGCTGGCTGCTGGCCAGCGTCCGTAACCAGAAGCAGGACGGCCGCGTGGCGGGCGTGCTGTCCGAAGTCGATTTTCTCGGTGAGGGTCTAGAGGAGCGCCAGACCGGCCGCATCCACGGGTTCCGGCGGGGCGTCACGCGCTTCCCGATCCCGGGCGCGCTGGTCTACCCGGCGACCAGCGACGACCTTCGGCAGATCTACGCCAGCGACGGACGCTCGGCGATCCAGGTTGGCAACGTCTATCCCACCCGCGACATTCGCGCGGGGCTTTACGTGGATGCGCTGCTGGGCAAGCACTTCGCGCTGCTCGGCTCGACCGGCACCGGCAAATCGACCAGCGCCGCGCTGATCCTCCACCGCATCTGCGAGCATGCGCCCGAAGGCCACATCATCATGGTCGATCCGCACGGCGAGTACGCGGCGGCGTTTCGCGATACCGGCGTGATCCTCGACGTCTCGAACCTGCAGATGCCGTATTGGCTGATGAACTTCGAGGAGCACTGCGAAATCCTGCTGACCTCTCGCGGGGACGAGCGGCAGCTTGACGCGGAGATCCTCGGCAAGGCGCTGCTGGAGGCGCGCTCGAAGAATCGGCTGGCCGAGCAGATGGGCAAGATCACGGTGGATTCGCCGATTCCCTACCTGCTGTCGGACCTCGGCAATATCCTGAACAACGCGATGGGCAAGCTCGACAAGGGCCATACCAGCGCGCCCTACCTGCGCATCCGCAACAAGCTGGACGAGATGAAGTCCGACCCGCGCTACCAGTTCATGTTCTCCGGCATGCTGGTGGGCGACGTGATGGCGGACTTCATTTCCAAGCTGTTCCGCCTGCCGTCGCGCGGGCGGCCGATCTCGATCATCGACGTCTCCGGCGTGCCGACGGAGATCACCTCCACCGTAGTCGCGGTGCTCAGCCGCATGGTCTTCGACTTCGCCGTCTGGGCACGCGAGGAGGAGACGCGGCCGATCCTGCTCGTCTGCGAAGAAGCGCATCGCTACGTGCCGAACGAGAAGAACGCTGATGGCTCTTCGGTCGGTCGCATCCTCTCGCGCATCGCCAAGGAGGGGCGCAAGTACGGGATTTCGCTGGGCCTCATCACGCAGCGGCCGTCCGATCTGGCAGAGGGCGTGCTGTCGCAGTGCGGCACGATCATCTCGATGCGCCTCAACAACGAGCGCGATCAGGCCTTCGTGCGCGCTGCCATGCCTGAGGGTGCGCGCGGGTTCCTCGATTCGATCCCGGCGCTGCGCAACCGCGAGTGCATCGTCTGTGGCGAGGGCGTGGCGATCCCGATGCGCGTTTCGTTCGACGACCTCGAGGAGCGCAAGCGGCCGGCTTCGGCGGACCCCTCGTTCACGCAACTGTGGAACCGCAGCGGCGGCGAGGAAGAGATGGTCCTGCGCACCGTGCAGCGCTGGCGCGCGCAGGGGCGTTAAATCAGCCCTTGAACGCCCGGCGCCAGCGGCCCGAGCGGTAATAGGCCAGCGTCAGGATCACCGTCAGCGACGAGCCGACCGGATAGGCCCACCACACCGCCTCGCTGCCGATGAACGGGCGGGCGATGGCATAAAAGCCCAGACGCCCCGGATAGAGGCCGAGGAAAAGCAGCACCAACGGCGCCACCACGGCGCCGTAAGCGCGCATCGTGCCGGTCAGGATCATCGTGATCGAGACGATCACGAACGAGGCGGTGCAGACCACCTGGATATGCTCGGCGATGGGCAGGGCGGGGCTCTGGCCGCCGAGGAACAGCGCCAGCAGCGGCCTGTCGAATCCGACGATCAGCGCGGCCACGGCGGTCGACATGACGAGGTTGGTGCCCATGCCGGTCAGCGTCACCTTGCTGACGCGGCCATGGTCACCGGCGCCCAGCGATTGCGCGACCATCGCGCTGACGGCCGAGCCGATCGCGAAGGCGGGCATTTGCAGATAGTTCCACAGCTGCAGCGAAGCGCCGTAGGCGGCCGCCGCGTCCAGCCCCTCGCGGTTGACGAGGCTCACCATGATGAGGCCCGCCGAGGATACGATCAGCATCTGCGCGCCCATCGGCAGACCCTTGGCCAGCACATAGCGAAGGTCCTCTCCGCGCGGGGTCAGGTAGCCGAGTTCGGGGCCGCGCAGGCGCAGCGGCAGGTCCTTGCGGTAGATCACCCAGATCTGCAGCACCATGCCCGCCGTGTTGGCGATGGCGGTGGCGATGGCCGACCCTGCGACGCCCAAGGTCGGCAGCGGGCCGACGCCGATGATCAGCAGCGGGTTGAACACGATGTCGAGCACCACAGCCAGGATCATGGCGTAGAGCGGCGTCTTGGAATCGCCGACGCCGCGCATGCCCATCGAGACGATCATGTTCACGCTCGCCAGCGGGATCGTCACGAAGATCACCTGCAGGTAAGCGAGCGCATCGGCGCGGCTGGCGGCCGGTGTGCCGAGCTTGTCGAGCAGGGCGCCCGCGCCGAACCAGCCGATCAGACCCGTCGCGATCGAGATCAGGATGCAGAAACCGACGCCGGTGCCGAAGGTACGCCGAGCCGCCTCGATGTCACGCGCGCCGAAGTGCTGGCCCACGCGCACCGTCGTCGCCATGCCGAAGCCGAAGACGGCCGCGAAGACGAGGAACATCACGATGTTGGCATTGGCTGTCGCCGCCAGCGCGCTCTCGCCGAGCAGGCGCCCGACCCAGATCGCGTTGACCGAGCCGTTCAGCGTCTGCAGCACGTTGGACAGCAGCATCGGGATCGAGAAGAACAGCAGCGTCTTCAGGATCGGGCCTTTGGTGAGATCGCCGCGCATCGCCGGGCGCGCGGGCGCTTCGACCTGCGGAGTGTCGGCGGTCGAGCTGTCCTCGCACAGCGGGATGGGCGATGCTTCGTTCATGTGCCTCTCGTGTCGCCCCACAGGTGGATGTGCAAGCGGTCCGTGAACCGCAAGCCATGCTGCGAGCAGAAATCCGCCAGCCAGCCCGACCGTTCCCGAATGACATCGCTGGAGCGGCCTTCGGGCATCAGGAACAGGCGGGCGCCGGGGATGGCGTAAGTCTGTTGCAGGGCCATGACTTCGTCGAGGTCGTCGCGGGTGGCGACGACGAACTTGAAGAAGGCGCGCGGTTCAGCGGCCCAGGCGGCGAGGCGTTCGGGCAGCAGGGCGAGGGTATCGGGGTTGCCGCTGTGCGCCAGCTTGGGGCTGACGTTGTATTGGTCGATCCGGGCGTCGAGCGCAGGGTGCGGGGCGACGGTGGAGTTGGTCTCGACTTCGACGTGCATGCCGGGGCGGATTTCGTCGAGCGCCTTGACCATGCGGGCGAGCGCGGCGCCCTGCAGCAACGGCTCACCGCCGGTGATGACGAGGCGGTCGGGCACCAGATCGGCCACCGCCTGCGCGAGGTCCGCTTCCTCCATCGTCACCTGGTTCTCGCGCCGTTCGAAGGCGAGGTCGTCGCGGTGGAAGCGGTTGTCGCCGGTGAAGCGCCAGGTGTAGGCGGTGTCGCACCACTGGCACGCGAGGTTGCAGCGCGAGAGGCGCACGAACGTGCTCGGTCTGCCCATCGAGGGGCCTTCGCCCTGCAGCGAGGCGAAGATTTCCGGCTGGCCGGGGGTGGTGGTCGCTAAGGTGAGGGTCATGGTTTCAGGGGATCATCGGGGCGTCACAAGGTGACAGGGTTTACACGGTTTACACGGTCCAGAGGGAAAAGGTGTCACCTTGGGCCGATTTGGCGGTGAAAGTGTCACCTTGCGGGCGAAACCTGTCACCTTGCGGTGAAAAAGTGTCACCTTGCAGCACGAGAAGTGTCACCTTGCGCGACGTGCATGTGTAACCGTGGGGAGAAGCGGACATGGCGCGATCATGGCAGAGGCCGCCGCTGTAGGACAGCGCATCCTCCCCGGTACGGAGAGGGGGACCACCCGCAGGGTGGTGGAGGGGCACAGGCGGCTTACGTGACGCCTGCCTGCAGACATCACGCGAACCGAGGGTGCCCCTCCACCATGCTTCGCATGGTCCCCCTCCCCCGATGGGGGAGGATTCAGCCCAGCCGCGCCAGTGCCGCCGCCAGACGCTCCGCCTCGGCCGAGTGCGCGGCGTGGTCGGCGCGGGCCTTCTCGACCGCCTCGGGCTTGGCCTTCTGCGCGAAGGCCGGGTTATCGAGGCGCTTGCCCAGCGAATCCCGCTCCTTGATCGAGGCGGCATGCGCCTTTTCCAGACGGGCCTTCTCGGCGGCGATGTCGATCACGCCTTCGAGCGGGATCGCCAGCATTGCGTCGCCCGCGCCGACCTGCATCGCCGCGCCCGCAGGGGCAGCCTCGAAGCGGATGCCGTCGAGGCGGGCGAGGCGGTCCACCACTGCCGGATTGCGCTCGATCACGGCGCGCGTCTCGGCGGAAGGGTCGGCGAGGTAGGCGGTCAGGCGCGCGCCGGGCGAGATCCCCAGTTCCGCCTTGGCACCGCGCAAGTTGCCGACCAGCGCGATCAGCCACTCGACTTCGGCCTTGGCCTCGGCGTCCACCGCAGCCTCGGGCGCGGGCCATGCGGCGACGATCAGTTCGGCCTCGCGGGTGCCGGTCTTGCTCCACAGCTCTTCGGTGACGAAGGGCATGAAGGGGTGCAGCATGACGAGGATCTGGTCGAGCACCCAGCCGGCGACGGCCTTGGTCTCGTCATCGAACGAACCCTTGATGAGTTCGATGTACCAGTCGCAGAACTGGTTCCAGACGAAGTGGTAGATCGCGTTGGCGGCAGCGTCGAAGCGCAAGTCGGCCATCGCCTTGTCGAGCGCAGCGACGGTCTCGACGACTTCGCCGATGATCCAGCGGTTGACCGCCGAGGTCGCCTTGGGCGCGGCTACCGAGGTGCTGCCGACGATGCCGTTGGACTGGCAGAAGCGCGCGGCGTTCCACAGCTTGGTGGCGAAGTTGCGGTAACCCTCGACGCGCTTTTCATCCATCTTCACGTCACGGCCCTGGCTTTCCATGGCGGTCATGAAGAAACGCAGCGCGTCGGCGCCGTATTGGTCGATGAGGCCCAGCGGATCGACGACGTTGCCCTTGGACTTGGACATCTTCTGCCCGTCGGCGGCGCGCACGAGGCCATGGAGGTAGAGCCGCTTCCACGGCACTTCCTTCATGAAGTGGATGCCCTGCATCGCCATGCGCGCATCCCAGAAGAACAGGATGTCGAAGCCCGAGACGAGCAGGTCGTTGGGGTAGTGCTTCTTGAGCAGCGCCGAATCCTGATCCGGCCAGCCCAGCGTCGCGAATGGCCACAGCGCCGAAGAGAACCACGTATCGAGCACGTCGTTGTCGCGGGTCAGCGCCTTGTTACCGGCGAGGGCCTGCGCCTCTTCCTCGGTCTCGGCCACGAAGATCTCGCCGTCTTCGGAGTACCAAGCCGGGATGCGGTGTCCCCACCACAGCTGGCGGCTGACGCACCACGGTTGGATGTTCTCCATCCAGTTGAAGAAAGTCTTCTCCCACGACTTCGGGACGATCTCGATCGAGCCGTTGCGCACCGCTTCCATCGGCGGGATGGCGAGGGTGGCGGCATCGACGTACCACTGGTCGGTCAGCCACGGCTCGATCACCACGCCGCCGCGGTCGCCGTAGGGCGTCGCGATGGTGCGCGGCTCGGCGTCGTGCAGGGCTTCGTTGCCTTCCTTGTCCTTGGTGACGTGCGGGATCAGGAGGCCCAGTTCCTTCATCGCCTCGACCACGGCGGTACGCGCCTCGAAACGGTCCAGCCCGATGAAGTGGTGCGGGATCAGGCCGTCCGCCGTCTGGCAGACCTTCGCCTCGGCATCGAGCATGTTGAGCATGTCGCGCGCCTCGATCCCGGCGCGCTTGCCGACCTCGAAGTCGTTGAAGTCATGCCCCGGGGTGATCTTCACCGCGCCCGAGCCCAGTTCCGGGTCGGCGTGCTCGTCCGCCACGATGGGGATCTCGCGGCCGGTGATCGGCAGGGTGACGGTCGCCCCGCGCTCCAGCAGCGGCTTGTAGCGCTCGTCGGCGGGGTTCACCGCGACGGCCATGTCGGCCAGCATCGTCTCGGGCCGCGTGGTGGCGACCTCGATATGGCCCGAACCGTCCGAGAGCGGATAGTTGAAGTGCCAGAAGTGGCCCTGGATCTCGCGCGTCTCGACCTCGAGGTCGCTGATCGCGGTCTTGAGCTTGGGGTCCCAGTTCACCAGCCGCTTGTCGCGGTAGATCAGGCCCTGCTTGTGCAGGTCGACGAAGACCTTGACCACGGCCTTGGTGAAGTGCGGGTCCATGGTGAACTGCTCGCGGCTCCAGTCCATCGAGCAGCCGAGGCGGCGCAGCTGGCCGGTGATGGTGCCGCCGCTTTCGGCCTTCCATTCCCAGACCTTCTCGATGAAGGCTTCGCGCGTGTAGTTGGTGCGCTTGTCCTGGCGCTGTTCCATCTGGCGTTCGACCACCATCTGCGTGGCGATGCCCGCATGGTCGGTGCCGACCACCCACAGCGCGTCCTTGCCGCGCAGGCGCTCGTAGCGGATCACCACGTCCTGCAGCGTGTTGTCGAGCGCGTGGCCGATGTGGAGCGAGCCCGTCACGTTCGGCGGCGGGTTGACGATGGTGAAGGGCGCGGCATCGGGGCGCTCGGGGCGGAACAGGTTGTTCTGCTCCCAGTGGGCGTACCACTTGGCCTCGATCCCGGCGGGGTCGAAAGTCTTGTCGAGAGCGGGTTCTGCGATCTGGTCGGTCATGGCCGGGGCCATGCCAAAGGGCGGGTTTCGGCGCAAGGACGATTCCCCGTCATCCCAGCGAAGGCTGGGACTGCTGGCCGCGTAAAGCCCACCCCTCGGCAGGGCGTACTGACGATAGGTGGCATTAACAGGCCAGCGGTCCCAGCCTTCGCTGGGATGACGAAGTGTGTTGGGTGACGGGGTGCAATCAAAGTGACACATCTCGTCGCCACCATGGAACATCTTGCCGGTCCATGGTTTTTCCCCCAAAGCGAGCGAACATGCGGGAATGGGCTGAATTCACCCTGTCGGAAAACGACCAAGGCGCCGACCATGTCCTGGCGCTGAAGGGACCGCTTTGCGTTCATTCGCTGGGCAATCTTGACGCCAAGCTGCATGGCCTGAGCGGGAATTTCACCCGCGTGGACATGTCCGGCGTCACCGATATCGACACCACCGGCGCCTGGCTCGTCACGCACTACGCTAACCAGCGCGGGCTGGAGATCACCGGAGAGAACGAGCAGGCGCGCCGCCTCTTCGCCGCCATTGGCAACATGCACGAGCATGAGGCCGAGCCGGAACCCAAGCTGCCCTTCATCACTCGTCAGTTGGACGAACTCGGCGATCTGATGGCGAACTGGGGGCAGGGCATCGTCAAGGTGCTCGACTTCCTGGGCGAACTGATCCTCGCCCTCGGCGCGGTGATCCGCCGCCCGTCGAAGCTACGCGGCACCGCGCTGGTGTTCCACATGCAGTACGTGGGCATCAACTCGCTGTGGATCATCGGGCTGATGAGCTTCCTCATCGGTATCGTCATCGCGCAGCAGGGCGCGGTGCAGCTGGCGCAGTTCGGCGCGGAATTCTACACGATCAACCTCACCGGCCGCCTGTCGATGCGCGAGCTGGGCATCCTGATGACCTCGATCATGGTCGCGGGCCGCTCGGGATCGGCCTTCGCGGCGCAGATCGGCACGATGAAGCTGACCGAGGAAGTGGACGCGATGCGGACCATCGGTGTCTCGCCGGTGCAGGCGCTGGTAGTGCCGCGCGTGCTGGCCTCGATGCTGATGATGCCGCTGCTGGGCTTTTACAGCTCGGTCCTTGCGATCATCGGCGGCGCGACTATCGGCGGCCTCGCGCTCGACATTCCATTCTGGACGTTCCTGCAGCGCACGCAGGAAGTGGTGCCGATCACCGACGTTTGGATCGGGCTGATCAAGGCGCCGGTCTTCGCGCTGATCGTGGCGCTGGCGGGCTGCTACCAGGGCATGCAGGTGACCGCCAACGCGGAGGAAGTCGGCGCACGCACGACGCAGGCGGTGGTCACCGCGATCTTCACGGTGATCGTCCTCGACGCCTTCTTCGCCATCTTCTTCACGAAAATCGGTTGGGCATGACGGACCTCTCGGACGATTATCAGGGCGAATACCCGATCCTCGTCGAAGGGCTGCGCAGCGCCTTCGGTGAGCACGTGATCCACGAGGACCTCGACCTCAAGGTCCGCAAGGGCGAGATCCTGGGCGTCGTCGGCGGTTCGGGCACCGGCAAGTCGGTGCTGATGCGCTCGATCATCGGGCTGCAGCAGCCGGCCGAGGGCAGCATCACCGTGCTCGGTCACAGGATCGGCGAGGCGACCGAGGACGAGGACATCGACCTGCGCTCGCGCTGGGGCGTGCTGTTCCAGGGCGGCGCGCTGTTCTCGACCTTGACCGTGGGTGAGAACGTCGAAGTCCCGCTCAAGCAGTTCTTCCCCGAGATCACCCCGGCGCTGCGGGCCGAGATCGCCCGCTTCAAGGTGCGCCTCTCAGGGCTCCCGGAAAACGCCGCGTTCAAGTTCCCGAGCGAGCTTTCGGGCGGCATGAAGAAGCGCGCCGGTCTTGCCCGCGCGCTGGCGCTGGACCCTGAACTGCTGTTCCTCGACGAGCCGACCGCGGGCCTCGATCCCATCGGCGCCGCCGCGTTCGACAGCCTGACGCGCGAGCTGAAGGAAACGCTGGGGCTCACCGTCTTCCTCATCACCCATGACCTCGACACGCTCTACGCCATCTGCGACCGGGTGGCGGTGCTGGCGGACAAGAAGGTCATCGCGGTAGGCACGATCCCGGAACTGCTGGCGCTCGACCATCCGTGGATTCAGGAATATTTCAACGGTCCGCGTGGCCGTGCGGCGCTTGTCGCGAAGGACGATCCGCCGATGTCCGAACAGGCATTGCCGGAACAGGAAGCCGCCGAGGCGGTTCAAGCTAGTTCGCCGTCCGACACGGACAGCAAGAAGTCGGAGGCATAGGGGCGCAGGCGATGGAAACCAAAGCCAATCACGTCTGGGTCGGAGTCGTCACGCTTGTCCTGCTGGCGGCGCTCGCGGCGTTCGTCATCTGGATCGCGCGGCTCAACGAAGGCGCCCAGAACGAATACGACATCTTCTTCAAGCAGTCGGTGGACGGTTTGGCCAAGGGGTCGGAAGTCGGCTATGCGGGCGTGCCTTCGGGGCAGGTCACGCAGATCGAGCTGTGGCCGCAGGACCCCAGCTTCGTGCGCGTGCGCGTCAAGGTCGATGAGAAGGTGCCGATCACCGTGGGCACCACCGCGACCATCCAGGGCAGCTTCACCGGCGTTTCCGACATCCAGCTCGAGGGCGCCGTCAAGGGCGCGCCGCTACTGACCGAGCCCGGACCGGAAGGCGTGCCGGTCATCCCGACCAAGCGCGGGGGCTTCGGCGAACTGCTGACCAACGCGCCGCTGCTGATGGAACGCCTCGCCACGCTGACCGAGAACCTCAACCAGCTGATGAGCGCGGAAAACCGCAAGTCGATCACCGGCATCCTTGCCAACACCGACAAGATGACGAAGGACCTCTCGCAGGCGACGCCGCAGCTGCGCGCGACGATGAGCGAGCTTCAGGCTACGCTCAAGCAGGGCACGCAGACCCTCGCCGCATTCGAGGGCGTGGCGCACAAGGCCGACGACCTGCTGGGCGACGAGGGCAGTTCGCTGGCCGAACAGCTGCGCAAGACTCTGGCTTCCGCACAGAAGTCGATGGACCAGCTCGACAAGACGATGGCCCATGCGCAGCCCGCGCTGGACCAGGTGTCCGAGCAGACGCTGCCCGCCGCCGAAAGCGCGATCCGCGACTTGCGCGCGACCAGCAAGGCGCTGCGCAGCCTGACCGAGAAGATCGACGAGCAGGGCGCCGGAGCGCTGCTCAAGGGGCAGAAGCTGCCCGACTATAAGCCGTGAGGGGTATCGCGATGAACCGTTTTGGCCATGGACTGATGGCGGCCGCCGCCGCGCTCACCCTGTCGGCTTGCGTGAGCCTCGGTACCAAGCCGCCCGACGAACTGCTCAAGCTGACCGCGCAGGATTCGGCTCCGGCCGGGGCGACGGCTAGCGGCCAGCTCTCGGATGCGATCGTAGTGCTCGATCCCGAATCCGATCGCGGTCTCGACGTGCTGCGCGTGCCGGTGACGGTGGACAACTCCAGCGTTGCGTATCTCAAGGACGCGCTGTGGGTGGAAAAGCCGACGCGCCAGTTCCGCTCCCTGCTGGCGGAGACCCTGCGCGCGCGCACCGGACAACTGGTGGTCGAGGGCGGCGATTTCGAGGTTACCGGCAAGACGCTCATCGGCGGCCGCCTGCTGCAGATGGGCTATGATGCGCAGCGCAGCGCGGTCGTCGTCCGCTTCGATGCGGTACGCTCGGAGCGCGGCACCGGCCCCCTGCAGACGAAGCGCTTCGAGGCGGTTGTGAACGGCGTCGAGGCCAAGGCCAAGCCAGTCGGCGCAGCGCTCAACCAGGCGGCGAACGACGTCGCGCGGCAGGTGGCGGATTGGATAAAGGGCTGAGGGCTTGCTGCTGTCGGGCGAGGGCTTCGACAGGCGCAGTCTGAGAGGGAGGTGAAGGATGTGCCTTCACCTTTCCTGTCATCTCAACTTCGCTCATCCTGACCTCGTCGAAGGACTGTCGCACCATGTCTCGGCTAAAGAGCGCCATGGTAAGCGTTGTCGCGATATAAAAGAGGCGAACAAAAAAGTTCTTTCTCGGGCAGATCCTTTACATCGCTGCAAACGAATGAATTGACGCGAAACGGCGGGCAGATCCGCTTCTTCCACCATCGTCACTGTTGCTTGACTGCAACAGTGACAGTTCGATGACAATTCGGAAACAACTCTCTGGTTTGACGGCAAATTCTCGCCCGCTAAGGGGCGCCTCCCCGCTGCCGGCAACGGCGCGGGTGCGACAAGAATATTGCAGGAGCATACCATGAAGAAGTTCGTCCCGGTGGCCGTGGCCGCCGCGCTGTTCGCCGTTCCGGCCGTTGCCCAGGCACAGGCATTCGTCCAGGCGGAAGCCGGTCTCGACGTGGTGTCGGCCGAGGGCGAGTCCGAAGCCAACATCGGTTACGGCGCGACGGTGGGCTACGACATGCCGATCTCGAACGGCATGTTCGTGGGCGTGCAGGCGACCTACGCCGACAGCGAGACCAAGCGTTGCGAGCGCGATGGCGACACCAAGGCATGCCTCGAAGCCGGTCGCGACGTCGCGATCCTGGCCCGCGTCGGCACGCGCATCACCGACAAGAGCAGCTTCTACCTCATGGGCGGCTATGCCAATGCCCGCGCCGAAGTGAACGCATACGTCGATGACGTCGATGGCGTTGCCGGTATCCGCACCGATCTCGACGGCTTCCGCCTCGGCGCAGGCTACCAGTACGATCTGAACGAGAAGTTCTTCGTGAAGGCCGAGTACCGCTACTCGAACTACCAGTCCGACGTCAGCCGCCACAACGGCGTCATCGCGATCGGCGCCAAGTTCTGATCTCAGGACAGGGGCGGGCGCCGATGGCGTCCGCTCTTGCTGAAAGACCCGCCCGGCTTGTGCCGTGGCGGGTCTTTTCCGTTTCAGCGAGAGAGTGCGGCCAGCGACATCGCAAGTTTGAACGCCTCGAAGCGGGCGGCGCGGCGTTCGGTGGCTTCCCAGTCCTCGCCCCAGAGTTCGACCTGCCAGTCGGCCTCGAGTTCGGCGGCCTGCCACAAGGCTTCGGCATCGGCGCCGGGCCGGATCGCCTCCAGCGCGATCACGAGCGAGGCCGAGAGGCTGGACAGCATCTTGAGTGCAGCCAGTTCGAAATCACTGCAGGCGTCCAGTTCGCTGCGCAGGTGCACCAGGGTCGCTTCGGGCTGGGGCTTGTGAATGATCCCGGAGATGCGCGCGAAAGTGACGCCGAGCCGCGTTTCGGCCGCCGCGAGCACCGGCTCCCACACCTCCTGCTGGCGCTTGTAGAGCGCCTCGTCCGGGTCGGCGCGATAGCACAGGGTGTCGGTCTCGGCATAAGGCAGGAGTTCGGCGATGACGGTGCCGCGCGCGGGCGCAACGGCGTCGATCGCGAAGTCGGCAAGATCGCGGTAGTGGAAGGTCGCAGCGTCGATCACCTCGCCCTGTCCAGCCCATTCGGCGGCGAGGGCCTGCGCCAGCGCCTGCGTCGGCACGACTTGCGGGCGGCCGCCGGCGGTGCGGATCGGGCGGCCGTCGAGGACCGCGCACCAGCTGTTTTCGGCCTGCTCGGCGGTCGCTTCCTTGTAGAAACGCTTCATTTGGGTGTGCGCCACTTTCTGACGAGAACGGGCGGAAGGACGAAAGCGCCCATCACGCCGAAGCTGAGGAATGCGAACCCGACGATTTGCGGCGCGCCTGAAAGAATGCGTCCGCTCGTCGTCAGGATGCCCAGCAGCACGCCGACGACGCCCAGAATGCGCACGATATTGATGATCGCGAAGCGCAGCACGGCGGGGTCGCGACCGAGGTTCGGCTGCTTCACTTGAGTAGATGCTCCAGCAGCTGCGCCGGGGTCTCGGCGACCATTTCGGCGCCCGCCTCGGTCAGTTCGCGCGGGTGGTGATAGCCCCAGTCGACGCCGATGGCGCGGACTTGCGCGGCGCTCGCCATCTGCATGTCGTAGGCGGTATCGCCGATCATCACCGCTTCCGATGCCTGCGCCCCCGCCTCGAACAGCGCCTCTTCCAGCATGGCAGGGTGGGGCTTGGAGGGGTGGCGGTCGGCGGTCTGCAAGGTCACGAAGAGGTCGGCGATGCCGTTCGCCTCAAGACAGAAGCCAAGGCCGCGATCCGACATGCCGGTGGCGACGCCCAGCGTCCAGCCATTCGCATGAAGGGCGCGCAAGGTGTCCTCGATCCCCGGGAACAGCGGCTGGGCGACACGGCCCTGTTCGCGCGCGGTGCGGAACGAGAGCTTGTAGGCCTCGGCCATGGCGTGCTGCTGTTCGGCGTCCGAATCGGGCAGTAACTGGCGGATCGCCTGAGGCAGCGAAAGCCCGACCGCACGCCGGATGCTCCCGCGCGTCGGTGCAGGCAGCGAGAAGGCGGCGAAGGCCGCCTCCATCGCCTCGCAGATCGGCGCCTGACCGTCCACGAGGGTGCCGTCGCAGTCGAAGACCGCCAGTTTCACCGGGACCTGCCTCGCGGCGCGCCGCCGGGCCTGGGACCAGAGCGCGCGCCGGTGCGTCCGCCGGTGCTGGGACCGGAAGGCTTGCCACCGGCACGCGCGGGTTTGCCGCCGGGCTTCCCGAACGACTTGCCCGCAGGCTTGCCGGGTGCCTTTCCGCCGGGCTTGCTGCCCGGCTTGCTCAGTCGTGTCTGGCCCGAGCCGGGGCCTTCGCTGCGCTTGCGTCGCTCGCCACGGCGTTCCTTGCGGTATTCCTTGGCGTGCTGCTTGGCGGCCTTCTTCTGGTCTTCCTTGGTGAACTCGGCCGGAGCCTCGATCTCGAAGTCGCCTTCCGATTCGACGAAGCCCAGCTGCTCCAGCGAATTGGCGAAGTGTTCGGGCAAGGGGGCGGTGACGTCCAGCGGGGCGCCGTCCGGATGCTCGATCAGCAGGCGGCGTGCGTGGAGGTGCATCTTGCGGCTGATCGAGCCGGTCAGGAACGCCTCCTGCCCGCCATACTTGCCGTCGCCGACGATCGGGTGGCCGATCGCCGCCATGTGGACGCGCAGCTGGTGGGTGCGGCCCGTCAGCGGGTGCAGCTCGACCCAGGCCGCGCGGTTGCCGGCGCGGTCGATCACGCGGTAGCGGGTGCGGGCGGTCTGCCCTTCCTTCTCGTCCACGTGCATCTTCTCGCCGCCGGTGCCCGGCTGCTTGGCGAGCGGCAGTTCGATCATGCCGTCATTGATGCTCGGCACGCCGACCACCAGCGCCCAGTAGATCTTCTTGGCGGTGCGGCCGGAGAATCGCTTCGAGAAGAACGCCGCGCTGCCCGGCGTGCGGGCGATCAGCAGGACACCCGAGGTGTCCTTGTCGAGCCGGTGGACGAGGCGCGGGCGCGGGCCCTTCTCGACATAGGCGTCGAGCAGCCCGTCCACATGCTCCTTCATGCCCGAGCCGCCCTGCGTGGCGAGGCCCGGCGGCTTGTTGAGCACGATCGCGGCGCGATCCTGCGTCAGCACCATCGAATCGGCGAGTTCGATCTCGGCCTCGGTCAGTTCGCGGCGAGGGCGTTCGCCGTTGGCGCTGGCCTTCTGCTCGCCACCGGGAGGCACGCGCAGGGTCTGGCCCGCTTCCAGCCGGGTATCCACGTCGGCGCGCTTGCCGTCGACGCGAATCTGGCCGGTGCGCGCCCAGCGCGAGACCATCGCGAAGCCCACCTTGGGCAAGTGCCGCTTGAACCAGCGGTCGAGGCGGACGCCGTCGTCATCCTGACCGACGGTGAATTGACGGACGATATCGATATTGCTCATGCCACGCTCCGCATAACAAAAAGGCCGAGGAACAGGCCGCCGAATCCGGCGAGCAGTGACAGGGCGGTATAAAAGGCAGCGGTGGCGATCTCGCCCCGCTGGATCAAGGTGGCGAAATCGAGGCTCATCGACGAAAACGTCGTGAACCCGCCCAGCACGCCGATGCCAAGCAGCAGGCGGGTGCCTTCGCCGGAACTTCCGAAGCGGGCGAGCCACCCGGCGAGAACGCCCATCAGCACGCTGCCGACGACGTTGACGGTGAGGGTGCCATAAGGAAAGACGCCCGCGCGCACCGGGCCGAGCGCAGCGGTCCAGCCGCGCCCGACGAGGAAGCGCAGCCACGAGCCGAACGCGCCGCCGAGGGCCACATATAGCGAGGCCAGTATAAAGGAAGGTTGGGGCATGGCGCCGCCTTAGCCGCGAATGGCCGAGAATCCAACTCGCTGCGGCTTAAGTCTTGTCTTCGAGGCGTCACTTTGCTAACGGGCCGCTCAATCAGCTGCCTCCGAGTCCGGCGGCGGCCTTTTATTGGCTCTAGATTCGCAGCACGCCGCGCCGAACCGGATGCGTGGCGGCTTCGTCTGTTTTGTGAGGTGTTTCGGTTTATGCAGATTCTCGTCCGCGACAACAACGTCGATCAGGCTCTTCGTGCGCTCAAGAAGAAGCTGCAGCGTGAAGGCGTGTATCGTGAGATGAAGCTGCGCCGTCACTTCGAGAAGCCCTCGGAAAAGCGCGCTCGCGAAAAGGCTGCCGCCGTTCGCCGCGCTCGCAAGCTTGAGCGCAAGCGCGCCGAGCGCGACGGCTCGAAGTAAGAGCTTTCCTGCGCTTTTGCGCAGGGCACCTTTAAATCTGGATCAGCGGCTTGAATGCCGCGCCGGGTTGAGCCATGAGGGCGCGGAATCACCATTCCGCGCCCTTTGTGCATCTGCAAGGGATGTCCTGCCCGGGCGCTTCAGAAGAATACGAGGGCATAGACGATGACCGAGATCACCCGCGTTGCGCTGCAGCCGATCGAAAAGGGCGCCATTTCCAAGATCTGGATCGGTGTCGTCGCCATCGCGCTGGCCTCGGCCGGTGTCGCCTATGCCGCGCTGCCGCCCGCGCCCACCGTCAAGACGCTGACCGCCGGCACCGGCGCCTCGCCGACGATGGAAGACGTCGTGCTCATCAATTACAAGGGCATGCTGACCGACGGCAAGGTGTTCGACGAGAACAAGAACTATCCCAACCCCGTCGCGCAGTTCGTGCCCGGCTTCTCCAAGGCGCTGATGAAGATGCAGCGCGGCGGCAAGTATGACGTCACTATCCCCGCCGAGCTGGCCTACGGCGCCAATCCGCCAGCCGGTTCGCCGATCCCCGCGAACGCCGACCTCAAGTTCGAAGTCGAGCTGATCGACTACAAGAGCCTTGCCGAAATCCGCCAGCAGCAGCAGATCCTGCAGCAGCTTCAGCAGATGCAGGGCGGCGCGGGTGCTCCGGGCGCCCCGGGTGCTATGCCTCCGGGTGCGGCTGCTCCGGTTCCGGCACAGTGAAGTCAGCGATCGCGGCGCTGCTGCTCGCGGCAGCGCCCTCGGCGGTGTTCGCCCAAGCTGCGTCGAAGCCTGCCGCTCCGGCGGCGACGCCCGCGGCTCCGCAAGTCAAGGTCGAGGCGATCAAGGCCGGCACCGGCGGCAAGCCGCCCGAGCATGGCTACGTACTCATCAACTACAAGGGCATGCTGCAGGACGGCACCGTGTTCGACCAGAACGAACAGATGCCGATGGCGCTTGACGAAGTCGTTCCCGGCTTCGCTCAAGGGTTGCTCCAGATGGAGCGTGGCGGGCGTTATCGCCTGACCATTCCGCCCGAACTGGGCTACGGCGCCGAGGCGTCCGGCCCGATCCCGGCGAATTCCACGCTGGTCTTCGAGATCGACCTGCTCGACTTCAAGACGCCCGAGGAAATCCAGGCGATGATGGCGCAGATGCAGGCCCAGGCCCAGGCGGCCCAGCAGCAGGGCGGGGCGGCCAAGCCCGCCCAGTGACCGTCTCGGGGCGACGCAAGCTTGAAGCCGCGCCGCCCCGCTGCTAGCGCACCGCTATCGAATTTCCGCCCGCCGTGCTTCCATGCGCGGCGGGCTCAACCGTAAAGGGAAAGCCATGTCGGTCGATACCGCAACCGTGGCGAAGATCGCCAGCCTCGCGCGCATCAAGGTGAGCGAGCAGGAACTTGAGGCCATGGTGCCCGAACTGAACGGCATCCTCGCCTGGGTGGAGCAACTCGGGCAGGTCGATACCGACGGTGTCGAGCCGATGACCGCCGTGATCCCCAACACCCTGCGCCTGCGCGACGACGTCATCAACGCCGACCCGCTGACCGGCGGCGACAAGCGCGACGCGGTGCTGGCGAATGCCCCGGCGGCCGAACACGGCTTCTTCGGCGTGCCCAAGGTAATCGAGTAAGCGACTTCGCTTTGGCCCGATCCTTCGACAAGCTCAGGATGAGCGGTGTTTTGGGGGAGAGGGACTTTGTACCTATTCCCGCTCATCCTGAGCTTGTCGAAGGATGCAGCAGCACACAAAATCTGGAATGCAGCATGACTGACATTACCGACCTTGGCGTAGCCGCCATCCGCGACGGCGTCGCCGCCGGAACCTTCTCCGCCGTCGAAGTGGCCGAGGCGTTCAACGCCAATGTCGCAGCGGCGCAGGACGCGCTGAACGCCTTCATCGTCGCCACGCCCGACCACGCGATCGCAGCCGCGAAGGCCATCGACGCCAAGCGCGCCGCCGGCGAAGCGCTCGGCCCTATGGGCGGCGTGCCGATCGGCATGAAGGACCTGTTCACCACCAACGGCGTGCAGACCACCGCCGCCAGCCACATCCTCGAAGGCTTCGTGCCGCAGTACGAATCGACTGTCTCGCAGAAGCTGTGGGACGCGGGCGCTGGCCTGCTGGGCAAGCTCAACCTCGACCAGTTCGCGATGGGCTCCTCGAACGAGAGCAGCCACTTCGGCTCGGTCGTGTCGCCCTGGCGTCGCCCCGGCAGCAATGCGCCGCTGACGGCGGGCGGTTCCTCGGGCGGCTCCTCGGCGGCGATCGCGGCGCGCCTTGCGCCCGCCGCCACCGGCACCGACACCGGCGGTTCGATCCGCCAGCCCGCCGCCTACACCGGCACCACCGGCATCAAGCCGACCTACGGACGCTGCTCGCGCTGGGGCGTGGTGGCCTATGCCAGCTCGCTCGATCAGGCGGGGGCGATGGCGCGCGACGTCACCGACTGCGCGATCATGCTGGAAAGCATGGCCGGTTTCGATCCCAAGGACGCGACCAGCCTGAACCTGCCCGTGCCGGACTGGACCGCCGCGCTCTCGGGCGACCTCAAGGGCAAGAAGGTCGGCATCCCGAAGGAATACCGCGTCGATGGGATGCCTGCCGAAATCGAGGCGATCTGGGAGCAGGGCATCGCCTGGCTCAAGGACGCGGGCGCCGAAGTGGTCGAAGTCTCGCTGCCGCACACGCAGTATGCGCTGGCGACCTACTACATCATCGCGCCTGCCGAAGCCTCGTCGAACCTCGCGCGCTATGACGGCGTGCGCTACGGCCTGCGGGACCTGCCCGACGGTGCGGGCCTGCAGGACATGTACGCCGCAACCCGCGCTGACGGCTTCGGGGCCGAGGTCAAGCGCCGTATCCTGATCGGCACTTATGTGCTGTCGGCGGGCTTCTACGACGCCTACTATACGAAGGCGCAGAAGGTCCGCGCGCTGATCTCGCAGGACTTCGCCAAGGCGTTCGAGCAGGTCGATGTCCTCCTGACCCCGACCGCGCCGAGCGCTGCGTTCGCACTGGGTGAGAGCAACGAAGACCCGATCGCGATGTACCTCAACGACGTGTTTACGGTCCCGGCCTCGCTGGCGGGCCTGCCCGCGATGTCGGTGCCCGCGGGCCTCGACGCGCAGGGGCTGCCGCTGGGCCTCCAGATCATCGGCCGCCCGCTCGACGAGCAGGGCGTACTGAATGCGGGCCTCGCCATCGAGGGCCGCGCAGGATTCACGGCGAAGCCGGAGAAGTGGTGGTAATATGAGCACATATCGCATCCAGGGCGCCACCGGGGACTGGGAGGTCGTGATCGGCCTCGAGATCCATGCGCAGGTCACGTCCAATTCCAAGCTGTTCTCCGGCTCGGCGACGGTGTTCGGCGCGGAGCCGAACACGCAGGTCTCGCTGATCGACGCGGCGATGCCGGGCATGCTGCCGGTGCCGAACGGTGAGTGCATCCGTCAGGCTGTGCGCACCGGCATGGCGATCGACGCGCAGATCAACAAGTGGTCGCGCTTCGATCGCAAGAACTACTTCTATGCCGATCTTCCGCAGGGCTACCAGATCAGCCAGCTGTACCACCCGCTCGTCGGCGAAGGCTCGCTGACGATCGAGGCGGACGAGAAGGCCGGTATCCCCGAGGACAAGGTCATTGGCATCGAGCGCATCCACGTCGAGCAGGACGCAGGCAAGCTGATGCACGATCAGCACCCGACGATGTCCTACGTCGATCTCAACCGTTCGGGCGTGGCGCTGATGGAGATCGTCAGCCGCCCGGACATGCGCTCGCCCGCAGAGGCAGGCGCTTACGTGTCGAAGCTGCGCACGATCCTGCGCTATGTCGGCTCGTGCGACGGCAACATGGATCAGGGCTCGATGCGCTGCGACGTCAACGTCTCGGTGCGCAAGCCGGGTGACGAGTTCGGTACCCGCACCGAAACCAAGAACGTCAACTCGGTCCGCTTCGTCATGCAGACGATCGAGCACGAGGCGAACCGTCAGGTCGACGTGATCGAGGGCGGCGGCAAGATCGTGCAGGAAACCCGCCTGTTCGACCCGAACAGCGGCACCACCCGCTCGATGCGCTCGAAGGAAGACGCGCACGATTATCGCTACTTCCCCGATCCCGACCTGCTGCCGCTGGAACTGGACGATGCCTTCCTGGAGGCGTGCCGCGCCTCTCTGCCCGAACTGCCCGACGCCAAGCGCGCGCGCTATGAAGGCGAACTGGGGCTGTCGGCCTACAACGCCGCCGTGCTGACCACCGACGTCGATACGTTCCAGTGGTTCGAGGCGCTGCTGGCCGAGACCGCTTCGGCGCAGGGCAAGGCGCCCGCCGAAGTCGCCAAGCAGGCGGCGAACTGGCTGATCTCGGAGTTCTTCGGCGCGCTCAACAAGCTGGGCAAGAGCCTTGAGGATTCGCCGGTCAGCCATGCGCAGGCCGCCGAACTGCTGGCGCTGGTCGGCAAGGGCACGATCTCCGGCTCGATCGCCAAGCAGGTGCTGGAGATCATGCTGGAGACCGGCGATGGCGCCGAAGCCATCGTCGAGCGCGAGGGGCTGAAGCAGGAATCGGACACCGGCGCCATCGAGGCCAAGGTGGACGAAATCCTTGCCGCCAATGCCGACAAGGTTGCGCAGTACCGCGAGGGCAAGGTGGCGCTGTTCGGCTTCTTCGTCGGCCAGACGATGAAGGCGATGCAGGGCAAGGCCAACCCTCAGGTCGTCAACGAGATCCTGAAAGCCAAGCTGGGCTGACGCTTAACAAGGCTCGCGAAAAAAGCCGCCGCACCGTTTCTTCGGTGCGGCGGCTTTTTTGTGTCCGCTGTGCAACTCTTGTTGTCCCGTGGTGGGACCGTTCGCAATAATCCGCTTGTATTCGCAATTTGCGGTGCTATCGATTGCGCGAAGACCGGGGGGGTCTTTCCAACAATTTCGCGCTGGCGTGCCCAAGGGGCATCGTTTGCGCATCTGGCGGTGCGGAGCAGGCGGCTCCGTGCGCTGCACAAGCTCACCTGGGGGGGTGAGGGGGCCCGGCATTGCGCCACAGTGGAGCGCGCGATGTCGGGCCTTTGCCCCCTCGGATGCTTCCGTCAGCCCGCGCGGCGGGTTCCGGTCAGCTCCATCGCGCCGAACATTCCGGCCTTCACCGTTCCCGTCAGTGCATTGCCCTCGACCGTCGCGGAGCAGTCGAGGTCCATCGGCATCGGCACGGTCATCTTCATCGACCACGTCAGCTTCTGCCCGGCGATGCGGCCGTCGGTAATATCCATGCTGCCGAGGTCGCCGGTGATGTTCCCGGAGAAGCTGTCGCCTGCTCCGGGTTCGATGGTTAGGACGCCCTTCTGGCGGCCCAGCGGGGTATTGGTGACGCAGTCGTAGGTGCCGGCAACGGTCATTCGGATGCTCCTTCGCTGTCGTTCTCGCCTTGGCCTGGACCGCCGGGGGCGGGGCGGACCTCTACGGGCAAACCCAGAGCCTTGAGCTGCGGTTCCACGACCTTGCGGTCGCCGACGATCACCCAGGTCAGGTCGGCGGGCTGCAGGTACTGTGCTGCCGCCGCGCCGATGCGCCTGGCATCGATGCCGCGATAGGTCTGCGCCAGCTTGACGTAGTAGTCCTCGGGCCGCCCCAGCCGGTCGTTCTTGACGATGGCGGAGAGCACTTGCGCGTTCGTCTCGAAATCGTTTGGCAGGCTGCGGATCGCGCCGTCGGTGACGCGCTGGTACTCCTCGGCCGAGATCGGCTGCTTGGTCGGCAGGGCGCCCATGTCGGCGATGATGGCCCGGATCGAATCGCCGGTGCGGTCGGCCTGCACGGGTGCCATGACCTGCATCATCACCGGCCCGGTCGCCTGGCTGATCCCCGAGCGCACCCCGTAGCTCCAGCCCTTCTCCTCGCGAATGTCGAGGTTGAGGCGCGAGAGGAAGCCGTTGCCGACGACGTCGTTGGCGAGCATCAGCGATTCCTCGTTCGGGGTGCGGCCGGTCAGCGGCAGCACGCGCCCGGCGAGGATCACCGACTGCGGCGAGTTCGGCCGGTCGATCAGCACCACGCGCGACGCAGGTGTGGGCGTGGTGGTGTCGAGCGGCTTGACCGGCTTGGGCGCGGCCGGGGCCTTCCAGCCGCCGAACGCCTTTTCCAGCAGCGGCTTCAGTTCCGCCATCGTCACGTCGCCGACCACGGTGATCCGGGCGAGGTCGGGGCGCAGCCACTTGGCATGGGCGGCGCGCAGCGCCTCGGGCGTGAGGGCGGCAAGCGCGGTGTCGCTGCCGAGGCCGTCGCCCGGCTGCGCATAAGGATGCGTGCCGAAGAGTTCGCCGCTCAAAGTGCGGGAAGCCAGCGCGCTCGGCGTCGACTGGGCCTGCGCCAGTTCGGCCTGAGCCTGACTGCGCGCGCGGTCGAAATCGGCCTGCGCGAAGGCGGGGTGGAGCAGCACGTCGGAGGCCAGCGCCAGCGTGGGCGCGAGGTTGTCGCTCAGTGCGCTCAGCGTCAGGCTGCTGGTATCGAGGCTGGCATTCGTTCCGATCGAGGCGCCGAGACGCTCCTGTTCCTCGGCGATCTGGGTGGCGTTGCGGGTCCTGGTGCCTTCTTCCAGCATGCCGAGCATGAGCCCCTGCGTGCCCGGCGTGTCGAGCGCGTCGGCGGCATAACCGGCGTCGAAGTCGATCGACATGACCAGCTTGGGCACCGTGGTCCGCCGCGCCAGCGTGACGGGGATGCCGTTCGAGAGCGTTGCGCGCTCGATCGCCGGGAAGGCGAGAGCGCCGACCGGGGCGACCGGCGGCGCGGTGCGCTTGGGCGCGGGGGCGAGCTTCGCGGCCTTGGCGGCCTTGCCCGGTGCGGCGGGCGGGTTGGTCGCTTCGTCGCCCCAGCCGCCCATCTTCGCGCCGTCCTCGGTGCGCGCGCCCGGCACCACGGCGATCTTGTAGACCGGGCGGCCGAGCCACCTGGCCATCGCGGTCCGCACGGCGTCCGGCGTCAGCGCGGCGATGGCCTGAAGGTCCGCCTTGTACTTGGCCGGATCGTTCGAATAGACCTGCCCTTCGGCCAGCGTCGCGCCCTTGCCGGAGAAGCCGCCGACCTGCTCCAGCCCGCCGATCTCGCTCGACAGGATCGAGGTGACGGCGCGGCGTACTTCGTCCTCGCTCGGCCCCTTGGCGACGAAATCGGCGATGACCTTGTCGAGTGCGGCTTCGGCGGCAGCGCGCTGGATGCCCGGTTTCACGTCCATCGAGGCGTCGAGGAAGCTGGCCTGTTCGAAAGTCATGGCCGATGCGGTGACGGAGACGGCAAGCTGCTGCCCGCGCACCAGTTCGTTGTCCAGCCGCGAGCTGGCGAGCCCGCCGAGGATGTGCATGCCGATGCGCAGCGCCGGTGCGTCGGCATCGTTGAGGCCCGGCCCGCTCCAGTCGCGGCTGAGGCGCAGGGTCGGCACCTGATCGGTCAGGTCGCGCGAGAGCGGCGCGGGCAGGGTGACAGGCCCGGCCGAGACGGGCGCGATGTCAGGGCCCTTGGGGATGGCGCCGAACCACTTTTCGACCTTGGGCCGCGCGGTCGCCGCATCGATGTCGCCCGAGAGGACGAGGACGACGTTGTTGGGGCCGTAGTGGTCGGTGAACCACTTGCGCACGTCGGTCAGGCTGGCGGCGTCGAGGTCGGCCATCGAGCCGATCGTTGAGTGGTGATAGGGGTGGCCGACCGGGAACAGGCCCTCGGCCACGGTATATTCGGCGAGGCCGTAAGGCTGGTTGTCGCCCTGCCGCTTCTCGTTCTGGACGACGCCGCGCTGCTTGTTGAGCTTGTCCTGCGTGACGGCGGGGAGCAGCGCGCCCATGCGGTCGCTCTCCATGAATAGCGCCAGGTCGAGCGCGCCGGTGGGCACCGTCTCGATGTAGTTGGTGCGGTCGTACCAGGTGGAGCCGTTGGTCGAGGTGGACCCCGCCGCCTCCAGCGGAATGTCGAAGTTGGGCACGTTGGAAGAGCCGCCGAAGAACAGGTGCTCGTACAAGTGCGCGAAGCCGGTCTTGCCGCGCGGCTCGTTCTTGGACCCGACCTTGTAGTAGAGCGTGACGCCGACGATCGGCGCCTTGCGGTCGGTGTGAACGATGGTGGTCAGGCCGTTGGCGAGGACGAACTTGTCGTAGGGAATGTCGACCTTGGCGACCAGTTCCTGCGGTGAGGCCGCTGCGGGCTGGGCTGGTGCAGGCGGCGCTGTCGGCGTGCTGGCAACCGGTGTGCCCGAGGGGGCGGTAGCGCAGGCTGAGAGGAGGAGGGCGGCGGCGAGAGCGCTCAGGCTCGACGTGGGGGCGGGTCGCATGGGTGGGAGGTTAGCAGCTTGTTTTCGTGTGGCCAGCGGCGTTTTTGCCCACCCCTGCCCCCTCCCGCAGGCGGGAGGGGAATGCGAGATCAGCGGCTCCCCCCTTCCCGCCTGCGGGAGGGGCAGCGAGACTTAGGCCGAAGGCTTTAGTCGCAGCGGGGTGGGCGTGGCCGCCTCACCCCCGCTTGAAGATCTGCCCCGAATCGAACAGCGAAATCCGCCATTCCCCATCACCGTCGCGGCGGCATTCCATCTTCACGTCGGCCACTGCCAGCGGATCGCAGTACGTGTCGAAAGGCCCGTCGCCCAGCGCTGCGAAGAACACCAGCAGGTAGCCGACTTTCGCATGGTCCTCGCCCTCGAACCCGACGCGCAGCGAGGTGATGATATGGCGCATGGTCATGAGGCCCGCGCCTGCCTTCATGGTCTCTGCGCGGCCCTTGTAGAACGCCTCGACCGCCTCCAGCCCCTCGCGCCACTGGCCGCCGACGTTGTAGCGCACGTCCTGCGACAGGCAGCCGGTCTCGCGCATCTCCAGGCCGTTGTGGATGTCGAGTTCGTCGCCCCACTCGTAGATCACCTGCTTGATCGCGAGGACGTCCGCCGCCTGCTGGGGTGTGAATTTCGCCATAGAGCCTCTTCCCGTCGGGTTATCGCGCCAAGGCTAGGGCAGGGCTTGCGGCGGGGCTAGCGGACGCCTTGCATTACCGCCCCGGCGAAGGCCGCATAGATATCGCTGCCCCATATTCGTCATTGCGAGCGAAGCGAAGCAATCCAGGGCGGTTTGAGTCTGCCCTGGTTTGCTACGCTACGCTCGCAATGACGATCGGAGGGAACGAAACGCCCTCTGGCAAATCGGCAACGGGCACCCATCTTTGCCTCGGCAGCCGGTTCGGGCTCCGCGTCCCTTGCGCCCGATCAAGGATTTCGGGCATTTCGCAGACTAAGGAAAAATTCGGGTGATCAGCCCTTGTGTTGCATATAAGCAACACCATATCGGCGGGATCAGGAGGCACATTCCACAATGAATCTCGAAAAGTTCACTGACCGCGCCAAGGGTTTCCTGCAGGCCGCACAGACCGTCGCGATCCGTCTGAACCACCAGCGCATCGCGCCCGAGCATATCCTCAAGGCCCTGCTCGACGACCCCGAGGGCATGGCCGCCGGGCTCATCAAGCGTGCCGGTGGCAACCCGGTCTTCGCGACGCAGGAACTCGACAGGGCGCTGGCGAAGATCCCGGCCGTGTCGGGGAGCGGCGCCGCCGGTTCGCCCGGCCTCGACAACGATGCCGTGCGCGTTCTCGACGCCGCCGAGCAGGCGGCGACCAAGGCGGGCGACAGCTTCGTTACCGTCGAGCGCCTGCTGCTGGGCCTCGTGCTGGCGACGACCACGCCTGCGGGTCAGGCACTCAAGGCCGGCAACGTCACGGCGCAAGCGCTGGAGGCGGCAATCACCGAACTGCGCGGCGGCCGCACGGCTGACAGCGCGGGCGCGGAGAACGCCTACGACGCGATGAAGAAGTATGCCCGCGATCTCACGCAGGCGGCGAAGGACGGCAAGCTCGATCCGGTCATCGGCCGCGACGAGGAGATTCGCCGCACCATCCAGATCCTCGCGCGGCGCACCAAGAACAACCCGGTGCTGATCGGTGACCCCGGCGTCGGCAAGACCGCCATCGCTGAGGGCCTTGCGCTGCGCATCGCCAATGGCGACGTGCCGGACAGCCTCAAGGACCGCAGCCTGATGTCGCTCGACATGGGCTCGCTGATCGCGGGCGCCAAGTACCGCGGCGAGTTCGAGGAGCGCCTGAAGGCCGTGCTCGACGAAGTGAAGGGCGCGGACGGCCAGATCATCCTGTTCATCGACGAGATGCACACGCTGATCGGTGCGGGCGCGTCCGAAGGCTCGATGGATGCGGGCAACCTGCTCAAGCCTGCGCTGGCGCGCGGCGAACTGCACTGCATCGGCGCGACCACGCTCGACGAATACCAGAAGTACGTCGAGAAGGACGCCGCCCTGCAGCGCCGTTTTCAGCCCGTCTTCGTTGGCGAACCCACGGTCGAGGACACCATCTCGATCCTGCGCGGGCTCAAGGAGAAGTACGAGCTGCACCACGGCGTGCGCATCACCGACGGCGCGATCGTGGCGGCGGCGACGCTGTCCAACCGCTACATCACCAACCGCTTCCTGCCCGACAAGGCGATCGACCTCATGGACGAGGCCGCCAGCCGCATCCGCATGGAAGTGGAAAGCAAGCCCGAGGAGATCGAAAAGCTCGACCGCCGCATCGTGCAGCTCAAGATCGAGGAAATGGCGCTCGGCAAGGAGAGCGATTCCGCATCGAAGGACCGGCTCGCAGCGCTGCGCGTGGAACTCAGCAACCTCGAACAGCAGTCGAGCGAGCTGACGACCCGTTGGCAGAACGAGCGCGACAAGATCGCCGCCGAGGGCAAGCTCAAGGAACAGCTCGACGCCGCGCGTATCGAACTGGAGCAGGCGCAGCGCGGCGGCGACTACGCCAAGGCGGGCGAACTGTCCTACTCGACGATCCCTTCGCTGGAGGCGAAACTGGCCGAGGCGCAGGCATCTGCCGGGAACGCCTTGCTGCGCGAGGAAGTGACCGAGGATGACATCGCCGGTGTCGTCAGCCGCTGGACCGGAGTTCCGGTCGACCGCATGCTGGAAGGCGAGCGCGAGAAGCTGCTCAAGATGGAGGAGATCATCGGCGGCCGCGTGATCGGCCAGACCGATGCCGTCGCCGCCGTCTCCAAGGCGGTGCGGCGCGCGCGTGCCGGTCTGCAGGACCCGAACCGGCCGCTCGGCTCGTTCCTGTTCCTCGGCCCCACGGGCGTCGGCAAGACCGAGCTGACCAAGGCGCTGGCGGGCTTCCTGTTCGACGACGACACCGCGATGGTGCGCATCGACATGTCGGAGTTCATGGAAAAGCACGCGGTCGCCCGCCTGATCGGCGCGCCTCCGGGCTACGTGGGCTACGAGGAAGGCGGCGTGCTGACAGAGGCGGTGCGGCGGCGGCCCTATCAGGTCGTGCTGTTCGACGAGGTGGAGAAGGCGCATTCCGACGTCTTCAACGTGCTGCTGCAGGTGCTCGACGACGGGCGCCTGACCGACGGACAGGGCCGCGTGGTGGACTTCACCAACACGCTCATCATCCTGACCTCGAACCTCGGCAGCCAGTATCTCGCTGGTCTCGACGAGGGCGTGGACGTGGCCACGGTCGAGCCGCAGGTGATGGAAGTGGTGCGCGGGCATTTCCGGCCCGAGTTCCTCAACCGCCTCGACGAGATCGTGCTGTTCCACCGTCTCGGGCAGGAGCACATGGCGCCGATCGTCGATATCCAGGTCGCCCGCGTGCAGAAGCTGCTCAAGGACCGCAAGATCGTGCTCGACCTCTCGGAATCGGCGAAGCGCTGGCTGGGCCGGGTTGGTTACGATCCGGTCTACGGCGCGCGGCCGTTGAAGCGCGCGGTGCAGAGGTATCTGCAGGACCCGCTGGCGGAGAAGCTGCTCGGCGGCGAAATCCCGGACGGCTCGCACGTCCGGATCGAGGACGGCGACGGTGCGCTGGCGATCAGCGTGGAATGACGGAAACGGGCCGGGAAGCAATGCTTCCCGGCCCGAATTTCAGGGCAATCGTGATCTGAAGATCAGAACACGTTGGCCTTTACGCCCATGAAGAACGAACGGCCGACCGCGCTGATCGGATAGGCCACTGCGCCCACGTCTGGCTTGGTGTCGAACAGGTTGTTGATACCGCCGTAGAGCGTGAAGCGGTCATCCACGTTGTACGATGCGTACAGTTCGTGCTCCCACTTTTCCTTGTACCAGATGTAGCCGGCGGGGACGTAGTCAGGGTTCGCCGCTTCCTGCTCGCGCGTGACCCGGCGGGTCTTGTCCCACCAGTTGATGCCGTAGTTGAGCGAGAAGGGACCCTTGATCCAGGTAAGGTCGAAGGTCGCGCTGAACTTCGGAGCCGGATAGTCCGCGCTGTCCAGTTCGTTTTCGGCAGTGGCGCCCGGCGAAGGCACGAATTCCAGCTTGTCGAGGTAATTGCCCACAAGGCTGACCATGAAGCTGCCCACCGCAGGCGAAACCTCGAAGCGGTACTTGAGGTTCACGTCCAGACCGGCGGTTTCGTAGGACGCGACATTCTGCGGGACGACGCTGAAGCTGTTGATATAGCCGTTGCTGCTGCTGCGAGAGATCAGCGAGCAGTACTGATTGTCCAGTGTCGGCTGGTCGTAGCATAGATCCACGATGTCCTGGGCGGTCGAGTAGTTGATCGCCTTGGTGATGCGGATGTTGTACCAATCCGCGCTCAGCATCAGGCCGGGCAGGAACTGCGGGCGCAGGACGACACCGGCGGTCCAGGTCTTGGCCTTTTCTTCGTTCAGGTTGGGATTGCCGCCCTGCGTACCGAGAAGACTGCTGTTCTGAGGAGAGGTGGCGTCGTTGGCGGGGTCGAACCCGGCCTGATCAACGCCCACCGCAGCAAGTGCGGCGGCGCAGTTGGCCGCTCGGGTAGAGGTGCCTTCGGCGATGCGTTCCGGACCGCAGGGGTCGGTGATGAACTCGTACCCGCCGCTGGTGCCCGCGAAGAGTTCGGTGATGTTCGGCGCGCGGACCGAGACCGAATAGGTGCCACGGAACGAGATGTCCTGGACCGGCGCATAAGTGCCGTTGACGTTCCAGGCGGTAGTTGAACCGACCGTGGAATAGTCGGACAGGCGCAGTGCTGCGCCGAGGCTGAATTCATGCGCGAGCGGCTGGTCGAGGAAGATCGGCAGGCGGACTTCCGCGTAGGCTTCTTTCACATCGAACGAACCAGTGTCGATCGTCGCCTGGGCGCTGTCGGCCAGGAAACCGTTCTGCGTGTAGTAGGAGGGAACCTGCCTGCTGGTTTCCTTGCGGTACTCCGCACCTACGGCGAAGCCGATCGGCCCGCCGGGAAGTTCGAAGAACGCACCGGTATCACCCGAAATCGATGCCGATGCGACGTACTGGCGCAGGCGGGCGTAGTCGGTGTGCGTGGCGAGGATGAAGTCCAGCGCTTCTTTCGAAGGGGAGCCATTGCCGAGCACGTTCAGCGGGACGCACTGGCCGGGCTGGAAGGTCAGCGGCGCGCCGGAGTAATAGGGAGACCCGAAGCTGTTACCCAGGATCTCGGTCTGGCCCGGCAGGTTGATGCGGCAGGTGACGCCGCCGTTGCCGTCTGAAACGGCGTCGAGCGCGGCCGAGTAGCGGTCGAGGATGCGATCTCCCGAGGACGTCGCGCGCTGGGTCGACTGACCGAACACGAACGAGGCGTCGTACTTCAGGTGCTCCGACAGGTCACCGTTGGCGCCGACGACGGTGCGCCACAGCTCGCGATTCAGTTCCGAGCGCCGGATCCCGAAATCGAAGTTGTCGCGGCTGACGAGGGCGCCATCGGGCGCGTCCGCCCCGAAGCGCTCGTTCAGGTAATAGTTGTCGGCGAACAGTTCGGTGTAGAAATCATAAGTCGGCTGGGCGAAGGTATAGGCCTTCGACTTCACGTACTTGGCTTCGGCATAGAGGTTCAGGGCCGGGCTGACCTCGTAGTGGGTCATGGCATTGAAGATGTGGCGGCGCAGGTACGGCGTGTAGTCGCCATAGTACGAATCGCGCGGCGTGCTGTCTCCGCCGACGGTAAACGCGGTGCCGGGGATGTAGGTGCCCAGGTTGTAGGGGGTACCTTCGCCGGTGAAGTCGGGCACGCCGTCGAAATCGACGTCGATCGCGCCTCCCATCGAGCTGTCGGCCCAGCGCAGGTTGTTCATCAGGATGCGGTCGGGCACGTTGGGGTCGTCGCCCGCCGAGCCCGGGGCTCCGTCGTTCGGATTGCGCACGAAAGTCCAGGTCGGTCCGGTCTTGCTGTAGTTCAGGCGCTTCGTCTGGGCGAAACGATCGGACTTGTTGAATTCGTAGGCAAAGGTGATGTTGCCCTTGCCATCCGCGAAGTTCGTGCCGGCCGTCGCGGCGATGAACTTCTCGCCGGCATCGCCGCGTTGCGAGATGGAATTCTGCGCACGGATGCGAAGGCCTTCGAAGTCCTTCTTCATTATGAAGTTGACCACGCCCGACACGCCGTCAGCGCCGTAGATCGCCGAAACGCCGCCCGTGAGCACGTCCACGCTCTCGATCAGGTCGGTCGGAATGGTGTTGGTATCGACCGACGCGGTGCCCGGATAGCCTGCCACGTGGCGGCGGCCATCGACGAGGACCAGCGTGCGCGAGGTGCCGAGGTTGCGCAGGCTCAACAGGTTCACGCCGGTAAGCTGCCCGTTCGGCAGGTTCGAACCGGCCGAATCGATGGCGCGGCGAGAGCCGAGGAGAGCCGGGCTCTGGGCCAGGAATTCCGTGATGTTGACCTGGCCGGACTGCTCGATCGTTTCCGATGTGATCGAAACCACGGGATTGGGATTATCGAAGCCGGCGGGCGTCGAGATGCGCGTGCCGGTGACGATGATGGAATCGGCGGCGTCTTCGTTGCCGGTGGTCTGGGCGGTGGTGTCTTGCGCCATGGCGGGAGTGGCCGCCAGGACGGTCATCGCCGGAATGACCGCGACGCCAAGAAGCAGGGCGCTTCTTGCAGTTTTCATGATGTGTCCCCTTGTTGCACTTCGGACCCCGGAAATGGTCCGCGAACCGTTGCGGTCAGCAGAGGTTCATGAACGCATCCTGCCTTCGCGCTTCGCGACTGCAACAAGGAATTGAAGTAATTGCGAAATTTTTCTGCCGCAGAGTTGTAACAATACAACATCAATCGACAATTTTTGTGTGCACATTTCAACACAATCTTCGGGCGGGCAAAAGAAAAGGGCGGCCTCGTGCGAGGCCGCCCCATCCAGTTTCGCGTATAACGTAGTGACTTTAGAAGTCGACCTTCGCACCGACGCGCAGGTAGCGACCGATGATGTTCGCACCCGCAAATGCAGGGTTGTAGTTATAGATGCCGTAGGCAGCATTCACGTCTACCGGCGCCTTGATGTCGAAAACGTTCATGACGTTCGCGTAGATCGAGAAGTTATCGTTGATCTTCTGGTTGATCGACAGGTCGACGTTCCAGATGTCCTTGCTCCGGCACTGGACCGGGGTGCCGTCCTCGTAGGAGATCAGGCCAGCTTCGACGTTGCCAGCGCAGTCGCTGGTGCTCATGCCGTAGTCGATCTGGGCGGTATTCACGCCCCTGGTGTAGTACGCCGTCACGGTCACCGAGGTGTCCTTGTACTGCAGCGTGTTCTGCCAGCTGCCGCGCCACTTGGGCGAGCCCGAGCACGAGGTGATGTTGCAGGGACTGAGCGTACCGTCGTAACGCAGCGTGCCGTCTTCGGTCGCCAGCTTGTACTTCAACGTGTAGGACGCATCGAGTTGGCTGATGAAGCGCAGGTCGCTGGTCAGCTCGTAGTCGGCGTTGATGCCGAAGTCGATGCCGCTGACGGACTGCGAACCCGCGTTCTGGTACGGGGTCTGGATGAAGCCCAGGCGCGGAAGCGCGGTGGGGTGTGCATCATCAGGCGTGCCCGGTACCACGACGGTGTTGGGAAGGTCCACCACGCCGTTGTTGAGGTAATAAGCATCCACGTAAGGCTTGATGTTGGTCACACCGGTGATCAGGTTCTTGATCTTGATGTGCCAGAAATCGACGCTGAATGACACGTTGCGGATCGGCTCGACGACGATGCCCGCAGTGAACGAGGTCGACTTTTCGGGCTTCAGCGACGGGTTGCCGGTCTGCGTCAGGCCGATGCTGTAGGTGCCCTGGGTGTAGTTGCCCTCGGTGCCGTCGGCATTGGCGTGTGCGGCGCAGAAATCGACGTAGACATCGCAGTTGATGCTCTGGTTGCCGAGATAGCCAGTGGTCGGCAGGCCGAACGCTTCGTTGAAGCTCGGAATGCGGAAGCCCTTCGAGAAGGTGCCGCGCAGCACGACTTCATCGATCGGCGTGACCTTCAGGCCCAGCTTGGGCGAGAAGTTCTTCTGACCGGTCGAGTACTTGTCGTAACGGCCCGAAGCGGTCAACTCGACCTGATCGAGAACCGGAGCCTGGAGTTCGAAGAACGCCGACTTGACGTTACGCGAACCCTCGGCGCCGACTGCGTTGATCGAGTAGTAGCGATCGAACGGGTTGGCGTCGTTGGCCGGGTTGGCCGACGGTGAGTTGATTGATTCGTGGCGATAGGCAACGCCGACCGCAGCCTGCATCGCACCGCCCGGCAGCTGGAACAGGTCCTTGGCGAGGGTCGCCTGAGCCTGCCATAGCTTCGAGACCGAAGTGTTGCGGCTGACCGGGGCGATGTAATCCCACACTTCCTGCGAGTTTGCAGTCGGATCGACGAAGTTGAAGGAGCCGTTGGCGGCTACGTCCATCACCCGCGACGGGATGATGTAGTTGGACTGCGTGCGCTTCAGGCGGACTTCCGAAGCGGTGACGTTCACGCCGTAGCGCCAGTCGTCGCCGAACGAGCCCTCGACGCCGACAACGCCGCGCAGCGCCCGGGTGTTGGTGTCGTCGGTGCGCATGAACGGCGAGCGCAGGAGGACCTGGGCGCGCTGGCCGGCAGCCGCGTAGGGGTTGTTCGGGTTGAGGACGCCGTTGCTGGCGTCGCAGCCCGTGTTCAGGCTGTTGAAGGTGCCCTGGCCGGCGGCGCAGACGTAGACCGGCAGCAGCACGTTATAGGCGGTCGGCTGGACCTGACCCGGCGTGGCCGCAGGCGTGCCGTTGAGACCCAGCGGCGTGAGTGCGGCCGAGGTCTTGGTCTTGTAGTAAGTGCCCATGGCGTAGAACTGCGCACGATCACCCAAGTTGACCGTCGCGCGGCCGGTGAAGCCGTAGCGCTCGATCGCCGGCTGCAGCATCTGGTAGTCGTTCTGGTAATCGACTTCGCATGCGCCGCTCAGCGGAGCAGTGGGCGAGGTGCCGATGTTCGGGTTCACGGCATAGGGGCCGCAGCCGACCGTCGGATTGAGGTAGTCGAAACGGCCCGAACCGGTGTTGGCACCCGCGGCGACGGGACGTACCAGGGACACGTTGGGGGTCGAGAACAGGCCGTTGAACACACCCGATTCCGGCGTGTAGCCGTTCCAGTTATGGTTCGCCATGCAGCTGCTGCCGTCGGCCTTGCAGATGGCGGTCAGGTCGGTCGAGTTGTATGGGTAGGCGCGATCGCGTGCCCAGAGGTCGTCCTGCTTTTGGTATTCACCCGAAAGGTAGACGTTGAAGCCCTGTTCGGCGAGGTCGCCGTAGCCGACGGTCAGGTCGAGGCGCTGTTCGCCGTAATCGCCGCGATCGGAAATGCCGAGCGAGCCGTTCGCGTGAACGCCCTGGATTTCCTTCTTGGTGATGATGTTGACCACACCGGCGATGGCGTCGGCGCCGTAAGTCGACGATGCACCGTCCTTGAGGACTTCGATGCGCTCGATGATCGCGTTGGGAATCGAGTTGAGGTCGACGAAGTTACGCTGGCCGTCGTCGGCAAGCGGGTACGGTGCGAGGCGCAGGCCATCGACGATCGACAGGGTGTTCTGCACGGTCAGGCCGCGAAGCGACGGGGCGTTGGCACCTGCGGCGAAGTTGGAACCGGTATTCCAGCCGCTGGCGATGGTGCCTGCGCCGTTGGCGCTCAGGCGTTGGAGCGCTTCGGACGCGGTGTTGATGCCGCGCTTCTGCAGGTTGTCCGACGACAGGACCGTCACCGGCGAGGCGGTTTCCTTGTCGGTCTGGCGCAGGATCGAGCCGGTGACGACGATGACGCCCTCGTCGCTCGAATCGGTTGCTCCCTGCGGGGCAGCCTGTGCGTGCGCAGTGCCGCACAGCAGTGCGAAAGCCGTAAGGCTCGTCGCGCCGCACAGCGCGGCCTTCTGGATGGTGGTTTTCACTTTTGTGTCCCTTGTTGCTTCGTTCACCAGACGGATGCGTGACCAAGTCCGCCTGGAGACCCGTTGCCGGCTTTCGGATGCGCGCACGCATCGTGATGCCATGTGAAATCTTGTTGCACCGTAGGGTTCTCCTTTCAACGGAATTTGCCGCGTTCCGAAAATTGGGTTGGCGATTGTGGCAATGACGCAACAGGTGTGCGCGACGGGTCGTCACCCGAATGCAACCGCATAAGGATTCCAGCCGATTAGCCGGAACAATAGACCTGTTGCATATGGGCATTGTCCACATTGTTTCTTGCGCAGGGCATCGCCCCGGTGAAATCCTGTTGCGCGGTTGCAAAACCCTTTCGCGCAATGGATTGACCCGTCGGCACGACGCATTTAACCGATTGATTAAATCGCTTCGCGCAAAATGGATGGCCCGCTTCGCGTGATGGGCATAGGGCGCGAAAGAGAAAGGAAATCGGCATGAAACTCGACAGCTCGGTCGCCGCGGTAGTCACCGGCGCAGCCTCGGGCCTTGGCGCGGCTACGGCACGCGCTCTGGCGGAAAAGGGCGTGAAAGTCGCGATCTTCGACCTCAATGCGGAGGCAGGGGAGGCGCTTGCGGCGGAGATCGACGGGGTGTTCTGCGCAGTCAACGTGACTGACGAGGACAGCGTCGTCGCCGGATTCGCGAAGGCGCGTGCGGCGCATGGGGTCGAGCGGGTGCTGGTCAACTGCGCAGGGATCGCGCCGGCCGCCAAGACCGTCGGCCGGAACCGCGAGACAGGCGAGCCTAGGTCGCACGACATGGCCCTGTTCGAGAAGGCGATCGCGATCAATCTGGTCGGCACCTTCCGCTGCATCAGCAAGTCGGCCGCAGGTATGGCGGGGCTCGAGCCGATGGACGCGGCTGGTTCGCGCGGCGCCATCGTCAATACCGCCAGCGTCGCCGCGCAGGACGGGCAGATCGGCCAGGCCGCCTACGCCGCGTCGAAGGGCGGTGTGCTGGCGATGACGCTGCCGGTCGCGCGCGATCTCATGGGCGAGGGCATCCGCGTCAACACGATCCTGCCGGGCATCTTCGAGACGCCGATGATGGCGGGAATGCCCCAAAGTGTGCAGGATGCGCTGGCGGCGATGGTGCCGTTCCCGAAGCGGCTGGGCAAGCCGGAGGAATATGCGAAGCTGGCGCTGTTCATGCTGGAGCACGATTATCTCAACGGCGAATCAATCCGTCTCGACGGCGCGATCCGCATGGGGCCGAAGTAAGCGCGGATGAAGGAAAGATCCGTCTCCGCCGTGGAAGTCGCGCCTCCCGGGGCACGTGCGATGCTGCTCGACACGGCCAGCGCGATCATGCGCGACGGCGACGTGATCGACATCTCGCTGTCGGAACTGAGCCTGCGTTCGGGGCTGAATTCGGCGCTGGTGAAGTATTATTTCGGCAACAAGGCGGGGCTGCTCAAGGCGCTGCTCGACAGGGACTGGGAGGCGATCGTCGCCAGTGTCGATGCGCTGGTCGCCAAGGACGGGTGGGAGCCCGAGGCCAAGTTGCGGCGCCACTTGTGGAAGGTCGTCGATACCTTCTACGAGGTGCCGTATCTCAACCGCCTGACCATGCGCATGGTGCGCGAGAGCGACGACACCGAGGCGCGGCGCATCGCCGATTGCTATCTCTCGCCGATCTACCGCGCCTATGAGCAGCTGATCGGTGACGGCGTGCGGGCAGGGGTGTTCCGGGAGATCGATCCGCAGTTGTTCTACTTCACCGTGACGGGCGCGGTGGACCGTTTCTTCTCGGCGCGGCTGGTGCTCAAGCACTGCTTCGACCAGGATACGCTGACGGAGGAACTGCGCGACCGTTACCGCGAGCATACCATCGACATCATCATGGCGGGCATTCTCGCGCACTGATGGCCCGGAAGAAGAAGCGCTACCTCACCGCGACGATGGCGGACGGCTACGTGAAGACGATCGGGCCGACGGCGGATACGTTCACGCATTACTGGCGCGTGGTGGCAGAACTGCAGAACGGCAAGACCGAGGTGTTCTGGGGGCATGTGCGCTCGCTCGCGGAGGCGAAGAAGAAGCGGTTGCCGTTGGACGAGGCGGCGAAGATGCGTGGCTGGAAGGGATTTGCCTTCGAGATCGCGGAGCTTGTCGAGACGGACGGTCCGTCAGGTCACGAGGACTGACGAGGCGCTTGACAGCCGATGCCATCGGATTGATTTCACAGCCGTGTCGGGCTCGGTTGGGGCGCCTGTACTGGGGAAATCATGACGGCTTCGGCGGGTGAGGCGGGCGACTTGCACACCGGGAAGCACCGCCTCACGCAATTGGAGGCGGTGCGTGGAATTGCTTCGCTGGTCGTGGTGCTTCATCATTTCGCGCTCGGTTTCGCCCCGGGAATACGACTACGGTTCCCGGACGGCATCGCCGGGACACCGTTGTTCTGCCTGGTCAACGGTTCGGCGGCGGTAACGCTGTTCTTCGTGTTGTCCGGTTTCGTGCTGACGCGCCGCTATTTCGATCGCGGCCGGGCAGGAGGTGAACTGGCGATAGCCGCGGCCAAGCGAATGCCGAGGCTGTGGGTTCCCACGACCGCCTCGGCGATCCTCGCGTGGCTGGTGTTCAGTCTTGACCTGACATGGAACGTCGAGGCAGCGCGGTCGACCGGCAGCGACTGGCTGAGGCTATATGCCAACGCCGGCTTTCCGGCAGTCTACCACCCCGACATCGCGATGGTCATGGAGCAGAGCGTCACGCTTTTCTTTCACCCCGCCAATCCGGGGCTCGTCAACACAAACCTCTGGACGATGTATTTCGAGCTGTTCGGCAGCATGCTGTGCTTCGCCATAGTTTGGCTGCTGCGTACCATGGATGCGCGACGCTGGTGGTCCGCCGTGCCTGCCGGCATCACGGTTCTGGCGCTGATCGCGGTGCTGGGAGCGGCGGCGCTGCCGTTCCTGCTGGGGGCATGCCTGGCCAGATTCTACCGGCATGACAGGCTGTCGTTGTCGATGATCGCTGGTATCGGGCTCGCCCTGGCAGGGCTGGCACTGTGCGGCATGGACGGTTTCGTCGCCGAGAACCTCGGTTCCGTCACGATCCTCTTCGCGGTCCTCGCCTGTCCGTCGCTGGCGCGCGGGTTGTCCGGACGCTTCGGCAGCTTTCTGGGGCGCTATTCCTTTCCGCTCTATCTGGTCCACCTGACGGTGATCCTGTCGGCATCCAGCTTCGTGTTCGTGAAACTCATCGACACGGGCGTGGACAAGGCGCTCGTATTGCTGGGCACGGGAGCGGTCACGCTGGCATTAACCTTTCTCGTGGCGGCGCCCTTCGTCGCGCTCGAAGAATGGTGGGTGCCCACGCTCAATCGGGTTGCCGGTGTCGTGCAGCGTAGGTTCTCGCCTTCGCGGCCGGCATAGGGGCCGACGTCAGCCCGCCTTGCCCGGACCGGAGCCGGAGAATGCGTCGCCGATCGAGCATGCAGCGGGTCCAAGGATCACGACGAACAGCGTCGGCAGGATGAACAGGATCAGCGGCACGGTCATGATAGCAGGCAGGCGCGCGGCCTTTTCCTCGGCGCGCATCATGCGTTCGTTGCGGAATTCGGCGGAGAGCACGCGCAGGGCCGAGGCCAGCGGCGTACCGTAGCGCTCGGTCTGGACCATCGTCGTCACCACGCCCTTCACGGCGTCGAGGTTGACGCGATAGGCGAGGTTCTCGAAGGCCTGGCGGCGCTCGGTGAGGAACGAGAGTTCGATCGAGGTCATCGAGAACTCGTCGCCCAGTTCAGGATAGGCTCGGCCCAACTCGCGCGAGACGCGCTCGAAGGCGGCGTCGACGGTCAGGCCCGCCTCGGCGCAGATGACGAGCAGGTCGAGCGCATCGGGCAGGCCCTTGCGGATCGCGTCGGTACGCTTGGAGACGAGGTTCTGGATGTAGATGTCCGGCCCCTTGTATCCCGCCAGCACCATGGCTGCGAAGCCCATGAACTTCTTGAAGTCCGACCACTCGGGGAAATAATTGATGCCGTAGATCACCAGCGCGGCGAAACCGCCGAGCGCGATCGGCGCGACAAGGCGCGCGAAGACGACCGCGACGGCCCATTCCTTGTTGCGGATGCCGGCCTGCGCAAGCTTCTGCTCGATCGTCTTGATCTGGCTGTCCTGCAGCATCCGAGCCTTGCCGAGGAACGCACCCATCCGGTCGGTGGTGTCGTTGCGGCGGATGAGGCTCTGGCGCTTGCGGGCGGTGGTGATGATGCCCGCCTTGAGCTGTTCGCGCCGGGCGTTCAGCGCCTTGACGCGCTTCTGCATCGGGTCGCGGATGGTGATCGCGGTATAGATCGCGAAGAGCACCGCAGCGGCCGCGACGATGGTGAGCAGTGTCCCGACGTAAGTGACGTCGAAGCCGAGGAGTGTGGGACCGGCGGGTTGTTCGAGCATGTGCTGGTCCTCAGATCTCGAAGCTGACCATCTTGGCCATGATGAAGGCACCGATGCCCATCCAGATGGCGCCGCCGATGCCGGCGACCATCAGGCGCTCGTCGATGAAGAACTGGCCGATGTACTGGGGGCTGATCCACCAGATCATGAAGAAGACGATGAACGGCAGCGAGCCGACGATATAGGCCGAAGCCTTGGATTCCGAACTCATCGCACGGATCTTGAGCTTCATCTGCGCGCGCTTGCGCAGCACGTCCGACAGGTTCGCCAGCGTCTCCGCCAGGTTGCCGCCCGTCTCGCGCTGGATCGCCAGGGTGATGCAGAAGAAGTTGAATTCGGGCATGTTCAGGCGGTCGGCGGTTTCCTGAAGGGCGTCCTCCATGGTCTTGCCGACTTTCATGCGGTCGGTGATCAGCTTGAACTCCTCGGCGACGGGGCCGGGGATTTCCTGTGATACGATCGTCAGCGTCTCCGATACCGGCAGGCCCGAGCGCAGGCCGCGCACGAGCAGGTCGATGGCGTCGGCGAACTTGACGGTGAAGGCGTTGGAGCGGCGCTTGATGAAGTGGCCGACGACCATGTGCGGCAGCCCTGCGCCGACGAAGACGCCAAAGGCCAGCGCCAGGAACATCGCGCCCGTCTTCATGAACAGCAGCAGCGTTATCACCGCGCCGAGGCCGATCGAGCCGTAGAGATACTGCTGCAAGCTCCAGGGCAGGCCCGAACGATGCAGGCGCAGCGCCAGCGCTTCCGCGCGCGAGGCGGAGCCGGCGATCTGGTGGATCCTCGGCTTGCGGGCGGCGACGGCGCGGCGCATCTGCGCCTCCAGCCGATCGCTGGCGTTGTTCGAGTGGCGGAAGCGGACGGACTTAAGGCGCCGGGTCGATTCCTTCTTGGGCGACGGTCCGGACAGCAGAGCCCAGACGAGCAGCGCGAAGCCGGTAAGCCCCGTCGTTACCATGATGACCTGAAGGAAGTTCATAGCCGTTACCGAACCTTGAGCCGTTACCGAACCTGGCGTCTCTTACGAGGACGCGGGGGCCTTCTTCTTTGCCTTGGGCATCATCGCCTTGAGGTCGAACTTGCCGAGCAGCGATGGCTTCGCGACGGCGGCGTCCTCGCCGATGTCGGCGATGTCGCGGGCGAGGTCGCGCAGCACTGCGCCGGCCTTCGTCGCGCGGTTGGCATCGGCGAACGTCTGGCCCAGCTTCGCGGCCATCGATGCGGCCTTGAGGTCATAGGGGATCGACACGTCGATGCGGGTTTCGATCGAGGCCTCGAAGTCGGCCTTGCTGATCTCCGCCAGCGTCGGCTGGACCTTGTTGGCGACCACGATCACGCGGGTCTGCGGCGCATTGGCCTTGAACCACGAGAGCAGGCGAATGGTGTCGCGCGCCGAGGCCAGCGTCATTTCCGTCACCAGAACCGCGACGCCGAGGTCGGCGACGAGCTGGGGGAAGTTGATCAGCATGTTGCGCGGCATGTCCACCACGGTCATCTCGAACGCGGCGCGGAACTCTTCGGCCAGCTGCTGAAAGGCGGAGCCGTCGGTCAGCAGCGGCGCGTTGATCGGCGCCTCGGCGGAGAGGATCGCGAGATTGTCATTGGCACGGATCATGGCGCGTTCGATGAACAGGCCGTCGATGCGGCTGGGGTTCTCGATCGCGTCGGTCAGGCCGCGGCCCGGTTCCAGGTCGAGGCACAGGGCACCGGTGCCGAAGTGGATGTCGAGGTCAAGCAGCGCGGTGGGCAGCTTGTGGTCGGTGCTGAACAGCCACGCCAGCGAAGTCGCCAGCGTCGAGGCGCCGACGCCGCCGCGCGTGCCGATCACGGCGGTCGAGACATGCTGCTTTCCCGCGCCAGTGTCGGCCACGCGCGGGGTAGAGAACACCGACTGCGCCTGAGCCAGCGCATCGCGCACGGCAGCGGGCTGCAGCGGCTTGAGCAGGTAGTCGTGGATACCGCTGGCGATGAGGTCGCGATACAGGCGCACGTCGTTGACCTGGCCCACGGCGACAACGACCGTGCCCGGCTCACAGACTTCGGCCAGCGCGTTGATGTCGCTCAGCGGGTCGCCGCTCTCCGACAGGTCGACGAGCAGGATGTTCGGGCTGGCCGATATCGACAGCGACTGGACGGCATTGCGCAGGCCGCCCTTGTGGCACTTCTCCGGCTGCCAGCCCATCTCGATGGCGATCGGGCGCAGCACGTCGAGCGAAGCCTCGTCGCACAGGAACGCGGCGAACTGGTCGCGACCGCCGGGGCCGCCTGTCTTCCAGGGAGCGTTCATGGCCATCAGTTTTCCTTGCTGCCGGTCTGTGAGACCGAGTTGCCCTTGCCGGTCGTCCCGGCGGCGCGATAGGCGCCGATCGCCTTGTTCGACGTCATCGTCGCGGTCGATCCGGTGTCGGTCTGGCCGTGGATCAGGTCTTCCGGATTGGCGACCATGGCGGCGAGGTTGGAATTGACCGCGCAGCCGTAGTTGGTCGAGGTGGCGTTGCCCGGATTGAAGTCGCTCTTGGCCGACCAGTCGGGACAACCCGGGACATAGGCCCTGGCGCGGTTGATGGTGATGCGCGCGGTGCCCTCGGGCACGGTGCCGGTCCGGGCGGATGCCTCGTCGAGGACGACGCCGTAGCGATCGGCCACAGTCGCGATGGCGCTGCGGGTCGCGGCGCTCATGTTCGGGTCGTCGACCGTGACGCGATCGCCGTACTTGAGGCCCATGGCGTCGAACCAGCCGGCAAGACGGCCCTGTTCGCCATAGGCGAGGCCCGAACTGCCGCTGGTGACGTCGATGCTGTAGGCCGAAGTCTCGACCACCGGCTGGTGGACCGAATAGACGGAACTGTTGGTGGGCACGCCGCCGCAGGCCGCCAGCGAGAGGCCGAGGCTCAGGACGATGGCGGTACGGGCGAGAGTAGCTTTGCGCATGGTGGTCACCTTTCTCGCTTAGAAGCTGAAGCCGGGCTTGGCGGAGTCGTCGGAAGCGGTACGCCGGGCCTTCTTGTCCTTGGACCGGACGGGATCTGCGGCGCCGACGCCCTGACCGATGTTGGGGCCGGTTGCGCCGGAAGGCGCCTTGGTTGCTTCGGGCCGCCTTTCGCCGCTCGCGCTGTCGCTCTCCATGTTGCCGAGGATGCGCTGCAGTTCGTTGGGCGAATGGAAGCCGTCGGTCGGCAGGGCGATCTGCGAGGCCGAATTCATCGGGTTCACCAGATAAGGGGTGACGATGATCACCAGTTCGGTCTCGCCGCGCTTGTAGCTGGTCGAGCGGAACAGCGAGCCGAGGATCGGCAGATCGCCTGCGCCGGGCATCTTCTGGATGGTGTTGGTCGCGCTGTTGCTCAGCAGGCCCGCGATCATGAAGCTCTGGCCGGAACCGAGTTCGATGGTCGTCTCGGTACGGCGCACGGTGAGCGCCGGGATTTCGTAGCCATTAAGGGTAACGGCGCCCTCGCTCGAAAGCTCGGAAACCTCGGGGCGCACCCGCATCGAGATGCGGCCGTTGGCCAGCACGGTGGGCGTGTAGCTGAGGCTGACCCCGTACTTCTTGTATTCGATCGACGTCGATCCGAGGCCCTGGCTAAGCGGGATCGGGAACTCGCCGCCCGCAAGGAAGTCGGCCGTCTCGCCCGAGAGCGCGGTGAGGTTGGGCTGCGCCAGCGTGCTGACGAGGCCGATCGTCTCGCCCGCGTCGAGCGCGCCGAGCAGGTCGATGCCGAGCAGCTTGCCGCCCAGGCCCAGCGTGGTGCCGGTGGCGTTGGGGGTTATGGACGAGGCGCCGGTGCTTGCGTCGTCGCCAACGATGATCGGGCCGCCGTGCGTGTACTGCGGGAACTTGCCCGAGCCCTGGCCGATCACGAACTTGGCTCCGGTAGAGGCGTCCGAGCTGGTTATGTTGACGCTCATTGATTTCACCAGCGAGCGGCTGACCTCGGCGATGCGAACCTGCAGGTTGACCTGCAGCGGCGTCGCGATGCGCAGGCGGCTGATGACGTTGGAGTCCTTGCCCGCGTAAGCCAGGACGAGGCGTTCAGCCTCCGCGGCGTCTTCGGGGTTCTTCACCGTGCCGGTCAGCAGGAAGGTGTTCGAGCCCATCGTCGAGACTCCGATCTTCGCGTCCGGCATGGCGAGGCGCAGCATCGAATCGACACTGTCGAGGTTCGATCCAACGCGCACCGTGCCCGACCAGACGACCGCGCCCGCCGCATTGCTGGCGTAGACCGTGGTAGTGCCGCCTGCCTTGCCGAACACGTAGAACTGCTTCGCCGACTTGACCTGCACGTCAGCGACCGCGTCGTTGGCGACGAAGACGTCGGCCATCGAACCCGGAACGTTGACGAGCTGGCCACTGCCGATCGACAGGCTGACGTCCTGTGCCGGGTGGACGACCGAGGCGGTCTGGGCCTCGGCGGGCGCGACGCTCACGGCGGCCAGAGAGGGCACGGCAGTGGCGGCGATCAGTGCGGACTTGAGAAGACGCTGCTTCATCGAGATGCCCTCAAAGGGTGACGGACGGTGCGTGGACGCGGTCATCGTTACTTGCCCACCGGCTCTACGGTGGTTTCCTTGCCGCGGGTCACGCGGACCACGGGGCCGACATGGACCGGGGCTGCGGCCATCTGCGGCGCGGCGCCGACGGCGGGAGCGGCCGGGGCAGGGGCGCTGCCGCCCTGTGCCGGGCGCGACGAGCGCTGGAAGCGGGAGACATCGGCACCGGTGACGTAAGTGGTGGCGCCGTCCATCGGGCGGTTCATGGCCTGGCTCATGAACTTCTCTTCCTGCTCGCGGGTCGCGCCTTCGGGCAGCTTGACGTCGCCGCTGGCGAGGATGCGGTCGAATTCGCCCTGGTTGTCGGAGATCGAACGCAGCGACAGGCTGAGCGTGCCGATGGTCTGCGCGACGGCGACCTTCTCGGCGATGCGCGGGGTCACTTCGAGGGTGACGGTGCGAAAGCCCTGCACGACGGTCTTGCCGTCCTCCACCGTGCTGGCGGTGGCCTGGTCGGTGGCAAGAACGCGCAGGTTGCGCAGGATCGTCTCGGCGGTGCGCAGCGAATCGCCTTCGCCCTTCACGTCCTGCGTGAGAACGAGGTCGATGCGGTCGCCCGGGAACACGAAGCCGCCGACGCCGGTGTCGGCCGAGACCGAGATGGTGACGGCGCGCATGCCCGGCCCGAGCGCTGCGGCAAGGAACCCGCGATCGCCCGGCGCGACGAGCGCGCCTTGTGTCAGCGGCTGGCCGGCGGTGATCGGAAAGCGCACGACGGTGCCGAGCAGCTTGGTCATGTCGGCCTTGCCGTCGACGTAGTAGGCGTCCTGGACGAGGTTGTCCGGCCAGCTCTGGAACGACACCGAATCGGCGGTGATGATCGTGCCCACCGGCAGCGCGCGCTGGGCGACCAGCACTTTGGGTCCGTTCTGCTCGGCAGCGGGGACGGCCCCGGCCTGCGGTGCGGCGCCGCCTGCGAACATCGTCCTCGCAGCAAACGCGGTAAAGGCTGCGACGAGCAGCGCAACCGCGAGCAGCACCACTTTCTTCCTGTCCATGGCCTGGAAAGCCCCTTAGCAAAATCCCCGAACTGTTCGGACTTATGAGGTAAATTGGTTAAGAACGGGTTCACCCCGTTACTTGCGTAAACCGCGTTAGTTTCAGCCCCCGATTCCGGCCGACATTCCCGCCGAATGCGCGCTCACGAGCGTCTGCGAGCCCATCACCCACAGCGATGCGGCGGCGATGGCGATGCCGTAGGGCACCTCGATTCGCGACTTTTGGCGGCGCATGATGTGGCGCATCCCGAAGAGGAACAGGCCCAGCACCACCAGCACGGCGAGCGGGATCGCCCAGAGGCTCGGCAACGCGGCGGCGACAGCTTCCAGCGTCGCGGGCGCGACTACCGGACGATGCGTCGCGATGGCGAAGACGATGGAGCCCGCGCACCACACCCACGCGAAGACGACGAGCCCGGCGAGAGTGTCGCGCACCATCTCGCTGCGCCCCGGCGTCATGTTGAAGGCGGCCATGGCGAGCGAGGCTCCGCCGCCCAGCACCGCCATGAGCACGACCAGTTGCATGAAGGCCGCAGGCGAGAACCAAAGCGCCAGCGCGGTCAGCAGCTTGACGTCGCCGCCGCCCATCTGGCCGATGGCAAAGAGCACGCAGGCCACCGCGAAAGTCGCCGCCGCCAGCCCGATCTGAACGCCGATGTCGAAAGGACCGAGCCCCATCGCCAGCCACCACAGCGGCGCGGCGAGCGCGATGCCCAGGTTCAGCCAGTTGTCGATGTGCCGCGCGCGCAAGTCGGTGAACGCTGCGACGAGCAGCGCCGTTGCCAATGCGGCCAGCAGTGCGTAGGAAAATACAGCGCCCGTCATGCTTTTCACCCTATCGGATCGAGAGCGCTCTACCTCGGCAACCGCTACCAAATAGTAACCACGACATATCGATCACGAACCGGGGCTTCCCATCATAGTGACCTCTGCCGTCGAAAGTTTCGCCCAGTCCCCCGCACGCCGGGCAATTCCTGCCGAGGCGCGCGAATCGCGCTGGGCTCTGCCTGACGGTCACCAGTTGCGCCGGATAGATTGGCAGGGCGGCAGACGCGGCTCGATCCTGTTCATGCCCGGACGCGGCGACGCTTACGAGAAATGGCTGGAAACCCTCGATGGCTGGCATCGCGAGGGCTGGCACGTCACGTCGGCGGACTGGCGCGGGCAGGCGGGTTCGGGGCGTCTCGGCCGCGATGCGGCGACCGGGCACGTCCCGGACTTCGCGCTCTGGGTAAAGGATTACGCCGCGCTCTATGCCGACTGGGCCGCCTCGACGCCGGGGCCGCACATTGCCGTCGCGCATTCTATGGGCGGGCAGATCGTGCTGCGCGTGGTGGCGGAAGGCGCCGTGCGGCCCGATGCGCTGGTGCTCTCGGCGCCTATGCTGGGCATTCACCCGACGTGGATCCCCGCGAGCGTGCTGCACCGGGTCGCGCGCGGCATCGTCCGGCTCGGCGATCCGCGTCGTCCGGCGTGGAAGGGCGGCGAGAAGCCCGGCGCCCAGCCGAAGGCCCGCAGCCTGCTGCTCACCCACGACGAGAGCCGCTACGACGACGAGGACTGGTGGCGCCGCAAGCGTCCGGTCATCGGCATGGGCGCGGCAAGCTGGGGCTGGATCGAGCGCGCGCTCGCCTCGATCCGCTCGCTGGAGCAGCCCGGCGTGCTGGAGGCGGTCGAGATCCCGGTCTTGCTGCTGGGCACCAGCATCGACGGCCTCGTATCCTGGCATGCGATCCGCCGCGCGGCAGAACGCCTGCCGCATGGCGAACTCGTCGCCTTCGGGACCGAGTGCCGCCACGAGATCCTGCGCGAAGTCGATCCGGTACGCACCCGCGCGCTCAATGCCATCAGGGATTTTCTCGATCGCCGTGCGTCGCCGCAGGGGGCTTCGACAAGCTCAGCCTGAGCGGAGGTAGTGCAAATCTCTCAAATCCGCTCAGGCTGAGCTTGTCGAAGCCCCATCCGCACCAAACTGCGCTTCCACATCGCAGCGCACTTGCTCTAGGGGCTGACCGCGATGGAAGCAGCGTTCGATATCGTCGTCGTCGGGGCCGGCATGGCCGGGGCATCTCTGGCCGCGGCCATCGGCACGCGCGCAAGGGTGCTCATGCTGGAAGCCGAGGAGCGGCCGGGCTATCACGCCACTGGCCGCTCCGCCGCCTTCTGGACCGAGAGTTACGGCGGTCCCGGGGTTCAGCCGCTGACCACCGCGTCCGGGCCGACCTTGCGCGAACTCGGCGTCCTGACCCCGCGCGGCGCACTGACGCTCGGCCGGGCAGGGCAGGAACGGGAAGTCGAACTTTTCGCCGAGCGCTACCGTGCTGCAGGGGTGGAAATGCACCTGCTAAGCCGCGCGGAGATCGGCGTCCGCGTGCCCGGCCTGTGCCCCGAATGGACCTGCGGCGCACTGGAGCCGAGCACGTGCGACATCGATGTGGCCTCGCTTCATCAGCACTACCTTGCTGCGGCTCGCCGCGCAGGCGTTGAGTTGTGGTGCCGCGCCGGACTGACGGCGGCGCGGCGCAACGCCGATGGCTGGGCGCTGACGCTCGCGGACGGGCGGCAGGTGCAGACGGGCGTGCTGGTGAACGCGGCCGGAGCCTGGGCGGATACCGTGGCACGGCTTGCGGGCATCGCCCCGCTCGGCATCGCGCCCTATCGCCGCACGATCGCGCAAGTCGCCGTCGCCGCCGAGGTGCCCGACGACCTGCCGCTGGTGCTCGACGTGGCGGAGACGTTCTATTTCAAGCCGGAGAGCGGCCGCCTCTGGCTCAGCCCGCATGACGAGACACCGAGTGCGCCGTGCGACGCCGCGCCCGAGGAGATCGACGTGGCCCTTGCGGTCGACCGCTTCGAGCACGTCGTGGACTGGGCGGTCGAGCGGGTGGAGCATCGCTGGGCGGGCCTGCGCTCCTTCGCGCCGGACCGTTTGCCGGTCTACGGCTTCGCGCCCGGGGATACGGCGTTCTTCTGGTTCGCCGGGCAGGGCGGCTTCGGCATCCAGACCGCTCCGGCCGCCGCCGATCTCGGCGCGCGGCTGCTCATGGGCGAGGCGCCGGGCGAGGTCGATCCGGTTCCGTTCGCGCCGGACCGCTTGGGCTGAGTTCGGCCTTCGCGGCGCTTGCGTCCATGCACGCAAATTGCTCATCTGCGGATGGGGAAGGATTCCCGAGGAGAGTCGCAAATGGCCCACCGTTTCGAAATCCGGAAGAACAAGGCCGGAGAGTTCGTCGCCTACTTCTGCTATAACTCCGAGACTATGTTCTGGACCGAAGGCTATTCCAGCAAGGCCAGCGCGAAGAGCGCGATCGAATCGCTCAAGAAGAACGGCCCCGCCGCCGAAGTGGTCGATACGACCACTGACTGAGCATCATTCCGCGTTCGGGGCGTCCGGGGAGCCTTGCGGCACCTTGCGCCCCGGCGCGACGAAGTGCCAGGCGAGCAGGACCGGTTCCAGCACTGCCATGCCGACGAAAACGCTCAGCAGGCGCTGGGCGGCCGGGCTGGCGGCGGCGTCGGAGTAGCTGTCGGGTACCAGCACGACCAGCACCGCCAGCGTGAACTGCAGGCCAAGATAAGTGACCTTGGGCAGGCCGTTCTCGATATGACGGCCGATGACGATGCCAAGGCAGGTGCCGGCGATGAGCACCGGTGCGCTTCCTTGCGCCAGAAGCAGCACGACCAGCGCAAGTCCGCCGCCCGCGATACAGCCAAGCGCGCGTTGGAACAGCCGCCGGGATACGGGGACGAAGCCGCTCGCGCCGATCCCGGCGACCGGCACGATCATCACCGCCATGATCGTCACTGCCGCCTGGGGTAGCTCGGGCAGGTCGAACAGCGCGTGGAGCAGCGGCAGCATCGCGATGGCGAGCCCCGCCTGCGATGCATGACGCGCCGCGTGAGGGTGCCAGCGCATCCGGTCCGGCGGGGCTTTCCTGTCCATCCACCAGCGCTTGCCCGTCAATGCTCCCGCAGTGAGGCTCACCAGCGTACAGGCGACGGTGCCCGCCACGACTTCCAGCAGGCGCGTCTGGGCGAAATGAATGGTGTCGAGGTCGGGCCGCTCGATCTTGTCGAACAGGATCATCTCGAAGGTCAGGCCGAACAGCAGCCAGGCGTAGGCGCGCCGAGCGGTCAGCATTCCGTAGAGGCCGATGGCACCAACAAGCTCTGCCGCGATCATCGCCAGGGGCAGGGAATGGGCCGCATAAGGCACCACTACTAGCGCGAGGCCCGAGCCCAGCGCGGTGCCGACAATGCGCATCACGCCGCGCACGAGTGTCTCGGCGACGTCGCTCTTGAGCAGCACGAAGGCGCTGAAAGCGGCCCATGAGACCATCTCGGCGCCGATGGCATGGGCGATGACGATCGCCAGCAGCACCGAGGCGACGCAGGCCCACTCGTCCGCCATGCGCGGCCCTGGAGTGACGAGGGCGCGGATTTCGGTCTTGAGGATGGGAGGGAGGGTTGTCGGCAGAGTCAGCTTCATTTTACTCGTCATCCCCGCGAAGGCGGGGACCCATCTGATGACTGCGCGACACGAGAAAACGGGAGATGGGGTGCCACCTCCGCGGGGATGGCGGCAAAGATCGAGGCAGGCAAGGCTTCACCCCACCGTGATCACGCCGCCGCCTTTGCCGCGTCGCTCGCCAGCTTGTCGACGCGCTCGTTCTCGACGTGACCGGCATGGCCGCGCACCCATTGCCATTCGACCTTGTGGCGCGCTGCGGCCTCGATAAGGTCGTGCCACAGGTCGGCATTGCGCACCGGCTGCTTGCTGGCGTTGATCCAGCCCTTCTTCTTCCAGCCGTGGACCCACTTGGTGATCCCGTCGATGACGTACTTGCTGTCAGTGAACAGGGTGACGTCGCACGGCTCGATCAGGGCATTGAGACCCTTGATCGCGGCGGTCATTTCCATGCGGTTGTTGGTGGTGTCCTTCTCTCCGCCGGACAATTCCTTTTCATGCTGCCCCATGCGCAGCAGCACGCCCCAGCCGCCGGGGCCGGGATTGCCCTTGCAGGCACCATCGGTGAAGATTTCTACCTGCTTCACGCGAAGACTCCCGAATTGGCGGGACTGGCATAGAATTCGAGGCGCCGTGCGAAGGCCATGGGGTCCTTGGGCGTCACCAGCGCGTCGGCGGGAGTGTTGAGCCAGTCGTAGGCGCGCGTTGCAAGGAAGCGCATTGCCGCCCCGCGGGCCAGCAGCGGCAGCGCGGCACGTTCCGCCTCGTCCAGCGGTCGCACCGCGAGGTAGCCCTCGAGGAGGGCATCGGAAAGCGCCGGGTCGAACCGGGCGCCGTCGGAACTGAAGCACCATGCAGCGTGTGTCACGGCAACGTCGTAAGCGAACAGGTCGGTGCAGGCGAAGTAGAAGTCGATGAGTCCTGTAACCTTGTCGCCGAGCATCAGCACATTATCGGGAAACAGGTCGGCGTGGATCACGCCGCGCGGCAAGTCCGCGGGCCATTGCTCGGCCAGCAGCGCAAGTTCGCGCTCGACGATGCGTCCGAGTTCCGGGTGGATCGATTCGAGCCCCTCTCGCCCGCAGTCCTTCAGCAGTTGCTGCCAGGCGGGCAGCGCCAGCGAGTTCTCGCGCGAGGCCGGGAAGTCGGCCGCCGCCAGATGGATCTGCGCCAGTGCGCCGCCTACGGAGCGGGCCTGTCCGGGCGTGGGTTCGGAAACCGAGACGCCGGGCAGGAACTCGATCAGCGCCAGCGCCTTGTCGCCGTCGGGCGTGCGGTGGAGGCGATGGCTTGCGCCCTCGCGATCGTGCATCGTTCGGGCGACGGGCGCACCATGTCCGGCCAGATGGTCCAGCAGGTCGAGGAAGAACGGAAGGTCCGCGATCTCGGTGCGGCTCTCGAACATGGTGAGGATGAAGCGGCGGCATTCGCCGTTCGTGTCCTGCGTCTCGATCAGCCAGTTGCTGTTGGATACGCCTTCGGCGATGCCCTTGGCCGAAACCAGCGAGCCGACCTCGAACGCGGCGATGATCCCGGCCATTTCCTCGGCGCCGAGCCGTGTGTAGACAGCCATCAGCGCACCAACTGGCGGGGCAGCTTGAAGGTCATGTGCTCCTGCGCGGTCACGACTTCCTCGGTCGCGACCTCGCGCAGGGTCTTGATGCGGGCGATGACCTCGTTGACCAGTTCCTCGGGTGCCGATGCGCCTGCCGTCAGGCCCACCGTAGCGATGCCCTGCAGCCATTCGGGATCGATGTCGGCGGCGCGCTGGATCATCCGGCCGGGAACGCCGCAACGCTCGGCCACTTCGACCAGCCGCAGCGAATTGGAGCTCTTGGGCGAGCCGATGACCAGCACCAGTTCGCACTGCGGCGCGATCTGCTTGACCGCAGCCTGCCGGTTGGAAGTGGCGTAGCAGATGTCCTCTGCCTTGGGCGCGACGACTTGCGGGAAGCGCTCCTCGATCGCCTTGATGATGGCGTGGGTGTCGTCGACCGAAAGGGTCGTCTGCGACAGGTAGGACAGTTCTGTTTCGGGCGCGAAGGCAAGGGCGGCGACGTCCTCGACCGTTTCCACCAGTGTCATGTTGCCTTCGGGAACCTGTCCGAAAGTGCCGATCACTTCCGGGTGCCCGGCATGGCCGATGAACAGGATGTGGCGACCCGCCTCGATCTGGCGCTCGGCCTGGCGGTGGACCTTGCTGACCAGCGGGCAGGTGGCGTCGAGCCATTCGAGGCCGCGCTCGGTGGCGGCGGCGGGGACCGACTTTGGCACGCCGTGGGCGCTGAAGATCACCGGCACGCCGTCCGGCACTTCGTCCAGTTCCTCGACGAAGATCGCGCCCTTGGCCTTCAGGCTGTCGACGACGAACTTGTTATGGACGATCTCGTGGCGCACGTAGACAGGCGCGCCGTAAAGCTCGATCGCGCGCTCGACGATCTCGATGGCGCGGTCTACCCCGGCGCAGAAGCCGCGCGGGGCGGCGATCAGGAGGCGGATCGGGCTGTCGGCGGCACTCGCCGTCGTGGACTGAAAGGGCGCGTTCATGTTCGTCCCCCTAGCGCTTTGCCGCGCGCCTCGCTAGGGCAAGCGCACGCCATTCGAGGAAGTTCACGATGAATGCACGCCGCCTGACCGCTACTGTCCTGTGCTCCGCCGCCGCGATGACCGCGCTGAGCGGGTGCAAGACCAAGGGCGAGATCGTGGTTGATCAGGGCGTCGGCATCACCGCCGTGCGTTCGAAGTGCCCGGCGGTCGGCATTCCCGACTACACCGGCGACATCACGACCTTCCGTGGCCCGGCCAAGACCGCCGATGCCATCGACGTCACCGCCTCGATGACGCAGGTGCGCGCGCAGTGCGACGAAGCCGTGGGCGAGAAGGTGACCTCGACGGTGACGTTCCAGGTGCTTGGCCGCCGCAGTGACACTGCCGGTGCGCGTCAGGTGACGCTGCCGTTCTTCGTGAGCGTGCTGCAGGGCGGCACTTCGGTGATCTCCAAGCGCGTGGGCAATGTGACGCTCAGCTTCGCGGACGGTCAGGCCCGTGCGCAGGCGAACGTCAGCACCAACGCCTTCATCGACCGCGCCGCCGCGACGCTGCCCGACGAGATCCGCGACCGCATCACCCGCAAGCGCAAGGCGGGTGATACCGATGCCGCCGTCGATCCGCTGTCCGATCCCGAGGTCAAGGCTGCGGTTGCGCGCGCTTCGTTTGAGGTGCTGGTCGGCTTCCAGCTCGACGAGGGGCAACTGGCCTACAACGCCACGCGCTGAGGCTGACGGCGGGGCAGGATCCCGTCGCCGTCGCGGGAATAGCGACGATATAATCGAAGCTGGGCTAGAGCCCCGTCCGCGCCGCTTCGATAGCGGTGCGAGCGGCGGCGGCCATGCGCTTGCGGTCGGCGCGATCCTCTGCTGACAGCGGGGGCAGGAAGTAGACTGTCAGGTCCACCGGCCGCCAGCGCGCCAGAATGGCGAGGGCATTGTCGAGCCCGGGCTCCTCCCCCACCCAGGCCACGGCGCGGGTTTCCGGGCCGTAGTCGAGCCAGACCGGCTGGACGGGAATGTCCGAATCGCCCTCGATCGCGGACAGTAGCGAGGACTTGAACGCCAGCGTGCCGGTGCCGTCGGAAGTCGTACCCTCGGGAAAGATGGTCAGCGCGCCGGTATCGCTTAGTGCGGCGCGCACCTGCTCGATCTGGGCGGAGACGCTGCGGCGCTCGTGGCGGGCGACGAAGACGGTGTCGTTCAGTTCGCAGAGCCAGCGCAGCGGGCCGATCTGCGCGAGGCCGTCATGCGCGACGAAGGCGCTGCCGGTCCGCCCGGCAATGGCGAGGATGTCCAGCCAGCTGACGTGATTGGCAAGGAAGAAGGTGCGCCGGGCGGGACGGGCGCCGCGAACCTGTATGCGCAGGCCGGCGATGGCGCCGATGCCGCGCAGGAAGCAGCGCGGGACCGGATTGCGCGCGGTGAACGGCGCAAAAACGTAGTAGAGCGCAACGCTCACGACCAGCAATGCCAGCATGGCCGCGAGACGCAACGCGATCAGCGGCCACCCCCAGGCCGCGATGCGGCGTCCGGCGAGGGGCATGGCCGTTGTCATGGTGTCGATCAGCGGCGCGGCGCGGGCTCGCCGTCTTCGCGGTCGAGGCGAACGCCGTAGAGTTCCATGCGGTGATCGACGAGGCGATAGCCGAGGCGTTCCGCGATCTGGCGCTGGAGCGACTCCAGCTCGGGGTCGACGAATTCGATGACCTGTCCGCTCTCGACGTCGATCATGTGGTCGTGATGTGCCTCGGGTGCGGCTTCGTAGCGGGCGCGGCCGTCGCCGAAATCGTGGCGGTCGAGGATACCCGCTTCTTCGAACAGCCGCACGGTGCGGTACACGGTGGCGATCGAGATGCCGGGGTCGATCGCGGTCGCACGTTCGTGCAGCCTTTCGACGTCGGGGTGGTCGGTGCTTTCCGAAAGGACCTTGGCGATCACGCGACGCTGTTCGGTGATACGCAGGCCGCGTTCGGCGCAGAGGGCTTCGATGTCGATGGGTTGGTTCACGGTGGACCTGTAAATCAAGAAGAAGGCGCACCGCCTAGATAAGGCGATGCGCCTGCAATCACAACCGAGTTGGACAGTCGCACATCAGGCCATGGTAATCGATCGCACCCTTTGTCCCCGGAAAATCGAATCTCCGTAACGCGAGTGCAGATGCGTCGAACGTCTGGCCTCAGGCGGCTGTCCGAAAATCAGGCTGCAGCCGTCTTGGGCTTGCGGCCGCGACGGGCGTTCGACTTGCGGCCGAGGCCGATCTTCTTCGCGAGTTCGCGGCGCTTTTCGGCGTAGTTGGGGGCGACCATCGGATAGTCGGCGGGCAGGTTCCAGCGCGCGCGATATTCTTCCGGGGTCATGTTGTAGTGCGTCATGAGGTGGCGCTTGAGCATCTTCAGCTTCTTGCCGTCCTCAAGGCAGACGATGTAGTCGGGCTTGACCGAGGCGCGCACCGAAACGGCGGGCTCAGGCTTTTCTTCCTCGACCACAGGCGCACCGCCGAGGCCGGCGAGGGCGCCGTAGACGTTGGTGATGAGGGTGGGCAGATCTTCGACCGAGACGCTGTTGTTGCTGACATGCGCGGCGACGATATCCGACGCGAGCGTGATCAGCGTCTCGTTCATGTCGGTCTGGATGGTTTCCATTTCTTGTACGTCCTTTGGGTGCGACCAAATTATGCGGGCAGCAAACCTTTGTAGATCTGCATTCGCGACGCAATGGACGATTTTAGCGACGAGTGCAAGTTTGATTCAAAGTTGCAGGTAACTTGCATTAATCGAATTGCGAATGAAAAGGGTCAATCCGGACCTATTTCAACCGATGTCGCAGGCAAATGTAACCGCGTCGAGCCGCTGACCGCTTGGCGTGCGATAGTATTCGCGTCTTTCGCCAATCGGGTAAAAGCCGAAATTTCTGTAAAGTGTTTCGGCGGAATTACCTCTTCTCATTTCGAGAAGCAATCTACGGGCGCCGCGACTGGTGGCGCCGATCCGAAGGTTTTCAAGGAGCTTGCGGCCAAGTCCCTGTCCTCGATCTTCCGGGTTTACGGCAAGAAGAAGAAGTTCTTCTTCTTCAAAGCCGGTGCGAGACAAGAAAAAACCGGATGCCGATTCGGTCTCGGCCGGTGTGTGACCTCGTGCACACAAGAGATGATAATGGCAGTTGCCGAACTTCAGCGCGTCTTCGACTTGGCGGCGGTTCCATGCTTCGCCGTAGACCGGGTCGAACGACGCGGTCATGACCGACATGATCCGGTCGATATCGTCGATCATGCTACCCCTGCAGGCAACTTGGCATCGGGGCCGCGTCCGTATAGCGGATGAGTCTCCACCGACAATGCTGCGGCAGGGAGGAGCGCGAAAGCGCGCGCATCGGGCAGCAGCGGCAGTGCGCGACCGTAATCGCGACGGGCGACCAGCGCTTCGCCCTGGCTTCCGACGACCAGTTCATCCGTCACGAGTTCGGCGGCGGCGTCGGGGCGCAGCGAGACGAGGTCGTGGATGCTGGTGCCATCGGCGGCAAAGCTTTCGACGAACCACTCGCCATGGCCGCCGGTCGTGACGACGGTAAGTGCCTGTGCGCCCTCGCTGTCGCGCGCCATCGCGGCGATCAGTGCCAGCGTGGGATAGCCGACTGTCGTAGCGCCCCATGCCAGCGCGAGCGCGCGGGCGGCCGCCAGGCCGACACGCACGCCGGTAAAGCTGCCGGGACCGAGGGCGACGGCAATACGATCGGCGCGTCCCTTGCCCGGAAGGGACGCGATCATCGGCACGAGCGCCTCGGCGTGGCCGCGCCCGAGCATGCGAAATTCACCCGCGACCAATGTATCGCCGGAAAACAGCGCGACCGAGCAGGCGTCGGTTGCGCTGTCGATCACCAGGGTGGAAGCGGTGGTCACGCGAATATTCCGCACCGCGCCGTCATCGCGCCGGTCAGGCCGCGCGGACTTCGCTGACTTCGGGGACGTAGTGCTTGAGCAGGCTTTCGATGCCGTGCTTGAGCGTCGCGCTCGACGAGGGGCAGCCTGAACAGGCGCCCTGCATCGAAAGGTAGACTACGCCTTCGCGAAAACCGCGATAGATGATGTCGCCGCCGTCGTTGGCGACGGCCGGACGCACGCGGCTTTCGATCAGGTCCTTGATCTGCGCGACGATGTCGGCATCGGCGGGATCGTCGCCATAATCATCGTCCTCGGCCGGGACCGAGAAGCCGCTGGCGTCGCCGCCGGTGAACAGCGGCGCTTCCGAAACGAAATGGTCGAGCAGGATCGCGACCACTTGCGGGCGCAGCGACGGCCACTCGACGCCGGGCGCGGCAGTAACCGCGATGAAGCTGCCGCCGAAGAACACGCTGACCACGTCGCCAAGGTCGAACAGCGCCTGCGCCAGCGGCGAGCTTTCCGCATCCTCGGGCGACAGGAATTCGCGCGTTCCCGAAGTCATGACCTGCCGACCGGGCAGGAACTTGAGCGTCGAGGGGTTGGGCGTGGTTTCGGTTTCGATGAACATGATGATTGCGATTTAGGTGAAGTGTCCGGAGGGTCAAGTGTGCAAGCGGCATGGATGCGGTGAAATGGGCGCCGAAATGACGGCGCTATTCACTGGCCCTTAAGGAGAGCCCTCCCTATACCTTGCGCAATGACGACCCCCACGCGCGCCGCCCGCTCGCTTTTCTGCGTGCTCCTTCTTGCTCAGGCACCGATCCCGCCGCTGCTCGCGCAGGACATCAAGCCCGTCGTGCCCTTGCAGGTGCAGAAGTCCGAGGGGCCGGGGACGCCGCCCGCGCCATTGCCGCCCGCCGGCGCGCCTGTTGTCGCCCCGACCGTGGGTCAGGCGGATCCTTGGCTCTACCGTGGCAGCGACATTCCGCACGATCCCGAATGGCACTTCGGCGAATTGTCGAACGGCGTGAAGTATGCCGTGCGCAAGAACGGCGTGCCGCCGGGCCAGGTCTCGATCCGTATCCGCGTCGATGCCGGTTCGCTTTATGAAACCGACAGCGAGCGCGGCTATGCCCACCTGCTCGAACACATGCTGTTCCGCCAGTCGAAGTACATTCCCGAGGGCACCGCGATCGCCGCGTTCCAGCGTCTTGGGGCGACTTTCGGAAGCGACACCAATGCGGTGACTTCCACCACGCAGACGGTGTTCAAGCTGGATTTGCCCAACGCCACGCCGACCTCGCTCGACGAGACGTTCAAGCTGATGAGCGGCATGGTCACGGCACCGACGCTCTCGGCCTCGAACCTCAAGCAGGACCTGCCGATCGTGCTGTCGGAAATGCGCGAGCGGGGCGGCGCCTCCAAGCGCGTGCAGGACGCGATGCAGAAGGTGCTCTACGCCGGGCAGCCGCTCGCCAACCGCGAGCCGATCGGCACCGTCGAATCGCTGACCTCGGCGACCCCGGCGAGCGTGCGGGCATTCTATTCGCGCTGGTATCGGCCGGACAACGTAGCGGTGATCGTTGCGGGCGACGTCGATCCCGCCATGCTGGAAAGCTACGTCAAGAAGTGGTTCACCGACTGGAAGGTGCCCGGTCCCAAGGCCGTGGCCCCCAGCTTCGGCGATCCCGAGGCACCTGCCGGCGCCGATCCCAGGAACCCGGTCGGCGAAACAAAGGTGCTGGTCGAGCCCGACCTGCCGCCCTCGCTGATGTACGCGGTGCTGCGCCCGTGGCGGCAGGTGATCGACAACATTCCCTACAACCAGGGCCTGATGACCGACGCGCTGGCGCAGGCGATCATCAATCGCCGTCTCGAATCGAAGGCTCGGGCAGGGGGCAGCTTCCTTTCCGCCTCGGTTAACCAGGACGACGTCTCGCGTTCGGCCGACGCCACGTTCGTGTCGGTGACGCCGCTCGGCGACGACTGGCAGGCGTCTTTGCGCGATGTACGCGCGGTGATCGCCGACGCGCTCACCCGCGCGCCCAGCCAGGCAGAGATCGACCGCGAGGCGGCGGAGATGGAAGTCGCCTTTCAGGTCCCGGTCGAGCAGCAGCGCATCCTGCCGGGCAGCAAGATCGCCGACGACCTCGTCAACGCGCTCGACATCCGCGAGACGGTGGCCGCGCCGCAGGACGTGCTGGACATCTTCCGCAAGTCCAAGCCGCTGTTTACCCCGCAGGCGGTGCTGGAGCACACCCGCAAGCTGTTCACCGGGAATGTTACCCGGGCGCTGTTCACCGTGCAGAAGGACGGCGCAGCGACCGACAAGGCACTGCAACTCGCGCTGTCCGAGCCGGTCAAGGCCGACGCCAGCGTGCGCACCGCGCTCAAGCCGATCTCCTTCGACAAGCTCCCCGCGATCGGCGCGCCGAAGAAGGCGGTCAGCGACGTGCCGACTGGCCTGCTGGAAATCGAGGAACTGACTTTCGCCAACGGCGTCAAGGCGATGCTGTGGCCAGTGGTCGAGGAACCGGGCCGCGTCATGGTCAAGGCGCGCTTCGGCGGTGGCTACCGCTCGATCGATCCGAAGGATGCGGCCTACATCACGCTGGGCAATTATGCGCTGGTCGGTTCGGGCCTTGCGACGCTGGGTCAGGACGATCTCGACCGCATCTCCACCGGCCGCAAGATGGGTTTCGATTTCGAGGTGCAGGATGCCTCGTTCCAGCTCTCAGCAGAGACGCGCCCGTCTGATCTTGCCGACCAACTCTATCTCTTCGCGGCCAAGCTGGACCTGCCCAAGTGGGACGTCGCGCCCTTCACCCGCGCCAAGGCGGCGGCGAAGATCCAGTATGCGACGTTCTCCACCTCGCCGCAGGGCGTTCTGAACCGCGACCTGCAGTTCTACCAGCGCGGGCAGGACAAGCGCTTCGCCACCCCGACGCCAGACCAGATCGAGGCGACCACCGCAGACGGCTTCAAGCGCGTCTGGAGCAAGGCGCTGAAGGAAGGCCCGGTCGAGGTGCAGATCTTCGGCGACTTCGACAAGACCGCTGCCATTGCCGCGCTGGAGAAGACCTTCGGTGCGCTCAAGTCCCGCCAGCCGGTGCCCGTGACCGCGACGGCGGCGAAGATGGACGTGCCGCAGCCTTCGGACAAGCCGATCGAGCTGATCCATCATGGCGACCCCGATCAGGCGGCGGCGGTTGTTTCATGGCCGACCGGTGGCGGCTCGATGGGCATCCGCGAATCGCGCCAGCTGGAAATCCTCACGCAGCTGTTCACCAACCGCCTGATGAACGCGGTGCGTGAGAAGCTGGGCGTGTCCTATGCGCCTTACGTCTACTCGCAGTGGCCAGTGGACCTTGCCGCGGGCGGCTCGATCACGGCAGTGGCGCAGGTCGATCCCAAGTCGGTGCCGGTGTTCTTCCAGACCGCCGACGAGATCGCGCAAGACCTCATCGCCAACCCGCCCACGGCGGACGAACTGGCGCTCGTCACCGAACCGCTGCGCCAGCAGGTGACCCGCGCGGCATCGAGCACCTCGTTCTTCATGAGCCAGCTCGAAGGCGCGACGACCGATCCCACGCGCATCGGCACCGTGCGCTCGGTGCTGAGCGACTATACCGTCACTACTCCGCAGGCGATGCAGGCGCTGGCGGCGCGGTATCTCGGCCGCGACCATTCGTGGCGGCTTGAGGTTATGCCCGAGGGCAAGGAAGGCGGCGTTGCGGGGAAGTAAGTAGAAGCCCACCCCCAGCCCCTCCCGCAGGCGGGAGGGGAGCAGGAACGTATCGCCCTCCCGCCTGCGGGAGGGCCGCGAGACTTGGCGATTTATCGCCTAGTCGCAGCGGGGTGGGCCTCCCACACACCCATCACGCAACCGATCACCATGATCGCCAAACCCGGCTTTGCAAAAATTGCCGACAGGCGCTAAAGGCCGCCCCTTGCTTGCGCCGCCCGGGAGGACCTGCGGCGCTTGGAAAAGCCCGCGCAATCAGGTGACGGGCCAGAGGAGTACGATACAGTGGCTACCAACTGGACACCGGAGAGCTGGAAGACGCAAGAGGCGCGCCACCTCCCGGTTTATGGCGATCAGGCGAAACTCAGCGAGGTCGAGGCCACGCTTGCGAAGTTTCCGCCGCTCGTCTTTGCCGGTGAAGCCCGTGCTCTGAAGGCCGACCTTGCCGAAGTCGCCGCCGGTCGCGGTTTCCTGCTCCAGGGCGGTGACTGCGCCGAGAGCTTCGCCGAATTCAGCGCCGACAACATCCGCGACAGCTTCCGCGTGCTGCTGCAGATGGCGGTCGTGCTGACCTTCGCCAGCAAGCAGCCGGTGGTGAAGCTGGGCCGCATGGCCGGCCAGTTCGCCAAGCCGCGCTCGGCCCCGACCGAGATGGTCGGCGGCGTCGAGATGCCCAGCTACTTCGGCGACATCATCAACGGCATCGAAGGCAACGCCGAGGCGCGCCGCAACGATCCCGAGCGCATGCTGCGCGCCTATGGTCAGTCGTCCTCGACGCTGAACCTGCTGCGCGCCTTCGCGCACGGCGGCTATGCCAACTTGCGCCAGGTCCACCAGTGGACGCTCGACCACATCGGCCGCAGCCCCTGGGGCGAGAAGTTCGCGCAGATGGCCGATCGCATCGGCGAAGCGCTCGACTTCATGGCGGCTTGCGGTGTCGAACCCAGCTCGGTCCCGCAGCTTCAGGGCACCGACTTCTACACCAGCCACGAAGCGCTGCTGCTCCCTTACGAGCAGGCGCTGACCCGCCGCGATTCGCTGACGGGTGACTGGTACGACTGCTCGGCGCACATGCTGTGGATCGGCGACCGCACCCGCTTCGAGGGCTCGGCCCACGTCGAATACCTGCGCGGCGTCGGCAACCCGATCGGCATGAAGTGCGGACCCAGCCTTGAGCCGGACGCGCTGTTGCGCATGCTCGACACGCTGAACCCGGGCCGCGAGCCGGGCCGCATGACGCTCATCAGCCGCTACGGCCACGACAAGGTCGAAGCCGGCCTGCCCAAGCTGGTGCGCGCGGTAAAGCGCGAAGGTCATCCGGTGGTGTGGTCGTGCGACCCGATGCACGGCAACGTCATCAAGTCCGACAGCGGCTTCAAGACCCGCCCGTTCGACCGCATCCTCGCCGAAGTGCGCGGCTTCTTCGCGGTCCACCGCGCGGAAGGCACGCATGCAGGCGGTATCCATATCGAGATGACCGGGCAGGACGTGACCGAGTGCACCGGCGGCGCCATCGCCATCACCGACGAGGCGCTGAAGGACCGTTACCACACGCACTGCGATCCGCGTCTGAATGGTGCGCAGTCGATCGAACTGGCGTTCGAGATGGCGGATCTGCTGAACCTTGAGGCTACTCAGGGGCAGAAGCAGGCGGCTTAAGGGGGATTAATGCAGGGGTTTACCACCCCTGCACCCCGTGAAATGGCTTCGGTGCGCGCGCAGCCACCGCAGTTCTAAATCGCGCCGCAGGTTTTTGATGTCTCCTGGCTCACCGTCCGGGATGACGATGCGGCGCGCGTGATCTCTACGAAATACGGGGTGCAGGGGTGGTAAACTCCTGCATTCTTCTTCCGTTCTTGACCCCATGAAATGCACGGTCCACCCATAGGATCATGACAAAGCATTTCCGCTACACGGCCGCCGTCGCGGCCCTCGCTCTTGCCTCGTCGCTTTCCGCGCAGGCACCCACCGACACCATGATGAACGAGCAGGTGAAGTCCTACGACTGGGTTCGCCCGCAGGCGGACTATGTGCGCAAGACGGTGATGATCCCCATGCGTGACGGGACAAAGCTGTTCACCGTCATCATCTACCGCAAGGGCACGCAGGACGGCCCGATCCTGCTCAGCCGTACGCCGTACAATGCGGACAAGATGAGCAGCCGCAACCGCAGCCAGAAGATCGAGGAAATCCTGCCCGTCGCCGATGCAGAGTTCGTCAATGACGGCTACATCCGCGTCTATCAGGACGTGCGCGGTCTGGACGGGTCCGAGGGCGACTACGTCATGAACCGCCCGTTGCGTGGGCCGCTCAACAAGACCAAGGTGGACCACGCCACCGACGCCTACGACACGATCGACTGGCTGGTGAAGAACGTGAAGGAGAGCAATGGCAAGGTCGGCATCACCGGCTCGTCGTATCTCGGCTTCACCTCGCTGATGGCGCTGATCGATCCGCACCCGGCGCTCAAGGCGGCGGTGCCGCAGAGCCCGATGGTCGACGGCTGGATGGGCGACGACTGGTTCCACAACGGCGCCTTCCGCATGTTCGGCTTCGATTACGATCTGGGCCAGACGGTGAAGAAGGGCGGCGGCGACGTTCCTCGCGGTGGTGGTGACGACTACACCGCCTATCTCGAAGGCGGTTCGGCGATGGACTACGCCAAGGCCTATGGCCTGCTCGACCTGCCGGTGGTGCGCAAGGTGCTGGAGCACCCGAGCTATGATGCATGGTGGCAGGGTCAGGCGGTCGACAAGCTGCTCGGCGCGCGCAAGCTGACGGTGCCGACCATGCTGGTGGTCGGCCAGTGGGATCAGGAAGACAGCTACGGCGCCCCGGCGGTCTATCAGGCGCTGAAGGCGGGCGGCAACGACAACGTCAGCCTCGTCATCGGTCCGTGGCGGCATTCTCAGGTGAACTACGAGGCGCGCGAACTCGGCCCGCTCAAGTGGGAGGGCGACACCGGCCTGCAGTTCCGCACACGCTACATGAAGCCGTTCTTCGACTGCCACCTCAAGACGAACGCGCCTGCCTGCGATACGCCGCCGGTGCTGACGTACGCCACGGGCGAGAACAAGTGGGAGGTGTCGCAGGCATGGCCGGCGGGTGCCTATACGCCGCTCTACCTCGGCGCGAATTCCTCGCTGTCGTGGACCAAGGGCGCGCCCGGGACCGACAGCTACGTCTCCGATCCCGCCAAGCCCGTGCCGATGCTGCCGCGCCCGGTCCACATGAAGGGCGATGAGTGGAAGACCTGGCTGGTGCAGGACCAGCGCTTCGCTGATGGCCGCACCGACGTGCTCAGCTACCAGACCGGCGTGCTCGACAAGCCCGTCCACATCAAGGGCGCACCCAAGGTGGACTTGCGGGCGGCGACGTCCGGGCAGGACAGCGACTATGTGGTCAAGCTGATCGACGTCTACCCGCAGGAGAACACCGCCGATCCGAAGATGGCGGGCTATCAGCTGGGTATCGGCATCGAGATCTTCCGCGGCCGCTACGTCGGCGGTTTCGACAAGCCGCAGGCGCTGGAGCCGGGCAAGGTCTACGACTTCAAGTGGGCGCTGCCCAACGTCGATCACGTGTTCCTGCCGGGCCACAAGATCATGGTGCAGGTGCAGTCGAGTCTGTTCCCGCTCTACGATCGCAATCCGCAGAGCTGGGTGCCCTCGATCATGGACGCCAAGCCCACGGACTACGTGAAGGCGACCGAGACGGTGCACTTCGGCGGCGAGCAGGCGAGTGCGGTGTGGCTGCCGGTGGCGCAGGATTGATCTGAAGGAAGGAAGTAAGGCCCACCCCCGACCCCTCCCGCAAGCGGGAGGGGAGAAGGAAGGATCAGCCCTCCCGCTCGCGGGAGCGCTGGGAGGCTTGGCCCGAAGGGCCTGGCCGGACGGGGTGAGCCTCTTCACACCCTCAATTCTCCCCGAACAGCTCCCGCTGCGAGGCTTCGATTTCCTCGAAGTAGCGTCGCCTCGCGTGCCGTTCGGTCACCACGCCGACGACGTTGCCGACGCCGTCCACCACCGCCAGTTCGTCCGCGACGGCGAGGTCGAAGGCTTTCAGCATGGCGCGGATGTCCGTCACCGGCGATAGGGTGTTCGCCTGCAGCGTCGCCAGCGTTCCCACTGCGACGTCGGGCGCAAGTTCGGGGTTGTAGGCCGAGGCGGTCGCCACGATCCCGGCGTAGTGCCCCTCGTCATCGAGCAGGATCGCCTTGCTCGTCGAACCCAGCGGCACTTGTGCGCGGAAGTCCGCGACCGAGAGGCTGGCCGCTGCGCTCTTCCAGTCCTTGCGCATGATGCGCCCGGCGGTCAGCGTCAGCATCCAGCCGATGTCCCGCGGGCTCCGGATGATCGAGCCGCGCACGTGCAGGCGCCAGGTGGAGAACGAATAGCCGAAGGTCTCGCGGGTCAGCGCGCTCGACACCAGCGAGGCGGTGAGCACCACGCCCATGAGCGAGAAGTCGTGCGTCGTCTCCAGCATCAGCATGGCGAGCGTCATCGGCCCGCCCACCACCGACACCGCGAGCGCCGACATGCCGACCAGCGCGGCGTCGTTGATGTCCAGCGCGATGCCAGCCATCGATGCCAGCGCGGCGAAGATCAGTCCCACCAGCGAACCGATGAACAGCGAGGCGAAGAACAGGCCGCCGCGAAACCCGAAGGCGATTGAGATGGCGGAAGCCAGCACCTTGAGCACCAGCACCGTGACGAGGAACTGCAGGGCGGGCTGCATCGCGATGTTGAGGTGCATCGCGCCGTGCCCGGCCGAAAGCGTCTGCGGCGTCACCATCGCCAGCGGCATCAGCAGCAGTCCGCCGATGACCGGTTTCCAGCGCGCGATACGGCCGCTTACGCCCTGCATCTTCTGCTCCGCGAACGTGACGAGGCGCATCATCGCGATGCCGACCAGCGCGCAGGCGAGGCCGAGCAGGGTGTAGATGAAATAGTGCCCCGTCGTCAGCGTGCGGTCGGCGGCGGTGGCGATGAGGTAGGGCTCCACCCCCAGCGCGCGGGTGACGAAGGCAGCGCCCAGCGCCGCTGCGACGACGGGCGCGATCGCGGCAGGCGTATATGTGCCGATGACGATTTCGAAGGCGTAGAACGCGCCCGCCAGCGGCGCGCCGAAGGCGGCGCCCACCGCCGCACCCGCGCCTGCGCCGACGAGCGTGCGCATGTCCGAGCGACGCAACTTGAACCACTGCCCCAAGACGGAAGCGACGCCACCGCCCATCTGCGCATAGGCCGCTTCCAGCCCGACCGAGGCGCCCGCGCCGTTGGAGAGGATCGTCTGGACCGAGATGACGAGGTTGTCAACGAAGGGAATGCGCCCGCTATGCAGTGCATTCGCCTCGACCACGTCGATGGGTGCGCGGCGGCGCTTGCGCAGCAGGTAGGCCATGCCGACGAGCACGAGGCCGCCCAATGGCAGCGCGAGCAGGCGCCACCAGTTGTGGATTTCCCCCAGCGCACTCAGGCGGTTGTCGCCGATGCCGTAGAGCACGCGCTGGATGGAGTGCGCGATGAACCCCTGCAGGTTCGTCAGCCACCCCGCCGCCAGCCCCGCGACGAGGGCCAGCACGATGAAGGCCATTTCGCTCGAGCGCAGCCGCTGGCGCTGCCGGATGGCCAGCCCCTTGAGTGCGTGAAGTCCCATGCGTCGCATCGGGCCGATTGGGCCGGGCGGGGAGGGGGAGTCAAGGGGAAGTAGGATGGGAAAAGACCCACCCCCGGCCCCTCCCGCAAGCGGGAGGGGAGAAACAGCGCCACGCCCTCCCGCCTGCGGGAGGGCCACAAAGCTACTTCGGCGGCATCCGGATAGCGCCGTCGAGACGGATGCACTGGCCATTGAAGTAGATGTTGCGCACCAGTTCGAGCACCAGCGAGCCGAACTCCTCAGGATTGCCGAGGCGGCGCGGGAAGGGCACTGCCTTGCCGAGATTCTCGTAGACCTCGGGCGCGTGCTCCTTGACGCGCAGCATGGGCGGTGTCGCGAAGGTGCCGGGCATGATCGCGTTGACGCGGATGCCCAGATCCATGAGGTCGCGCGCCATCGGCAGTACCATCGCGTTCACCGCGCCTTTGCCGCCGCCGTAGGCGACCTGCCCGATCTGCCCATCCTCTGCAGCGGCCGAGGAGGTGAGGATGATCGTGCCGCGTTCGCCGTCCTCGTTCAGGGTCTCAGCCGTTGCCATGCCCAGCGCCGCGATCGAGGCGACGCGGTAGGACGCGGTGAAGATGCCCTCGGCCGACTTGGCGATCTGCTCAGTCGGCGTGCGCTTGTAGGCGCCTGCCTTCTTGTCGAACGAGACGGTCTTGCCGCCGCCCGCGACGATCGCGCAGTGGACGACGATGCGCTCCTGTCCATGGGCTTCGCGCGCCTTGGTGAAACCGGCCTCGACGCTCTCCTCGCTGGTGATGTCGACGTTGCAGAACACGCCGCCGATCTCTGCCGCGAACGCTTGGCCAGCTTCCTCGCTGATGTCGAAGATGGCGACCTTGACGCCCGCATCGGCCAGCGCCTTCGCGCTCGCCCGGCCAAGGCCCGAGGCACCGCCGGTGACCACGGCGGCAAGGGTGTTGTCGATCTTCATGCTCGTCTCCCCGAATCGTATCGAGGGTCTGGCTAGCGCAGCCCGCTCCGCCGTGTCGCGGCACCGATGCTAACCTGGCGCAAGTATCGCTCGGGCGTCCTCCCGGCCTTTCGGCGGCTGGGCTTCCTTGCAAACGGGGAACTGAGTGCGACGAGCGGTATTCTGGCTGTTACCTTTCGAGGAGCCCGCCATTGCACAACCGCCTGACCGTCTCCCGACAGTTTGCTGTCCTTTGCCTCGTCGCAGCGTCGTCCGGATTGCCTTGCGCAGCATGGGCGGGCGAACGTGATTATTGCCCCGACCGTCCGGGCATTTCGACACCGGCTTGCACTCTGGCTCCGGGTGTATGGTCGGTCGAGACGGGTCTGGGCGACTGGACCTTCGATAAGGACGGCCGCGAGCGAGAGGATATCGTCCTTGTCGGCGATACCCGGGTGCGCCGGGGCATCTCCGACCATGCCGAATTGCATGTCGAATGGGCGGCCCTGGGACTGGGCCGCGTGCGGGACGGATCGGGCATCGAGCACGTCACCACCATCGGCGACGTTACGCTGGCCTTGCGGCGCAATCTCGCTAATCCGGATGGTTCGGGGCTTTCGGTGGCACTGATGTCATTCGTGACCCTGCCGGTCGGGCGCGAACCTGTAGGCGCCGGGGACTGGGGGGCGGGGCTGCAGGTACCGCTATCCTACGAGGTCTCCGATAAGGTGAGCCTCGTCACCACGACCGCCTTCGGGGCGGCGGTGGACGAGGATGGCCACGGCAGGCATTTCTCGTTCAATGAGGCGGTAGGCGCATCGCTGAAACTCGCGGCCGACCTTACCGCTACGGCGGAGTACCAGTTCACTGCGGACCGCGATCCTCAGCATCGCCATGACGAGCATCTTGCGGGACTATCGCTCGGCTGGCAGCCGGCGAACGACTTGCAGCTGGACGTCGGGGCCAATCGTGGGCTGGACCATGATGCTCCCGACATGGAAATCTATCTCGGGATTTCCCGGCGCTTCTGATCTTCGCGGTCAGAACGTTTCGTCGGCTGGTGCAAAACGCTCGAAGATGAGACGCAGGTCGTCACTGCGGATCAGCGCATCGGCCAGCGTGTACCGGTCCAGCACCTCGAGGAAGGCACGTGTTGCTTCGTTGAATACGCGCGGAAGGGTGCAGGCGGTGCGGACGATGCAGGTCGAGCAGTCCACCAGTTGAAAGCTCGTCTCGGTGCGCCGGACGATCTGGCCGATCGTGATCTCTTCCGCCGGGCGCCCCAGCCGCAGCCCGCCGCCGCGCCCGCGCACGGTTTCGAGGAAACCGGCCTGGCCCAGGTCCTGCACCACTTTCATCAGGTGGTTGCGCGAGATGTCATACGTCTGCGCGATTTCGGCGATGGAGGAGAGATCGCCTTCGTCCCGCGCACCGACATGCAGCAGTACGCGCACGGCATAGTCGGTGTAGCGGGTCAGTTGCACGCAGGCGTTCCGATGCTGGTCATGGGACACTCATGCCGTGCAAATGCAGTGGGATGCAACCCGTGCCGATACAATGTCTCATCGCGGGGCGATAAGACGGCAGGCGACGCATCGCCTGCCGTCCGTCCGGTTCGTTCAGAACAGGGCCATAATCCCGCGCGAAGGATCGACGAGGCCTTCCCAGATCATCTTGCCCGCGACCCACAGGATCACCATGAGGCCGACGTAGGCCAGCCAGCGGTAACGCTCGATCACGCGCGCCAGCACGTTGGCGGCAATGCCCATCAGCGCGACCGAGAGAATCAGGCCGACCGCCAGGATACCCGGATGGTCGCGCGCGGCGCCCGCCACCGCCAGCACGTTGTCGATGCTCATGCTGACGTCGGCGACGGCGACGGCCCAGGCCGCGCCCGCGAAGCTGCGCGGGGCAGACTTGGCGAGGCTCGAATCGAGTTCGTCGTCGCTGGGATCTTCGTGCAGTTCGCGCCACATCTTCCAGGCCACCCAGAGCAGCAGCAAGCCGCCCGCGAAGACGAGGCCAACGATCTGCATCAGTTGGCTGACCACAAGCGCGAAGGCGACGCGCAGCACCAGAGCCGCGATCACACCGATCATGATGACCTTGCGGCGCATCGCGGCCGGAAGCCCGGCGGCGAGCGCGCCGACGACGATCGCGTTGTCGGCGGCGAGCATGATGTCGATCAGCACCACCTGTCCAAAGGCGGACAGGGCGGACGGGCTCGTGATGTTGGAGAAGTCGGCAACGATATGCTGCCAAAGGTCGGTCATGCGGTATTGTCCCTGTTGGTCCACGCGCCGCGGATGGCCGCGACGAGCAGGTCTGCGTAGCGCCAGCCTATAGCGGCGGCGGCGATGGTGGAAAGGCTGTCCTCGTTGTCGCGGCCGGGTCGGCCCGCGCCGGTAAGGTTGGGTTTGATGTTGACGTCGAACAGCAGGTAGGCGCCGGTCGCGTCCTGTCGGCAGTCGATCCGCATCGGGGTGCGGATGCCGATGATCTGCGCCGCGCGCTCGCATGCGGCGGTGACGGCGACGATGGCCGGATCGGCGCATTCCTCGCCCGTCATCGCCGCGCTGTTGGTGCTGACGGGGACGTCGCCGTTGTAGGGCGCGACGTCGTCATGCTGGTCGAAGCGGCGAACCGGGGGCAGGGCGAAGGGGCCGGTTGCGCCCACTCGCGCTGCTGCGGGCATGACTGTGATGGTGATTTCCTGACCGGGCAGGAACTGCTCGATCATGATCGCGGTGCCGAACTTGCCGCCCTCGACGATGGCGCGGGTTCCCGCGATCATCTCTTCGAGGCTGCGCGCGACGCTGACGCCCTGACTGCCGCGCCCGCGCAGGGGCTTGACCACGAGCGGCAGGTGCTCCGCGACGGTGGCAAGCTGCGCCTCGATGTCGGGCGCGGCGCCATCGACCACCCAGGAACCAGCGACGGGCAGGCCCTCGGCGGCGAGGCGGGCGTTGGTGGCGGCCTTGTCGTCCACTTCCTGCATCGTGCGCGGATCGGGGCTGACCACCCATGCGCGTCGGCTGGCCGCTTCGATGGGGTGGCCGTCGAAGACTACGGTATTGGCCCAGAGGAGCGTTGCACCTGCGGCCAGCGCAGCGTCGATGCCTTCGGGGGTGTCAGGCCAGACCCAGTCGAACACGGACGTGGGATCGGGATCGGCCACCGGCGTCACCAGCGTGCAGCCTACCGAGCGCAGCGCCACGCCCATGTCGGCACCGCTGTCGGAATAGCCGCCGGGCTTGGCGTCCTTGCGCTGGCCGTCGATCACCGGCGGCTCGATCGCCTGATAGAGAATGGCGATTTTCTCGGCGAAGGGATCAGGCATCTCGGGTTCCCATGTACTTGAACGCGGCGGGCGCGCCGATGATGACCAGCACCACGCGGACGAGGTGGTGGACGACCACGAAGCTCGCCTCCAGCGCGAGGCTGAGGGCCACCATGCTCATCTCCGCCACGCCGCCCGGCGAGTAGGCCAGCGTCAGCAGCGCCGGGTCCAGCCCGGTAGCCCAGCCGATGCCGAATGCCCAGACGAAGGTTATGACCAGCAGGATCGCGGTCGATCCCGCCGCAAGCATCAGTGTGCGCAGCAGCGTCGGCAGGTCCAGCCCGACGAAGCGGCAGCCGATGGTGGCACCGAGGCCGACCTGCGCGGCGGCGATGGCCCATGCCGGAATGTGGAAGTCACTCAGGCCCGTGAGGTGGACGGCGGCGCTGACGAACAGCGGCCCCATCAGGTGCCACGCGGGGAGTTTCAGCGCGCGGCCGATCACGCTGCCGACGATCATGCAGCCTAGCGCCCATGGCAGCAAGGTCCAGTCGGCCACGCCCGAAACCTGGGGAGGAAGCGGGGCGTGGCCGGTCTCCGCCTCGAACAGGCGGATGAGGAAGGGGAGGATGAAGACGACGAGGAAGATCCGCGCGCCGTGGATCAGGCCGATCATGCGCTCGTCCGCGCCGCGCTCGGAGCCGAGGACGACCATCTCGGCGATGCCGCCGGGCATTCCAGCGAAGTAGGCGGTGGGCGGGTCGAACTTCGCGATCTTGCGGAAATAGAAGACGCAGGCGACGGCGGCGCTGGTCAGGAACAGCGGCAGCAGCGCAATCGGGACGATCCACTGTGCGGCCTGCGCGGCGATGCCGGGGTGGAATGCACTGCCGAGCACGACGCCCAGAACGGCGGACATCGGCCTGCGGGTGGCGGAACTCGCGGCGATCGGCAGGCGCGCGATGCTGCCTGCCGCGCACGCGGTCATCGATCCCAGCACCCACGGCAGCGGGGCATGGATCGACCAGAAAACAACGCCGCCGCACGCGCCGACGGCGAGTGCGGCGATGAAGCGCAGGATGACGCCCAGCGCCCCCGCCTCTCCGATGATCCCCCGCACCGTCATTGCGAGCCCCGCAGGGGCGCGGCAATCCAGCGCGGCGTGAGGCTGCCCTGGATTGCTTCGCTATGCTCGCAATGACGGAGTAGGGAGATCACTTCGAAGTACATCCATCGTCACCCTGAACTTGTTTCAGGGTCCATCCCCCGGTTTGCGCCGAAGGGGAGTTTCGCCAGCGGAACCGGCGGCTTACGGCCCGACGCTCAGGCCCACGCGGCCCGATGGACCCTGAAACGAGTTCAGGGTGACGGGGCGTGTGGGGAGAGGTCGGGCGCGCGTTCATGCTTAGCCGACGAACGGGAAGGCCAGCACCGCCATGCCCACCACGGTCATGACGAGGCAGCACAGCGCCGCCGGAACCAGCGTGAACTTCTGGTGGTCGGCCAGATCCACACCGGCAAGGCTCACCAGAAGGTAGGTCGAGGGCACCAGCGGGCTCAGCAGGTGGACCGGCTGGCCCATCAGCGAGGCGCGGGCGATCGCCATCGGCTCGACGCCGTAGTGCGCACCGGCTTCGGCCAGGATCGGCAGCATGCCGAAGTAGAAGGCGTCGTTCGAGATGAAGAACGTACCCGGCAGGCTGATGAGCGCGGTGATCGGCGCCATGTAGGGGCCGAGGACCGGCGGGATCAGGCCGACGACTTCCTTGCTCATCGCCTCGACCATGCCGGTGCCCGAGAGGATGCCGGTGAAGATGCCCGCCGCGAAGATCAGCGAGACGACCGAGAGGACGTTGCCCGCATGCGCGCTGATGCGCTCCTTCTGCGACTTGGTGTCGGGGTAGTTGGCGATCATCGAGATGGCGAACGCCAGCATCATCAGGATCGGCAGCGGCAGCACGCCCCAGACCAGCAGCACCAGCAGCGCGATGACGAGCGCGCCGTTGAACCAGATCATCTTCGGGCGGCGCGCTTCGGGCCACTGCGAGACGGCAAGGTCGCTGGCTTCCAGCGCGGCGAGGTTCTCAACCTTGCCGATGCGGCGGCGCTCTTTGCGGCCGAAGTAGATGGCGAGCGCGATCAGGAAGCCGAGGCCCGCGATCATGCCGGGAATCAGCGGCAGGAACAGCGCGGCCGGGTCCAGCTTCAGAGCGCTGGCGGCGCGGGCGGTCGGGCCGCCCCACGGCGTCAGGTTCATCACGCCGCTCGTCACCATCAGCAGGCAGACGAGGTACAGCCGGTTCATGTCGTAGCGCTTGTAGAGCGGCAGCATGGCCGCCATCGTGATGATGTAGGTGGTCGAACCGTCGCCATCGAGGCTGACGAGCGCGCACAGGACGACCGAGCCGATCAGGATCAGCATCGGGTCGCCGTGGACCAGCCGGATCAGCTTGCCGACCAGCGGGTCAAACAGGCCGGTGTCGGTCATGGTGCTGAAGAACAGGATCGCGAACAGCAGCATGACGCCGGTGGGCGCGAGGTTCTTGACGCCGTCGATCATCATGTCGCCCAGCCCCGCATGGAAGCCGGCGACAAGGGCGAAGAGGGTGGGCACGACGCTCAGCGCGACCAGCGGGGTCATCCGCTTGGTCATGATGAGCGTCATGAAGGTGGCCACCATCAGGAAGCCGATAAGGGCGAGACTCATTGTTGGTCCCCGGTTCTGGTCATGGTTTGAAAGGGAAAGGCTTAGAAGGTGACGCCGACGCGCGCGGTGAGCGTCTCGCCGTCATCCTTGCCGGTGTAGATTCCGGCGGTGTTCTCGGTGTTCCAGTGGATCGCGTTGACCTGGAAGCGCACGAAGCTGTTGAGATACCAGTTCGCGCCCAGCGTCGCCGCCCAGCCCTGTGCGGGTGTGGCGATGTCCTTGAATTCCAGGTTCTCGTAGCGCGCGGTCAACTCGATCGCGCCCGGGCCGCCGTCGAAGACGGGGCGCAGCACCTTGGGCTGGCCAAAGCTGCCGAGGCGCGGGTTGTAGGGCGGCAGGTCGCCGGTGATGAAGAAACCGCCCGAGACGCTCCACGCCTGCGTGACGAAGTCCGGGCGTCCGTTGTCGAGCCGCGCGTGGCGCTCGCCCGCCTCGGCCATGACCCACAGCGGGCCGCTGTAGCCGCCCAGTTCCGCGCCGTAGCCGGTGGTGCCGGTGCCGCCGATGATGTCGCCGGTCGACAGCCGCAGAGCGCCGTTGAAGCGGCCGCCGATCACGGTGTTGCGCCCCAGAGAGTTCTTGCCCGGCTGCAGGTGCTCGTCGAAGCCCCAGAGCCCCACGTGCAGCACCTGACGCGGCGATTTGATCGGGTTCCAGTGCGCGCGGGCGATCACGGTGCGGTTGTCCGAGGTGGACTGGTCGCCGTCGATACGGTCGCCGGTGACGGTCAGCGAGGCGTGGCCGGTCTTCCAGAACAGGCGCGGCATGATGCCGAGGCCATAGAAGGCGCGCTGCGGGATGATCGCGGTGGCGACCACGGTGCGCTCGGCGAACGGGGTGGAGTCCGAACCGGTCGAGCCTTCGAAGCTGCGGTCGTTGAACAAGTGGCCAACGCGCACGTCGTAGTCGAGGCCGGGCGCGATCTTGTTCTTCCAGCCGATGAAGGCGGTGACGACATCGACCGCGTTCTCCGAGAAATCGCTTTCGAACTGGTAGAACAAGTGGCTGCCGACGGTGCCTTCGAGGCCCATGCGCAGCGCGCGCATGCCGGTGGTCGTCAGGTTGCGGCCGTCGTACTTGGAGCCATGGGTGGTGCTGACGTCGGTGATGATGCGGCCGCGCGGCTTGAAGCTGAAGGTGCCGTCGCCCGAGTGGAATACCGGCAGGCCCTGGCCCCATTCGGTCGTCACGTCCGTCGCGGCGACGGCGGTGGCGCGCACGCGCTCGATGTCGCGCTCAGCGGGGCCGGGGGGAAGAAGCTGGGCCGCATAGGGCTGGGTCGAGAGGATGGTCGGCGCGGCCTGCTCGGGTTCGGCGGCAGCGACTACGGGAGCGCTTTGCTGCGGCGCTGCAGCAGCGGTGCGGGTGGCTTCCAGCGCATCGACGCGCTGGCGCAGCGAGGCGATCTCGGCGGCCTGCGCGCGCACCAGATTGGCGAGTTCGTCGCGCGTGGGGGCCTGCGCCAGCGCGGGGTTGGCACTTACCAGCGCAAGGAATGCTCCGCTGGCCATCAGAGTACGGGTCATGGTTTTTGTTCTCTCCCTGTGACGAGGGCAGCGTTCCATTCGCGCAGGAACCGCTGCCGGGTCAGGTGATCCAGATTGACGAGTAGTTGTGGCCCCACGCGCACGACGCGCGTCCGCTGGGCGGGTAGGCGGCGGGCGGGTACGTCGGTGCGCACCGGCCACAGACTGTGCCGGGCAAGCTGGGCCTGCCCCGCGCGCGAAAGAAGGAAATCGAGGAACAGCTTCGCCGCCGCCGGATGGCGCGCGTCCCGCCCGATGAAGGCGATGCGCGAAGTGACGAGTGTGTAGTCCCTGGGGAACACCACGCCGAGCTGCGGATTGCGCCGCGCCTGCTCCAGCGCGTAGGAGCCGATGACGTTGTACGCGATCGCCAGCTTGCCCGAGGCGACGCCCGCCAGCATCGGCTGGGTGCTGATTTCCAGAACGGGGCGCGTCGCGCCGATCGCCTCGACCAGCGAGCGGGTGTCGCGCGTCGCGAGGAAGTCCTGCGAGAGATAGAGATAGCCGGTGTGCGAGCGCGCGGCGTCGAACGTCGCGACCTTGCCGGTGAATTCCGCGCGGCGACGGCGCAGCAGTTCCTCGAGCCCCTGATGCGTGCGCGGGGCCAGGGCGTCGGGCACGATCTTGCGGTTGTAGACGAAGGCGATCGGCTCGGCGGTGACGCCGTAGCCCATGTTCTTCCATACCGCCGTCTCTGGCAGCGCGGGTTTCTCGGGGCTGGCGTATTGCTGCGCGTAGCCGTCGTTGATGAGCTTGATCTGCTGGTCCATCGCCGAGGACCACACGATGTCCGCAGAATACTGTCGGCTGCGCGTCTCGCGGGTGTAGCGCTGGTACATCTCGGTCGAGCCGAGATCGGCGTAGTAGACTGCCACACCGGGGAACAGCCGTTTGAACTCCGCCACCACCGGCACCATCTCGGCGCGGTCGGCATTGGCGTAGATGCGCACCTTGCCCTCGGCGCGGGCGTCGGCGATCAGCGTGTCGTAGCTGCGCGGATAACCGGCGGGGCGCTGCGGCGCTTCCGGCTTCTGCGCGGCTGCGGGACCGGCCAGAAGGACCGTGATTGCCAGAACAGGGGTGAAAGAACGCATTGTCGACTCCTCTCGCTTTCCGCCTCTATGTTCGGATAAGCAGCGCTCGATGATCTACGTTTTCAACCTGTCACCCACCTTTCATGGATTCCGGCCGTGAGAATCCTCATCGTCGAGGATGACGCCGCCCTTGCGCGTGGCATCGTTTCGCTGCTGCGCACGGCGGGTCATGCCGTCGATCACGTGGCGTGCGGGGAGGAAGCGCTGTCGGTTTCCGCTACCGAGCCGTACTCGCTGGTGATCCTCGATGTGGGGCTTCCCGACATCGACGGCTTTCAGGTGCTCGCGCGCCTGCGTGCACGCGGAGACCAGTCGCAAGTGCTGATGCTCACCGCGCGCGACGGTCTCGACGATCGCGTTCGCGGGTTGGACCTCGGCGCCGACGACTATTTGCGCAAGCCGTTCGAGGTGGAGGAACTGGAGGCTCGCGTGCGCGCGCTCGGCCGCCGCCGTGGCGGGGACGCCGCGCCTGAAATCCAGATAGGGGCGATGACGGTCAACCGCTCCACCGGCCGCGTGGAGGTGGCCGGGCGCCTCATCGAACTACGCCGCCGTGAATGGGCGGTGCTTGAGGCATTGGCCACGCGAGCGGGGCAAATCGTCAACCGCGAAACGCTGCAGGCCGAGGTCTTCGGCTTCGACGATCCGGTCGGCTCCAACGCGCTGGAGGTCAACGTCACCCGCCTGCGCAGCAAGCTGGCGCCGGATGGCCCGGCGATCCGTACCGTTCGCGGCGTCGGCTACATGCTGGACCGCGCGTGATGCGTGGACGCGGAGGTTTCGACAAGCTCAGCCTGAGCGGAACTGGGAGGTCCGCGCAACATCCGCCAGTCGGATTTGAGAGGTTTACTCTACCCCCGCTCACCCTGAGCTTGTCGAAGGGTCGCGCCTGCCCTCTCGAAGCGAGTCAATGAAGCGCGCTATATCCCTGCGCGTCCGCCTGCTGCTGGCGATGTTCGGGCCGCTGGCGGTGCTGGCGCTGGTGCTGGGGCTGCTCGGCTGGGTGCTCATCTCCGACGTCGTGCGCCGCACCAACGACCGCGTGCTGGGCGGCGCGCTGGGCGCCATCGCCGAGACCGTGCAGGTGGAGCGCGGCGAAGTCACTCTCGACCTGCCGCCCGCCGCTTTCGGCATGCTGGAGAACTCCGAGCGCGACAACGTCTACTACCGGATCGCCGTGGGCAATACGTTGCTCACCGGCTACGCGGACCTGCCCGCGCCCGACATTTCCGTGCTTTCCGTCGATGAGCCGCGCTTCCGTTTCGCGCAGTTTCGCGGCCAGCGCATCCGCATCGCCGAGATTCGCCGCAACCTGCCGCGTATCGCTGCGCCCGTTGTCGTGCAGGTGGCCGAGACGCTGCAGAACCGCAATTCCCTGCGCGACAAGCTGATGATCGCACTGCTGATCGGCGAGTGCGTGCTGGTCGGGATCGTCCTTCTGCTCATCCGCCCCGCGCTCGGCTGGAGCCTGCGCCCGCTCTCGGACCTGCGCGGGGTGATCGAGGCGCGCGACACCCGCGCCGCGCCGGATCTTTCGCCCTTGCGGACCGGCCCGCTGCCGAGCGAACTGCGCCCGCTTGCACGGTCTTTCGACCGGCTGCTGGGGCGGCTGGATGATGCCACGACCGGCATGCGTCGGTTCACCGCTGACGCCTCGCACCAGATGCGCACGCCGCTTTCCGTGCTGAAAGTCCAGGTCGCGCTGGCGCGGCGCGGCTCCGGCGAAGCGCTGCACGAGATCGAGGAGGCGACCGACCACCTCGAACGCCTGCTGACACAATTGCTTACGCTCGCCCGTGCGGACGAGGCGGGGGTGTTGCCGCCCGATCATGAAATCGATCTCAGGGAACTGAGCCGGCACGTGATCTCCCGCCGCATTCGTCAGGCGATCGAGGCGGATGTCGAACTGCTGCTGGAGGCAGGGGAAGGGTCATATCGCATCCACGGTCACCGCACTCTGGTGTTCGAGATGCTCTCCAATCTCGTGGACAACGCGATCCGCTACAACCACCCCGGCGGCATGGCGCAGATCGAACTGAGCGCGGAGGCGGGCATAGTCCGGCTCGCGGTCGTCGACACCGGGCCGGGCATCCCCGCTGACCTTCGCGAGATGGCGATGTCGCGCTTCGCCCGTCTGCAGGGGGAGAGCGGCCCGCCCGGAAGCGGCCTCGGCCTCGCCATAGTCAGGTCCACCGCCGAACGCATGGGCGCACAGCTCGAACTCGGCGATGCGGAGCCGGGCCTGCGGGTGACGGTGACTTTCGCGGCCTGACCGGCGGCGCCATCTCGCTAGTGGCCATGCGTGAAACCGGGCACTATGATGGGCCAATTCACCCTCGCGCTTTTCCGGAGCGCTTTTACACGGGGCACGTCCGCATGAGTCTGCAGATCCTCCTGGTCGAGGACGATCGCCATCTTCGCCGTCAGCTAGTGGAGCAACTCGGGCATTTCGAGCACGATGTGGAGACGGCGGGAGACGGGCCGGAGGCGCTGTCGCTGCTGGGCCGGCGTCCGTTCGACGCGGTCGTGCTCGACTGGATGCTGCCGACCATGGACGGCGTTACGGTGCTGCGTGAAATGCGCGAGCAGGGCATGGGGATGCCGGTGCTGATGCTGACCGCGCTCGGCCAGACGCTCGACAAGGTCGAGGGGCTGGAAGCAGGTGCCGACGACTACGTGGTGAAGCCGGTCGATCCGCTCGAACTGAATGCTCGGCTCAATGCTCTGGTGCGGGCACGGCGAACCAGCGACCAGCCCGGCGATACCGTCGCGGCGGGCGATATCGTCATCAGTCCTACCCGACTTATGGTCTGGCGCGGCGGACAGCCGCTGGCGCTCTCGCAGACCGAGTTTCGCCTGCTGCTTGCCCTGGCGCGCGATGCCGGAGAAGTGGTCACGCGGCCGATGCTGATCGAGCGGGTCTGGGGGCAGGACTTCGAGACGACGACCAACATCGTCGATGCCCATATCCGCCAGTTGCGCGTCAAGCTGCTGCAGCATGGTGACGACCCGATCGGCACCGTGCGCGGCATGGGGTATGTGCTGCGGGCATGAGGCCGCTCCCCCGATCCCTGCGCGGACTTACCGTCGTGTTCCTGGCGCTGTTTCTGACGGTGACGGCGCTGGCGGGGTTTGGAACCTTCTTCGCGACCGCGTCGATGGTGCGGGTACTTGTAGATGAACGCATCGAGTCGGAGAGCGAGGCGCTGGTGCCGCAGGGAACTACGCCCGACCGCGGGGAACTCAGCCGCCACATCATGCAGATGGCGCGCCAGCGCGACACCGGCGACCTCGGCGTGCTGCTGAGCGATGAGGAAGGGAATCCCATCGTTGGGAACGTGCGGCTGAACCGGGAACTTCCGCTGGGCTATTCCTCGCTCGATCGGCAGGATCGCATCGAGGGGTTGAGCGAAGGCCGCGTGTGGGTTCGCGAGATCGGTGGCGGGATGCGTCTCGCCATCTTTGCGGAGACGGAGCCGGTCGACAATTACTTCGCCGCGCGCCGCCGCATCTATTTTGCAGGCTTCGGCGCCATCGTGCTGGTGGTGCTGGCCGGGCTGCTCGCATTCCGGCGACTTGTCGGCAAGCGCATCGACGCGGTGCGCCATACGGCGGAATCGATCATCGAGGGTGATCTCGCCCAGCGCGTGCCGATGCCCGGTGACGGCGGCGAGTTCGACCAGCAGGCGGGCGCCTTCAACCGCATGCTCGACCGTATCGGACAACTGATGGGCGAGATCCGCAACGTTTCCAACGACATCTCGCACGAGATGCGTACCCCTCTGGCGCGGCTGCGCAATGAGCTCGCCCTGCTGGAGCAAAGCGCCGCCGCCGAGCCCGTGCGGGAGCGGGTGGCGATGGCGCGCATGCAGGCGGATGACCTGCTGGGCATGTTCGCTGCGATGCTGCGCATCGCCGAGATCGAGGACGGTTCGCGCCGCGCCGGTTTCCGGCTCCTCGACATGGGTGAACTGGCGGCCGAGATCGTCGAGATGGTGCAGCCCGTGGCGCAGGAGCGTGGCCAGCGCGTGCTGATGGAACGGGCCGACGAGGCGAAGCTCGTCGGCGACCGGCAGCTCCTGTCGCAGCTCCTGGTCAACATGCTGGAGAATGCCGTCCGGCACACGCCTGCGGGTACGCGGACAAGGGTCTCGGTCGCGCGCGAGGTAGGCGCCGTGGTGCTTGTCGTCACCGACGATGGCCCGGGAATCCCCGCAAGCCAGCGCGAGCATGTGATGCGCCGGTTTGGGCGTGTCGAGCGGGGAGGCCAAAACGGTGGGCAGGGCGGTGGACACGGTCTGGGCCTGCCGCTGATGGAGGCGATCGTGCGCCTGCATCGAGGAACGCTGGCGCTGGAGGATGCCGGGCCGGGCCTGCGCATCGTGGCGCGGTTGCCGGTTTGAAGCACTCCCGTCATCCCAGCGAAGGCTGGGACCGCAGGCCGACAAAACCCAACTATCGACCGGGCGTCTGAACGACAGCGGAAGGTAACACGCGAGCGGTCCCAGCCTTCGCTGGGATGACGGGCTATGTTGTGCCTTTCCGCAAAATCAAAAAGACCGGCGTGACGCGGGGGAGGCGTCACGCCGGTCCAGTAGCGGATCGTGCGGGGGCGGTTTGAGCGCCCGTCCCATCGTGAAGGGCGGATGCTCGCCCGCGCGACCTGCGGTATTCCCCCGGCCCGCGAAAGCCGGGGAAAATCGTCAGAACGCGATGCTCGCGTCGAGGCCGAAGGTGCGCGGCGCGTTGAAGTTGCCGTAGTCACCCAGGATGTTGCTGATCGAGCCGGTCGAAACGCTGGTGGTCGGCGCGCCGGGCAGGCTGTTCGACGGGTCGCGGCGGAAGACGTACTGCTCGTTGAAGATGTTGCGGCCCCACACGCCCAGCGTCAGCTTCTGGTTGCCCACGCCGATATCCGCCAGCGAAATGCGTCCGTTGAAGATCAGCGAGGCGTCGTTCTTGGTGGCGAACTGGTCGAAGGCCTGCGTCGCCTGCGAGTAGTTGCCGTCGAAGTGGAACTTCAGCTTGGTGTCGTTACCGCCGATCGGCAGCACGTAGTCGATCGAGCCGCTGGCCGCATTGCGCGGCGTGAACACGATATAGAACTGCTGGTCGACCGTGGTGCTGGCGCCGTTGGTGCCGGTGTAGGTGATCGGCACAAGCGGGATGTGCGTGTAAGTGTAGGCGTAGGATGCGTTCAGCGTCAGGCCGTCGATCGGCTCCAGCGTCAGGTCCGCCTCGATGCCGCGGATCTTGGTGGTGCCGGGGGCATTGATGGTGACGAGGTTGTTGTAGTTCGAACCGTTGAAGGACTGGATCGAGCTGATATCGACCTGGCTGTTCTTGCGGTCCATGATGTAGCCCGCCAGATTGAAGCGGCCGCGGTGATCCCAGAAGTCGCTCTTGAGGCCGATCTCGTAGGACTTCACGTCTTCCGGATTGAACGCCTGATAGTTCGCGGTGCGCGAGGATGCGCCGCCTGCGCGGTAGCCAGTGGCGTACTTCGCGTAGACGTGCAGGTCGTCCGACACGTCGTAGGCGAGGGTCGCCATCGGGTTGAAGCGGTTCCACGTCTTATCGAGCGGCGTGTAGCCCGCCGCTGCCGCCTTCGCGGTATCGACGTCGTAGTTCACGTTGCGCGAGAAGTGCAGGACGCCCTTCTTCTCATCATGCGTGTAGCGGCCGCCGACGGTCAGGTGGAGCTGCTCGGTGGCGTTGTAGGTCAGCTGGCCATAGGCGGCGTAGCTCTTCGACCAGACTTCCGAGGCGCGGTCGATCGAGCGGCAGCCGACGTCCGAGCCGAAGCCGCTCGAACCGGTGCAGCTGTCGAGGATCGTGTAGACCGGGTTGCCCGCGCTATCGAGGTAGACGCCGTTCGAGTTCGGCGTCGCCGCGTCGTCGCTGACGTGCTCGTTGAAGTAGAACAGGCCCGCGACGTAGTCGATCTTGCCCACGGTGCCGACGGCCTGCAGTTCCTGGCTGAACTGGTTCTGGTGCAGGTCGGCAAGGCTGTAGCGGCTGAAGCCACAGGGCTTGGCCTCGGTGCAGGCAGAGGTCAGGGTGACGACCGGTACGCGGTGCGCGCCGCCCGAGTTGTCCCACTGCGTCGCGTCCACGCCGCGCCATGCGGTGATCGCGCGCAGCTCGATTTCGGGCGAGACGGTCCACTTGAGGGTGTTGGTGAAGCCGTGGGTCTTGTCGACGCTGGGCTGTTGCGGCACGCCGATGTCGGCGGTCTTCATGCGGGTCTTGCCGTTGACGACGACGCCGGGAAGCAGCGGCTTAACCGTGCCGGTGAGGTTGGTGTACTGGGTGCCGGGCAGGGTGCAGGCAGCGCTGGCGGCCTGCGTTCCGGCGACGCAGCCGTTGGGGTTGTAGTTCAGCAACTGGCTGTAGAACGGCGTGTTGGCATCGCGCGCGACGTCGTAGGAGAAGTCGTCGGTGATGCCATCGATCGGCTGCCAGCGCACGGCGACGCGGCCGCCCTTGCGGTGATACTGGTTGAAGCCTGCCTGACCTTCCAGCGGGTTTTTGGTGGTCGGGTCCTGATGCTGCAGCACGCCGTCCAGCTTGACCGAGAAACCGGCCACTTCGGGCAGGTCGAGGTGGATGCTGCCGTTGTAGGCGCCGTAGTTGCCGACGCCGCCATCGATGCGGCCGCCGAACTCGCCGGTGGGGGCCTTCGAGACGATGCTGAGCGCGCCGCCTTCGGTGTTGCGGCCGAACAAGGTGCCCTGCGGACCCTTGAGCACTTCGACGCGCTCGACGTCGAACAGCGCGGCGTTCAGGCCGTGCTGGCGGCCCATGTAGACGCCGTCGACGTAGATGCCGACGCCCTGCTCACGCGCGGGCTGGTTGGCGTCGAGCGGCACGATGCCGCGGATGCCGATGGTCAGCGCGCTCTGGCGGGCTTCGAAAGTGGCGATGCGCAGCGAGGGAACGCCGCCGTCGGCCAGATCGTAAAGGCTCTGGACATGGCGGTCCTTGAGCGCGGCCTGGCTGACGACCGCGATCGAGATCGGGGTTTCCTGAAGATTGGTCTCGCGCTTGGTCGCGGTGACGACGATGTCGCCAAGGCCCGAATCCGCTGCTGCGTCCGCCGCTGTGTCGGCGGGAGCATCGGCCCAGGCGTTCGAAGCGCTCATGCTGGCGAGGATCGAGCCGGCGAGCAGCGTCGCGCGGACAACCTTATTCATCATATTGAATTTCCACCCTTTTTTGGCAGAATTTGTCTGCCTCGGGGCGGCTAATATGGCTGCATCACGACAGTTGTATGGATGTTCGATGACACCGGAGTCGCGTGACCTTCATCTTCGCCTCATCTTCGTGACAAGTGCTTGAAAGATGGCTGTAATCCGTCACGTCAACATTTTGAAAAAATCTCTCATTCCTGCAATCTAGCGGAAGAACCCCTTGCTCCTGAGGAACAGGTAGGTGGCCAAAGCGGTGCCTGCGGCGATTCCAGTGGCGACGAGGGTGCCGTGCGCTCCGCTGAAGGGCAGCCCCCCGGTGTTCATCCCGAACAGGCCTGTCACCAGCGTGGCGGGCAGCATCAGCGCGGTCATGACCGAGAGCAGGTAGAGGTTCTGGTTCGTTCGCTGGTCCTGCTGCAGGTCGAGTTCGTCGCGCAGCAGCCGCAATTGACCCTGCACTGCAAGGGCGTCGGCATCGAGGCCCTGCAGGCGCTGCGACAGTTTCTCGACCGTGGGCTGCAACGTCTCGGGCAGTTCGTCGTCCTGCTCCAGGCGCCGGAACACGCGCTGGGCGCCGTCGAGCATGCGGTGGATCTGCGCCAGCCGGCGACGGATGTCGAGGAGGTTGCGGCTCGTCGGCGGGTGATGCCCTTCGAGGAAGGCATCCTCGGCCGCCTGCACGTCGGCGGACAGGTTTCGGATGACCATGTCGATGTTCTGCGCCAGCGCGCCCACCAGCAGGTCGAGCGCCGCAGCCGCCCCGGTGACCCGCGCGCCTCCGCCGACCCGCTGCATCACGATATCGGCCGCGCCCAACGGATGACGCCTGGCGGTGACAATCAGCCCGCCCAGGATCGCCACCCGTAATGCGCCGACCCGCGCGGTGGCGCGCACGTCGAAATCCCGCTCGAAATCGTGGAGGATGCAGCACACCGCGCCGCTTTCGACGAGGGCACGCTGGTGCGAATCGGACGAGAGCAGAAGTTCGCGCGCGCCGACCGGGAATAGCGCCGACTGTTCGATCCATGCGCGGGTACCATGGTCGGCGAGATTGAGGTGCAGCCAGCGGAACCGACCTTCCGGTGCAGGGCCACAGGGCGCGGGTTCGTGGCTGCCGTCGGGCGCGAAGTCGAGGCCCCAGATGAGCCCGGGCGCAGCCGCTCCCGCCACGCCGAGCGCAGCGCTGAAATCCAGTGCAGGTCTGGCGGTCGGCTTGTCCGTATGCATTTCACGCGAACGAGGGCAGTGCTGCGCCTATAACACAGGCAGGCAACGGATCGAGGCGGGTCTGGGTGAAAAACTGGCTGGGGCGGCAGGATTCGAACCTGCGAATGCCGGTACCAAAAACCGGTGCCTTACCACTTGGCGACGCCCCAGCGGATCGGCATCGCATAGTGCTGCCGATCGGGAGAGGGGCGCTTAGCGTGTTGTTCCGGCGCTGGGAAGAGGTTTTTCCCCAGCACCGGACACATCACTCTCAGGCGTTCAGCACCGCGTCGATGTCGGCGGCGCTGTGGCGCTCGGGGACGAAGCCTTCGCCCTTGCGGTTGACGATGCGGCCGCGACGCACCGGCTCGCGGGCGCCCAGTTCCGTGCCCCAGCGCATGAGGTTTTCGTAGCTCGGCACGTCGAGGAAGGTCGCCGCGTCGCCGTAGGCGTCGCCGCGCACGAAGCCACCGAACCAGCCGTAGGCGGCCATGTCGGCGACGGTGTACTCGTCACCCGCAAGGTAGCGCGTCTCGCCGAGGCGCTTGTCCGCGACGTCGAGGATGCGCTTGGCCTCCATCGCGTAGCGGTCGATCGGGTACTGGTACTTTTCCGGCGCGTAGGCGTAGAAATGCCCGAAACCGCCGCCCAGCATCGGCGCGCTGCCCATTTGCCACATCAGCCAGTTCATGCATTCGGTACGGCCGGGGCCGGAGGTCGGCATGAAGGCGCCGAACTTCTCGGCAAGGTGGAACAGGATCGAGCCTGATTCGAAGACTCGCACCGGCTCCGGCCCGGACACGTCGAGCAGGGCCGGGATCTTGGAGTTCGGGTTGATCGACACGAACCCCGAGGAGAACTGGTCGCTGTCCGAAATCGAGATCAGCCATGCATCGTATTCGGCGGCGTATCCGGCGGCGAGCAGCTCCTCGAGCATGATCGTCACCTTCTGGCCGTTCGGCGTGCCGAGCGAATAGAGCTGGAAGGGGTGATCACCGCGCGGCAGTTCGCGTTCGAAGCGCGCCCCGGCGGTCGGGCGGTTGATGCTGGCGAACTCGCCGCCGTTGGGCTGGTCCCAGGTCCAGACCTTGGGCGGGGTATAGGTGAGATCGGCCATGCGGGAACGCTCCTTGGGAGTTGGAAGACGGCGCACAGGTAGGTTCGCAAGGGGGCGCCGACAAGGTCGGGACATGGCAATAAAGGCGCTTCGTCCGGACGTTCGATCAAGGCGGCGCGGTTGACAGCGGGAGGCTTCGTGCGCGCTATTCGCCTGCCGGACAAAGAGCACGACGGGAGACTTCAAGCATGACCACCACTGTCGTCGCGCGCCCCGTGGGCAACCGCACCGTCGAGACCATCCGGGGGCAGCATCACAAGTTCATGCTGATCCCGATGATCGAGCGCCATGCCCGCTGGTTCGATGCCGGGCCGGTGGCAATCGCCGTGGAAGCGCGCGCGCTGGGAGATTCGCCGCAGCGCATGGTCCGGGGGCCGAGCATCCACGTCTTCGATGCCGCGCGGACCGAGGAATACCTGCGCTTCGACGTCTTCGGCAAAGTGCTGCACTACCACTACATCCTGAATGCAGAGGGGCACAACGTGCTCTGGGGCTACGATCCGGACGTGAACGGGCCGATGATCCCGTGGGTCGTCGCGGCTTTGCGTGAAAGGTTGCCGATCATGCTGCGCCGTGCAGGCGCGGCGATACTGGCGGATGAAGTGGAGCAGCAGGGGTGGGACACTTCGGTCCTGCCGGATGTCGCGCGGGAGGCGACGGCGGCGCTTGCCCCGCGCGAGGACGACATGGTCAGGGCGCGCGAGGGAATGGACTGGATGTACGAATGGAAGCGTATCCATCCGCAATTCAACACGGTGGAGGAGGGGGAGTACTGAGCCTCCCCCAAATCCCCTGTTTCAGCCGATCTTGCGGATCCAGCCGTGGGTGTCCGGCGCTTCGCCACGCTGGATCGAGACGAGGCGGTTCTTCAGCTTGCCGGTCAGCTGGCCGGGGCCGCCGGTGCCGATGGTGAACTCGCCATCGCGGCCAGAAACCTTGCCGACCGGGGTGACGACCGCCGCCGTACCGCAGGCGAACGTCTCGATCAGCTTGCCCGAAGCGGCATCCTCACGCCACTGGTCGAGGCTGTAGCGGCCTTCCTTCACGGTCAGGCCTTCTTCGCGGGCGAGCTGGAGCAGGCTGTCGCGGGTGATGCCGGGCAGGATCGTGCCGGTCAGCTCGGGGGTCAGCAGGGTGCCGTCCTCGAACGCGAAGTAGAGGTTCATGCCGCCGAGTTCCTCGATCCACTTGTGCTCGGCGGCGTCGAGGAAGACGACCTGGTCATGGCCGCGCGCGATCGCTTCGGCCTGCGGCACGAGGCTGGCGGCGTAGTTGCCGCCGCACTTCGCCGCACCGGTGCCGCCGGGGGCGGCGCGGGTATAGTCCGAAACCCAGATCGAGACGGCAGGTGCGCCCGACTTGAAGTAGTTGCCTGCCGGGCTGGCGATGACGATGAACTTGTACTGCTTGGCCGGACGCACGCCGAGGAACGCCTCGGTCGCGATCATGAACGGGCGCAGGTAGAGCGAGGCGCCTTCGCCCTCAGGAATCCACGCGCGGTCGATCTGCACCAGCTTCTCGATGGCTTCGACGAAGACGCTCTCGGGCAGCGCGGGCATGGCGAGGCGCTCGGCCGACATGTTGAAGCGCGCGGCGTTGGCTTCGGGACGGAACAGCGCGATGGTGCCGTCGGCCTGCTTGTAAGCCTTGAGGCCCTCGAAGATTTCCTGCGCGTAATGCAGCACAGCAGCCGCCGGATCGAGCGGGATCGGCTGGCGAGGGCCGATTACCGCGTCATGCCAGCCCTGACCTTCGGTCCACTCGATCGTCACCATGTGGTCGGTGAAGTTGGTGCCGAAGCCCGGGTTCGCCAGCACGGCCGCGCGCGTCTCGGCGCTGGCGGGGGCGGGGTGGGCAAGGGTGGTGAAAGTCAGGCCGGCATCGGCGAAAGTCGCCATCGAACGTATCCTCAAGTCTGCAACTGGATTGCGCCGTTGAACGAAAATTTCACGGAATGCAACCCGAAAGCAATATTGCTACTCAAGCGTTCAGTCTTAGCACGATGGCCGGGCGAGGCAAATCCGTGCACCGACCTGCACGAAGCGCACAAAAAAGAAGCGCACAAATGAGAAGGGCCGCACCGGCTTGCCGGTACGGCCCTTCGCATGGTCAGCGGCCGGGAAGTGCCGCCAGCGAAGCCTTTATCGCTTGTGTATCAGCGATAATGCCTCGCGACGGAAATTGCCGACCTCTCTGCTGAACCATGAGACATCGGATCACCTCCTTTCGCGCTGTTTAGCCATAGTGCGCCGCTTTCACGGCTGGGACTTCGGCTGCTTCCGGGCGCGTATCCCGAAGGCCGTTGTCTTGAGTGAAATCTGGTATATTCCGCAGCGCACAACAAGTCTTGAAAACTAATTTTTTGCGGTCATGATCGGTACTTCCGGCCAGTTATCCCCAGCCGCGCGGTGACTTGAAAACGCTGCTTTTGGGGGCTCCCGAGTGCGGCCTGAAGTGGTGAAGCGGCGTCGGTTTACCGCCATTCCGGAATTTATCCGGCATGGCGGGTCGTCTTCAGGACAGTGTTGGCTGAGCACCCCGCAACGTAGGCTGTTCCTGCCGCGGCCCCGGCAAGTCCGGGCCGACGTATCGGTCTCAGCGGCAATCCTCGATCACGCGCGAGATTTCGGTCCAGCTCGGCATGTAGAGAGTGGGTTCGCCGGTCACGGACACGGCGAAGCGGCCCCGGCTGAAGGCCATTGCGTCGAGCACGGAATCGCGCGCGGGCAAGGTCGTCACGACGCCGCGCGGTGTGGCGGTGCCGGTTAGCGCGCGCGTGCCGGTCGAGGTGGTGATGGAGAAGCCCACGGCACCGGCCCTCGGAACTGCGGCGCGCAGGAGCGTGACGGTGCGCGCGGCGTCGCACTGGACGATTAACTGCCCGTTGCCGAACGTGGCCCCCGATTCACTGCCGTTTCCGGCGTAAGTCCAGTTGCCCGCCGTCTGCGGCGCGTCGCGCCAGTCTGCCGCCGGCGGTGGAGGAGGGGTGGTCTGAGGCATCGGGCGCGACGGCGGCACATGCGCGGCGGTGGGGGGCGGTGTCGGCGTGCTCGGCGGCGGAGGCACGCATCCGGAGAGCGCTGCCGTGGCAGTCGTTCCGAGAACAAGCAGGCGGGAAAGAGCGGTGGTGCGGCTGCGCGGATTTGCCTTCATGCCCGTGGTATGGAATGAGGCGCCGCCCATCTCAAGTGCGTACCTGATCATGACCGACCCGCTTCCGCCCCGTTTCGTCGAAAAGAAACCCGTGAAAACGCGGGTCGATCAGCTGCTCGTCGATCGCGGGCTGGCGGAAAGTCGTACCCGCGCACAGGCGTTGGTGCTGGCGGGGCTGGTGTTCTCAGGCGAGACCAAGATCGCCAAGCCCGGCCAGTCGGTGAAGGACGACGCTCCCATCGAGGTTCGCGGGCGCGACCATCCCTGGGTTTCGCGTGGGGGAATCAAGCTGGCCCATGCGATCGAGCATTTCGGCCTCGATCCGAAGGGTGCGGTCGCCATGGACATCGGCAGTTCGACCGGAGGCTTTACGGACGTGCTGCTTACGAACGGTGCCAGCCATGTGTTCGCCGTCGATTCGGGGACCAACCAGCTGGCCTGGAAGCTGCGCACCGATCCGCGCGTGACCGTGCTGGAGCAGACCAGCGCGCGCATTCTGACGCCCGAGCAGATCGACGCTCCCTGCGATTGGGTCGTCTGCGATGCCAGCTTCATCGGCCTGGCCAAGGTTCTCGAAGTGCCGCTGCGTCTCGCCGCGCCGCGTTGCCGGGTGGTGGCGCTGATCAAGCCGCAGTTCGAGGTCGGGCGCGGCGAAGTGGGCAAGGGCGGCGTCGTGCGCGATCCCGCGCTGCACGCTCGCGTCTGCGAGGAAGTGCGGGCGTGGCTCGAAGGCGACGGCTGGCAGATCCAGGGCATCGTCGAGAGCCCGATCAAGGGGCCGGAAGGAAACGTGGAATTTCTCGTTTCGGCACACCGGGGCGACTGAATCTGTCGTTACGGTGGTTCGCTAACGATTGCGCAGAGACCTGTCGCGTACCACAAACCGCGCCATTCTTGGGTAAATTCCTGATTCGGGACCTTTCTCGCGCATGACTCTGTTAGCTTCCCCCGGCCAGTTGCGCGCCAGCTTCCTGCGCTGGCTTCTTGTGTGCGTACCCGTGGTCGTGCTGCTGGGTTTCCTCTCCGGACAACTGGCGGGAAGCGGGCCGGGCAACCCGTGGTTCGACGAACTGGCGAAGCCGGCAGCCTTCCCGCCGCCGGTGACCTTCGGCATCGTATGGACCATACTCTACGTGATGATGGGCGTGGCGCTGGCAATGGTGCTGGCGGCGCGTGGTGCGCGTGGGCGCGCAATCGCGGTGCTCGCCTTTGCGGTGCAGTTCGTGCTGAACCTTGCCTGGTCGCCGGTGTTCTTCGGGATGCACCGGATGAGCGCGGCCCTGGTGCTGATCGCGGCGATCCTGCTGGCGGCGGTCGTGGCGACGGTGCTGTTCGCCCGTGTGCGGCCGGTGGCAGCCGCGCTGCTGGTGCCTTACCTGCTCTGGCTGGTCTTCGCGACGTACCTGAACTTCGCGTTCCTCCAGGCCAATCCCGGCATGGACGGGGCGCAGCGTTCGGGCGCGGTGGAGCGGTTCGACATCTGATCCCCTTTGCGTATACCTCTTGCACGGGGCGCCATGAGGCTCCATCTAGCGCCCATGCAAAGCGAAAACCCCTTCGTCGCCGACTTCGCCAAGATGTTGAACAGCGCCGCCGGCACTCTGGCGGGCATGGGCCGCGAAGCCCGCGATTCCGCGCGTGAGCGTGTGAAGGAGTTCATGGGCGACATGGACTTCGTCAGCCGCGAGGAATTCGACGCGGTCAAGGAACTCGCCGCCACCGCGCGCGCCGAGACCGAGTCGCTCAAGGCGCGCCTCGACGCGATCGAAGCGAAGCTGGGCGCTAACTGATTGACCGAGATGTGTGTGCCGGGAACGTTTCTCGCGCACGCAGGGTTGAACATCGCGAAGGCCCAGCAAGAGGGACACGATGTTCACGCAGCTCAATCCCACGATACCGCTCCACGTTGTCGGCAAGGGCGATGGCTATGCCATCGGCATGATCGACTATGGGCAGGAGCACAATCTGATCTGGGTCACAGCGCTCGACAATTCGGGCGAGATCTGGTGCGCGCCCAACCAGACCGTGCGCCTGGGGCGCAACTGGACGATGGGCCGCGCGGAAAACCCCCTCATCACCAAGGACAAGCAGGCCGAAGCGCAGGACGTTTGCAACTGAGGCGCTGACCGGCCAGAGGAGGGCGCGATGCATTTCCGCGCTCCCGCCCTTGTCTGCGCCGCCCTGCCGCATGGCGAAACCGCTGTCATCGCGCGCTTGCTGACCGCCGAGCACGGCCTCGTCGCGGCGTTCGTCGCGGGGGGCAGGGGGCGCGAACTGCGACCCGTCCTGATCCCCGGCAATACCGTCGAGGCGGACGTCCGCTCCAAATCCGAGACGCAGCTGCCTTTTGCCCGCGTCGAACTGCTGCACAGCCGCGCACCGTGGATCACCGAGCCGCTGCCTGCCGCTGCGATCGGGTGGGCTACTGTGCTTGCCGCCTCCGTGCTGCCCGAGCGCCAGCCGTTTCCCGCGCTCTATGATGCACTTTCGGGCGTGCTGGAGGCGATCTGCGTCGCGCCGTCCGCAAGGGGGTGGGCGATCGGCCTTCTGCGCTACGAGGTGCTGGTGCTGCGCGAACTCGGCTACGGCGTGAAAGTAGGCCGCCCGCCGGATGACGACTGGCCCGCCATGCTCTGCGCCTTCGATGCCATTGGTCGAGAATTGGCCCGCTACCCGCTTGCCGATCGCAGAAGAGACGTTATGGCGGCGCGCACCCTGCTGCGCGAGCGGCTGGCACGGATCGGTAACTGAGGAAGACGACACATGCGCATCGCTGTTTTTGCCGGAGACGGAATCGGTCCTGAAGTGACTGCAGAGGCGGTGCGCGTGCTCGAAGCGCTGAACATCGACGGTCTCGAGATGGTCGAGGGCGACGTCGGCGGCGCGGCCTATCGCAAGCATGGCCACCCGCTGCCGCCCGTGACGCTGGAAATCGCGCGCTCGTCTGACGCCATCCTGTTCGGCGCGGTTGGCGACTTCTCGCTCGACCATCTGGAGCGCGCGCTGCGCCCCGAACAGGCCGTGTTGGGGCTGCGCAAGGAACTGGGCCTGTTCGCCAACCTGCGGCCGGCGACGGTGTTCAAGGGCCTTGAGGACCTGTCCACCCTGCGCCCCGAAGTCTCGGGCAAGATCGACCTGTTGATCGTGCGCGAACTCAACGGCGACGTGTATTTCGGCGAGAAGGGCACCCGCACCCTCGAAGACGGCCGTCGTCAGGGCTGGGACATGATGTCCTACGCCGAGGACGAAGTGCGCCGCATCGCGCACGCCGGCTTCAAGGCCGCGCAGGGTCGTTCGAAGAAGCTGTGCTCGGTCGACAAGGCCAACGTGCTGGAAACCTCGCAGCTGTGGCGCGACGTGGTGATCGAGGTCTCGGCCGAATATCCCGACGTCGAACTCACCCACATGTACGTCGACAACGCGGCGATGCAGTTGGTGAAGAACCCCGGCGCCTTCGACGTCATCGTCACCGGCAACCTGTTCGGCGACATTCTTTCGGATCAGGCCAGCATGTGCGTCGGTTCGATCGGCCTGCTCGCCTCGGCCAGCCTCGCGGAAGGCACCTTCGGCCTCTACGAGCCGATCCACGGCTCGGCCCCGGACATCGCGGGCAAGGGCCTTGCCAACCCGATGGCGACGATCCTTTCGGCCGCCATGCTGCTGCGCCACTCCTTTGGTCTCGAAGCCGAAGCGGCTCGCGTCGAAGCCGCTGTCGCCGCCGCACTGGCCGACGGCATCAAGGGCGGTGATCTGGGCGGTTCGGCCGGCACGAAGGAAATCGGTGACGCGGTGCTCGCGCGCCTGTAAAGGTTGCGCGGACACGCAATAATCGTTTCTTGACGTTTACCACGTAAAAACAGGGCGCATGAACATTTCCACGACCGATCTCGCGCAGGCTTCCGAAGCCGCCGTTCGCGCCGTTTCGCCGCAGGCGAAGCCGCTTGAACTGGCGGTGGTCCTGCCGACCTACAACGAGCGCAAGAACATCGCGACGATGATCGAGCGACTCGACAAGGCGCTCGCCGGAATCGCGTGGGAAGCCATCTACGTCGATGACAACAGCCCCGACGGCACCTCGGACGAGGCGCGCCGTCTGTCGCTGTCGGACCCGCGCGTGCGCTGCATCCAGCGCATTGGCCGCCGTGGCCTTGCCAGCGCCGCGATCGAGGGCATGTGCTCCACCGCCGCGCCCGTCGTCGCGGTGATGGACGCGGACCACCAGCACGATCCGGCGCTGCTGCCGGGCATGCTCGCGGCGATCACCTCGGGCGAATACGACCTCGCCTATGCATCGCGCTTCGCCGAGGGCGCGAGCACCGAGGCATGGGGCCGCCCCGACCGCGTCAAGGCGTCGGGCTTCGCCAACCGTATCGCCAACAAGGTGACCGGGGTGGAACTGACCGACCCGATGAGCGGCTTCTTCATGCTGCGCACCCAGACCCTGCGCGCCGACGCGCACCGCCTTTCCGGCGTGGGCTTCAAGATCCTGCTCGACATCCTGGCGACGGTGGACACTCCGCTGCGCGTCAAGGAATTCCCCCTCAACTTCGCCGCGCGAGCAGAAGGCGAAAGCAAGCTGGACCAGACCGTCGTGTTCGAATTCCTCGTAGGGCTTTACGACAAGTGGCTGGGGCGGATCATCCCGACCCGTTTCGCGCTGTTCGGCACCGTGGGCGCCATGGGCGTGGTGGTGCAGCTGGCCGTGCTGTGGGTGATGCTCCACGTCGTCTTCGGCGAGCGTTTCGTCTACGGCAACTGGTCGGAGAGCACGACCTTCAACATCTCGAACACGATCGCCGCGCTGGTGGCGATGACGTTCAACTTCGTGCTCAACAACGAGCTGACCTATTCGGACAAGCGCCTGCGCGGCTTCGCGCCGCTGATGCGGGGCTGGGCTCAGTTCGCGCTGACCTGCTCGCTGGGCCTGCTGACCAACATCGGTTCGGCCGCCGTGCTCAAGACCATCGGCATCCATGATGTGCTGGCGGTGATCACCGGCGTGCTGCTGGCCTCGGTATTCAACTTCGCGCTCTCGTCGAAGTTTGTCTGGGGCAAGTACTGAGCTTCGCGTTTCAGCGCTGGAATTTACGAAAGAGCGGGCCAAACGGTCCGCTCTTTTTTTTTGTTCCTCCCCGAGCTTGTCTCGGGGAGGGGGACCGCTCGCGTAGCGAGTGGTGGAGGGGGAACTCGCAAACTTCGCCCCTCCGTCAGCGCTTCGCGCTGCCACCTCCCCGAGACAAGCTCGGGGAGGAATTGAGGCTCACCGCCAGCTGGGCAGCCACATCCACACGTTGTAGGCGTCCTTGAACGGCAGCGGCCAGCCCGAGATGATCGGGTAGAACACCACGAACAGCGCCAGCGCTAGGCCGAAGACCCACCGCGCCACCAGTCGCCAGCGGTCGCGCCGGTCCCACAAGGCGTCGAGGCCGAGCGCCAGCAGCGCCATCAGGAATGCGCCGGGCAGGAGGTAGTGGTAGTAGAACTGCACCGGCTTGCCGTTGACCGCCCACATGCCCACGCACACGAAGTAGAGCACGGCGAAGAACAGCACGTCGCGGCGGCGGTGGAACAGCGCGGCCCACACACTCCAGAAGAACGCGAGGAGCCCGGCGATCATCGCCATGGGGTTGCCGATCATCACCACGCCGCGATGGGCGCCGTCGACGTTCTGGAACAGATACCAGATGCCCCGCCAGTCGACGATCCACTGATACCAGTAGGTCTTGTAAGGGTGCGGCTTCTTCACACTGTCCTGCAGGCGCACCATGAGTTCATGCTGCTCGACGAAGCCCCAGGGCGAGAGCGTGTGGTGCGGATAGAACATCGCCGGGATGAACGTCGCCCAGTAGACCGCGATCGGCAGCAGGCCGAGCCACAGTGCGGCTTCGATCAGGCTCACGCCCTTGATCGGCCCGGCTCCGCGCTTGCCGATGAAGACCGGTCCGGTATCCGCGATACGCATCGCCAGGAAGGCGAGGCCCGGCATCGCCAGCGCCGGAGCGCCGCTCCACTTCGCGCCCAGCGACAGGCCGAGCGCAACGCCGCTCAGGATCAGATGCACCCGCGCGATGCTGGTGCGCTTCGCCCGCCATGCGGCCGCGAACTGCCACAGGCCGACCATGCATAGGCCCGCCGCGATCATGTCGAGCATGGCGATGCGGCTCTGGACGAACCACATGAAGTTTGTGGCCAGCAGCGCCGTCGCCAGCACCGTCGCTCGGCGCAGCTGCGTGACATGCCAGACCAGCCGCGCGAAGGCGAACAGGCCAAGCCCGCCGAACAGTGCCGGGCCGATTCGCCATGCCAGCGGCTTGTCGCCGAGGAAGTGGATGGCGGTCGCTATCACTTCCTTGGCGAACAACGGATGCTCGCGGTTGGCGGGGATCAGTTCCAGCAGCTTGAGCGCGGCGGGGACGTAGTGGACCTCGTCGAAGTAATAGCGCGAGGGTATCGTCAGCCGCCACAGCACCAGCGCCTGGAACGCCGCGACGATGAGAAGGCACCAGCCGAGCGGATCGCGATTCTGACGTGAGAGGGGCATCGGATGCGCGGATAAAGTGGGGCGCGGGTTTGGGCAAGCGCGCTTGCACAGACTCGCGCGCACCCTTAGAGGCTTGCGCTATGAAACGCACCACCGGACAGGACCGCAGCCAGACCCAGAGCTGGCGCCCCGCAACCCGCGCCATCCGCGGAGGCACCTGGCGCTCGGAAATGGGCGAGACCAGCGAGGCGCTGTTCCTGACGTCGGGCTACAGCTACGACGATGCCGCCACGGTCGCCGCCCGCTTCCAGGGCGACGAGGAAGGCATGACCTACTCGCGCCTGCAGAACCCGACGGTGGCGATGCTGGAGGAGCGCATCGCTCTCCTCGAAGGCGCCGAGGCGTGCCGCACTCAGGCCACCGGCATGGCGGCGATGACCGCTGCGCTGCTGTGCCAGCTTTCGGCGGGCGACCACATGGTGAGCGCGCGCGCCGCCTTCGGTTCGTGCCGCTGGCTGGGCGACCACCTGCTGCCGCGCTTCGGCGTCGAGGTGACGCTGGTGGACGCCGGTGACACCGCGCAGTGGGAAGCGGCGATCCGCCCCAACACCAAGGTCTTTTTCTTCGAGACCCCGGCGAACCCGACCATGGGCGTCGCCGACCTCGCCGCCATCGCCGAGATCGCCAAGGCGCACGGCATCACCACGGTCGTCGACAACGCCTTCTGCTCGCCCGCGCTGCAGCGGCCGATGGAGTTCGGCATCGATGTCGTCGCCTACTCCGCGACCAAGCTGATGGACGGGCAGGGCCGCGTCCTTGCTGGCGCCGTCTGCGGATCGGAAGCCTTCATCAACGACGTGCTGCTGCCGTTCCAGCGCAACACCGGGCCGAACCTCTCGCCGTTCAACGCCTGGGTCGTGCTCAAGGGCCTCGAGACGCTGGACCTGCGCGCCAAGAAGCAGAGCGAGAACGCGCTGGCTCTCGGCAAGTTCATGGAAGATCGGGTGCCCACGATCCTGCACCCCTGGCTCGACAGCCACCCGGCGCAGGCGCTGGCGATGAAGCAGATGGATGCTTGCGGGCCGATCTTCTCCTTCGTGCTCGACGGCGGCCGCGAACAGGCACACGGGTTGCTCGATGCGCTCAAGCTCATCGACATATCGAACAACATCGGCGACTCGCGTTCGCTGATGTGCCACCCGGCCTCGACCACGCACCACAACATGGGGGCGGAAGGCCGCGAGGCGATGGGCATCGGCGAAGGCATGCTGCGCATCAACGTCGGCCTCGAGGATATCGAAGACCTCAAGGAAGACATGGATCAGGCGTTGAAGGCCATCGGCCTTTAAGGAGGGGGCTTCCCTCCTCGGCGCCTCTCCATACTCTTCGTCACCCTGAACTTGTTTCAGGGTCCATCCCGCGGTTTGATCGGAAAGTCCGGATCACCATCGGCGAAAGCGGTTTGCTGCCGCGAGCATTGGCCTGCGCTGCATGATGGACCCTGAAACAAGTTCAGGGTGACTGTGGCGTAGGGCTCGGGCGGATCGCTTTTTACCCTCGGAACCTTGTCCACTTCTACACGGTTGTAGCCTGAAAGAATCGTGGTTAGGTTGCCCGTATCATGAAGGAACTGTTCCAGCACTCCGCGATCACTGACGGCCTCACCGTTCGCGTGGCCGTCAATTTCCTGCCCGAGCAATCGCGTATCGAGGCGGGGAAATGGTTCTGGGTCTACCACATCCGGATCGAGAACGAGACCGACCACACGCTCCAGCTGATGACCCGCCATTGGCGCATCACCGATGCCAACGGCAAGGTCGATGTGGTCGAGGGCGAAGGCGTCGTCGGCGAACAGCCGGTGCTCGAACCGGGCCGCAGCCACGATTACGTCTCGGGCTGTCCGCTCTCCACGCCGCAGGGCTCGATGGAGGGGTACTACACCTTCCGCCGCGACGATGGCGAGCAGTTCCGCGCGAATATCCCGTTCTTTCCGCTCGCGGCGCCCGCGACTGCAGGCTGATATTGCCCCGCGCGAATGTGGCGCTTAGGGAAGCGTCATGAAGCGCACGCACCTGCCCCTTAACGCCCTGCGCGTCTTCGACGCAGCGGCGCGCCATCTCTCGTTCACTCGTGCTGCCGACGAGCTGGCGGTGACGCCTGCCGCCGTCGGCCAGCAGATCCGCGCGCTGGAAGACCTGCTCGGCGTGGTGCTGTTCCGCCGCACCAGCAAGGGGCTGGAACTGACCGAAGAGGCGGGCGCCGGCCTTGCCGCGCTGCGCAGCGGGTTCCTCCATTTCGAGGATGCGGTGCAGGCGATGCAGGCGGGCCAGTCGAGCCACGTCTACACCATCGCTGCCCCGCGCGAATTCTTCGCCGCCTGGCTGGCGCCGCGTCTTGCTGCGTTCCGCGCCGCCAATCCGCAGGTGCGCTACGTGCTCGTCGATGGCGAACTGACTGACTTTACCGAAGCGAACCTCGACCTCGCGGTGCGCTGGACCGATGGTCCGGGCGACCTCGAAGGCGTGGCGCTGGGGGCGGCCGAATGGGTCGAAGTGGGCTCGGGCGACTGGATCGGCTGGCCGGGCGACCCCGAGCCGGACGGGGAGGGCGAGGAAGCCAAGCCGCCGGTCCTGGTCAGCGATGCCGGGCAGGCGATCGCGGCTGCGCTCGCCGGAATCGGTCGTGCGCGCATTCCGGCGCTGCTTGCGGCGGGTGTTGCAGGGCGTGATGCCGCGGTGGGTGAGCCGACGCCGAGCCGTCGTGGCTACTGGCTGGTCGCGCCGACGCCGCAGTGGCGGCAGAAGAAGGTCAAGGAACTGGTCGCGGCGCTTACCGGGGATCAGTGAGGCCGCAGCCTCGCGCACGGTCCTTCGACAAGCTCAGGACGAGCGGGGTTTTGTAAAAACTCCCGCTCGCAACGGCGAACAGTGCGGTTCCCGCTCAGGCTGAGCTTGTCGAAGCCCCGGCGTGCGGGGCGCGGGCCGCTCAGCCCAGCAGCGCCGCTTCCTTCTCCGCCAGCAGGCGGTCGATCTCGGCGCGGCTCTTCTTTTCCGCCGCCGTCTTGAGCTGACCGCAGGCCGCATCGATGTCACGCCCGCGCGGGGTACGGACCGGCGCGGAGATACCGCCCTGAAACACGATTTCCGAGAACGAGCGGATGCGCTCGGGCGTCGAGCATTCGTAAGGCGCGCCGGGCCAGGGGTTGAACGGGATCAGGTTCACCTTGGCGGGCAGCTTGTAGTGCTTGAGCAGGCGGACCAGCTCGCGCGCGTCGTCGTCGCTGTCGTTCTTGTCCTTGAGCATCACGTATTCGAAAGTGATACGCCGGGCGTTGGAAGCGCGCGGATAGTCGGCGCAGGCCTGCAGCAGCTGCTCGATGCCGTACTTCTTGTTCACCGGCACGATCTCGTCGCGCACTTCCTTGGTCACCGCGTGAAGCGAGACGGCAAGGTTCACGCCGATCTCCTCGCCGCAGCGCTCCATCTGCGGGATCACGCCCGAGGTGGAGAGGGTGATGCGGCGCTTCGACAGGGCGAGGCCGTCACCGTCCATCACCAGCTTGAGCGCATCGCGCACGTTGTCGAAGTTGTAGAGCGGCTCGCCCATGCCCATCATCACGATGTTGGTCAGCAGGCGCCCGTCCGAGGTGTAGGAGCCCTCGTCTTCTTCATCATCGAGGCCCGCCATCGTCGCGAGGCGGCTATCGTCGGCGCTCTTGGGCCATTCGCCAAGCGAATCGCGCGCCAGCATGACTTGGCCGACGATCTCGCCCACCGTCAGGTTGCGCACGAGGCGCATGGTGCCGGTGTGGCAGAAGCGGCAGTTGAGCGTGCAGCCGACCTGCGAAGAGACGCAGAGCGTCCCGCGATCGGCGTCGGGGATGAACACCATCTCGAAGTCGTGCGCGTCCGCCGTGCGCAGCAGCCACTTGCGGGTGCCGTCGCTGGAATGCTGCGCCTCCACGATCTCCGGGCGGCCGATGACGAAGCGTTCGGCCAGCCAGGGGCGCATGGTCTTGGCGATGTCGGTCATCGCCTCGAACTCGGTCACGCCGCGGTGGTAGAGCCAGTGGTAGACCTGCTTGGCGCGCAGCTTGGCGGCCTTTACGTCCAGTCCCGCGCCCTCGAACAGCTCGGCGATGCGCTTCTTGGGTAGGCCGATGAGGTCGATACGCCCGTCTTCGCGCGGGGTCACGCCGTCCACCAGGGAGGGACGCGCCACGGTCATCGGGTCGACGTTGCCCGGGATCGGCGTGAGGCCGGCGGCGGTCGAAACCGCTGCGGTGGAGGTGTGCTGCTCTGACATGATCGGCGGGCATATAGTGCATATCGCCCCGAAACGGAAGATGCCCGCCCGCGCGAGCCTACGCGAACGGTGAGCGCTTGGTCAGGTTCCCGTCACACATCGCGCGGAGAACTCCGTCCATCGACGCAGTGTTGCCAAAAAACATCAACGTTTTCGTTGTGTTAGGTTCAGGAAACTCCGGGCGGTCCATCCGCTTTTGACCATTCCAAGGCGGGGCGACCCGCTTGCTGGAAGCCCGATGGGCAAGCGGGAACAGCCCGCCTCACGGGATCGTTTTTGGAGTACCGTTTATGAAGAAGATCCTTGTTTGTCTCGCCGCAGGAACCGCGATGGCCTCGGCCGCTCCGGCCTTCGCGCAGAACGTCGCCCCGGTCGATCCGTTCTCGCAATTCCACGTCGAGGCCCTGGGTGGTTACGACGTGACCAAGGCGGGGAGCAGCGTCGATGACGACGTCAATGAGGACAACGATCAGTCGATCGACGGCTTCACCTATGGCGTCGGTGCGGGTTACGATTTCCGAGCCGGCAATCTGGTGTTCGGTCCCGAGGCCGAAGTGACGTGGTCCACCGCCAAGACCAAGTTCAACGACGGCGACTTCGAGGGCTTCGGCCTCGGCAACGTCAAGACCAACCGCGACCTCTACGTCGGTGCGCGCGTCGGCTACGTGATCAGCCCGAAGACGATGCTCTATGCCAAGGGCGGCTACACCAACGCCAAGTTCGACGTGAACAGCACCTTCGGCACCGTCGAGACCAACCGCGACATCGATGCCGACGGCTGGCGCATCGGCGCGGGCGTCGAGCAGGCGGTGACGAACAACGTCTTCGCCAAGCTCGAATACCGTTACTCGAACTACAGCAAGGGCGAGATCGACTACACGAACGAGATCCCCGACAGCCAGCGCTTCGGCCTCGACCTCGACCGTCATCAGGTCATGGCGGGCGTGGGCGTGCGCTTCTAAGGCTTCACGGCCTCATGGCGAGGGAAGGGCGGGGCTGCGGCTCCGCCCTTCTTCTATCTGAGCCGGGCGCAGCCTATCAGCGCGGCGTCCATCGCCGAGGCCGCGCCGGGCAGGACATAGGTATCGCCGAAAGGCAGGCCCCGGCTGTCGCGCGCACCGATGGTCATCGAGCGGGCAGAGCGCATGGCGGCGGTGATCGCGGCGTTGTCGGCATCGCTGCGCGGCCATGCATCGCCGCCGCCGCCGGTCAGTTGCAGGCGTCGGTCGCCGATACGCAGGGTGATCACCGCATTCTGGGCGAGCTTGCGGGAGAGCCGGAAATGAACCTGTCCGCGCGCGCCGCGTCGGGGCCATGTGCCGATAGCCGCGTAAGGTTGGTAATCGCGCCGCTTCGCGCTCGGCTCGGCCTTGGCGATGGCATAGCAGCGCGGAACCAGTGGATCGCGAAATGCGCCCCATGTGCCGTAGAGGCCGAGGCTCTCGCGGGCCTCGGCAGGCGCGGCAAACGCGAGGCATGACAGGGTCAGCAGGGCCGCGAAACGAAGCATTTCAGAACAGGCTCCACAGCGGGTTCTTCGGGTCGGAGAGCAGCTTCACCGTCAGCGCGAAGGACATGACGACGAGCAGCGGCCGCACGCCCTTGCCTCCGTAGCGGATCGCGAGGCGCGCGCCGACCTGGTTGCCTGCGACGTTCGCCGCCGCCATGCCCGCGCCCAGTAGCCACAGTACCTTGCCGCCCGCGATCATCGCCAGCAGCCCGGCGACGTTGGTGGACAGGTTCAGGAACTTGGTATTGGCGATCGCGCGCACGAGGCCGAGCCCGCCCAGCGCCACCAGCGCCGTCGTCAGGAACGAGCCGGTGCCGGGGCCGAAGAAGCCGTCGTAGAAACCGATGCCGGTGGTGATCAGCGTCAGCCCCACGCGGCCGACGCGGGCGTGGCGATCGACCTCACTCATCGGCGGGGCGAGCAGGAAGTAGAGGCCCATCGCGATCAGCAGCACCGGCACGAAGGCGGCGAGGAACTTGGGGTCGACGAACTGCACCGCCGTTCCGCCCGCTACCGAGCCGACGAAGGCGCCGAGCGCCGGAAAGGCGAAGGCCTTGAGGTCGACATGCCCGGCGCGGTGGAAGGTCAGGAAGGCGGAGGACGTGCCGATGGTGCTCTGCAGCTTGTTGGTCGCCAGCGCCGAGACCGGAGGTATGCCCGCTGCCATCAGCGCGGGGATCGTCAGCAGCCCGCCGCCACCTGCCAGCGCGTCGATCCCGCCTGCAAGAAAGGCGATGGCGATGAGGAAGCCGATGGCCTCTACGCTCAGTTCGATCATGGGTAACTTACCGCCATGATCTCCCATTCCTTCTCGCCCGACGGCAGGCGCACGATGCGCAGGTCGCCTACGCCTGCACCGCGTAGGGCGCGGGCGATCGGAGCGCTCCAGCCGATGCGGCCGGTCGAGGCGTCCTGTTCGTCATCGCCGACGATGGTGATGGTCAGGCGCTCGTCGTCCTCGTCGGCGAGTTCGACGGTGGCGCCGAAGAACACTTTGCCGCGCTCGGTCTGCTCGGCGGGATCGACGACGCGCAGTGCCTTCATGCGGCGGGCGAGGAAGGCCAGTTCGCGGTCGATCTCGCGCATGCGCTTGCGGCCGTAGAGGTAGTCGCCGTTCTCGGAGCGGTCGCCGTTGCCCGCCGCCCACGACACGATCTCGACGATCTCGGGGCGCTCCTTGCCGAGCAGGTGGTCGTAGCGGGCGCGCAGGGCAGCCATGCCTGAAGGAGAGATGGGAGGACCGGCGGGTTTCATGCCGCCGCTGATAAGGCGAGTGTCGCGCGATTAGAAGCGGCGTTTGCGCGTCATCAACCATGCCAGCGAGCAGGTGCTCACGAGCGGGCCGATCCAGTCGATCCACTGGTCGAGCTTGGGCCAGACCCGCAGGTCGAACGGCCCCCACCACGGCATGTTCGCGCGCAGGCCGTGGCCGAACTGCTCGATCCAGCGATATTCCGCCTGCGCCGCCTCGCGCCCGATGAAATAGGCGCTGGCGAGCGCTGCGCCGGTCCACCAGTTCCCGGTGAGCCGGGCGACGATGGCCTGCACCGCCAGCGCCAGCAGCGCATGTTCGAGATACATCACCGGAGGCGCAAACCGATCAGCCCGGCGTGCGCTTGCCCGGCATCAGGCGTGATAGCTTGTTGGCGCCGTTGTAGTCGGACTTCTCCGGATACATCGTCTCGTAGACCACGGCGTTTTCCAGCACGCGCTGGACGTAGTTCTTGGTCTCGTAGATCGGGATCTGCTCCAGCCAGTCGAGCCATTCGACGGAGCCGGTGCGCGGATCGCCATTGGCGCGCAGCCACTTGTTCACGTTGCCCGGCCCGGCATTGTAGGCTGCAATCGCCAGCGGCAGGGCACCGCCGAAGTAGTCCTTCACGCGGCGGAAATAGGCGTCGCCCAGCAGGATGTTGTAGCTGGGATCGCTGATCAGCGAGTCCTGATTGTAGGCAAGGCCCATCTTGCCCGCCTGTTCACGCGCGGTGCCGGGCATCAGCTGCATGAGGCCGCGTGCGCCAGCGTGGCTAAGGGCGTTCTGGGCGAACTGGCTTTCCTGCCGGGCGAGGGCGTGCACCATCGTCCAGTCGGTGCCCTGCGGGGTCGGTACCAGCGGGAAGGAAATCTTGCCGAACTGGTCGAACCCGCCTGCGTGTGCGCTCTGGCCCATGATCACGGCGAGGTCGCGGCGGCCGATCTCGCGCGCCAGATCGGCGACGAGCACGTAGTCCTCGGCGGTTTCGGCCTGATTGGAAATCTCGCGGTAGAACTGAACGCCGGTGCGCCAGTCGGCATCACGGGCGACGTCACGCACCGCGCGGGTGATCGGCAGCGAGGCGAAGGAGGTGCGCTGCGCCATGCTCGGCACCGCGCTCGGCCGGGTGTCGAGGTTGGGGATCGGGCGGCCCAGCCGTTCGAGCGAAAGCTGGCCGTAGAAGTATTGCGGATACTGCGCCGCCATCTCGAAATAGCGGTTGGCGCCTGCCGTGTCGCCACCCATCGCGGCGGCGCGGCCTGCCCAGTAGAAGCCCTTGGAGCGCGTGCCCGGCGTCTGCGCGGCGGCGCCGTAGCGATAGAACAGCGGTGCGGCCTGACGCGGGCTGGACAGGCTCCACAATGCCTTGGTCCCGCCCAGCCACATCAGCGTAGTGTAGTCGTCGCGCACCCGGAAGGACTGGCGGCTGACGTCGGTGCCGGGGGCGAAGGCGTCGTCGATCGAGGCGGCGATGCGCACGGCGCTGGAGGCATCGGCGGCCTTCGCGGCAGTGAGCAGTTCGCGCACCCACATTTCCGGCTGCGTGACCGGACGCGACAGCGGCGGGCGATCGGCGAGCAGGCTTATCGCACCTGCGCTGTTGCCCGAACGGCGCGCCTGCACCGCGCGGTTGTAGACGTAGCCCGGATCGGAAGCGATGCCCGAGGGCAGCCTCATGCCCAACGTGCCGGGGGCGGAGCCCTGCAGCATCGTCAGCCGCTCCATGAATTCGGCGCGGCGCGCGGCGGAGACGAACGAAATCTGCCGCTCGGCCTGCGCGGTTTCGCCCTGCCACAGCAGCGCATCCATGCGCGCGTCGTGGTCGGCGGCGGTGAACTGGTTGCGGTAGAGGCCGAGGAGGGCGGCCTCGTCCGAATCGATCAGCGCGCCCATGCGCCAGGCGGCGACGGCATTGGTCGCGGCATCGGCGCGGCGCATCGTCGAGAGCGCCACGGCGTAGCGGCCCGCTGCACGGCTGCCGATCGGCGCGAAGCGGTCGAAATAGCCGATCACCGCCTGCGGCGAGGGCGATTCGGTCAGCAGCGCCTTTTCGGCATAGCCCCTGATCTTGTCCTGCTGCGGATAGCCCGGATACGTCAGCAGGAACGAGGTGTAGGCGGCAAAGCCCATGCGGTCGTTGGCACTGAGCAGCTTCCACTGGTCGATCGACTGGTGGACGTTCATGTCGTGCGTCTGCATCGACTGCGCCCGCGCCGCATCCCACTCGCGACCATCGGGCGTCCCGTAAGTAGACGTCGATTGTGCGAGTGCGGGAACGGCGAAAACGGCGAAAGAAATGCTCAGCAGCAGGTGGGGGGCGCGCAACATGCTGGACATTTTCTCAAGAGGCTCCTTATCAGGCGCTGAACGTGACGCTCGGCAAGCGGGGTTGTTCCCCGGCTGAGCGATCATTGAGCATCGCTAAGAGGTAAAGTCCATGTTCTCCGGCTCGATTCCCGCGCTTGTCACACCGTTTCGCGACGGGGCGTTCGACGAACAGGCTTTCCGCCGCCTCGTCGACTGGCAGATCGAATCGGGCTCCTCGGCGCTCGTTCCCTGCGGCACCACGGGTGAGAACTCGACGCTGTCCAATGCCGAGCATCATCGCGTCATCGAAGTCTGCATCGAGCAGGCGGCGGGCCGCGTGCCGATCATCGCGGGCTGCGGCAGCAACGACACGATGAACGCGCTGCTGCACATGAACTTCTCGAAGAAGTGCGGCGCGGCCGCCGCGCTGCTGGTCGCGCCTTACTACAATCGCCCGAGCCAGGCGGGCCTGCTGGCGCACTTCAGCTACCTTGCCGAGAACAACGACCTGCCGATCGTGCTCTACAACGTGCCCGGCCGCACCGTCACCGACCTGCTGCCCGAGACGGTCTGCGAACTCGCCCGCCGCTTCCCCGGCCGCTTCATCGCAATCAAGGACGCCAGCGGCGACCTCAGCCGCGTGACCGATCACCGCATGGGCATCGGCAAGGACTTCGTACAGCTTTGCGGCGACGACGAACTGGCTCTGCCGTTCAACGCGGCGGGCGGCGTCGGCTGCATTTCCGTCACCGCCAATGTCGCGCCGGCCCTGTGCGCCGAATTCCAGGCCGCCTGCGCCGCCAACGATCTGGAGAAGGCGCGCGAGCTGAACGACCGCCTCTACCCGCTGCACTACGCGATGTTCGAGGACAGCTCGCCGGGTCCGTGCAAGTACGCACTGGCGCAAGTCCACGACTGGATCGAGAACGAACTGCGCTTGCCGTTGGTGACGTGTGGCGAAGCGGCGATGAAGTCGGTGGACGAGGCGCTGGTCCACGCCGGGCTGGTTTGAGCACGGGACTTCGACAGGCTGTACCTGACCCTTCGACAAGCTCAGGGTGAGCGGAGGGCAACAACCCTAAACCCGCTCAGGCTGAGCTTGTCGAAGCCCTAATCTGCACGGCCGACCGCAGCGCGACGAAACCGGATCAAAGGGGCGTTTTCTTTTCGCCGTCTTGTCCCTACATGCGGCAGACCATGGCACGCCCTCAAAACTCCGTATTCGACAAGTTCAAGACCGTCGCGGAAAACCGCAAGGCGCGATTCGACTATCATATCGAGGACAAGTTCGAGGCCGGCATCGCGCTGACCGGCACCGAAGTGAAGTCGCTCCGTTTCGGCGAGGGTTCTATCGCCGAATCCTTTGCCGAGATTCGCGGCGGCGAATGCTGGCTGGTCAACGCCAACGTGCCTGAATTCAGCCACGGCAACCGCTTCAACCACACGCCCAAGCGCCCCCGCAAGCTGCTGCTGCACGAGCGGGAGATTTCCCGTCTGCAGGGCGCGGTGGAGCGCAAGGGCATGACGCTCGTGCCGCTGTCGATCTACTTCAACAGCCGGGGCCGCGCGAAAGTCGAACTCGCGCTCGCCAAGGGCAAGAACGCGGCCGACAAGCGCCAGACCATCAAGGACCGCGACTGGAAGCGCGACCAGGCCCGCATCATGCGCGACCACGGCTGAGGCGGGGGATGAGCGCACTCCTCCACCGCCTGTCCGTGTGGCTGCATCGCCAGATGCCGACCCACGCCCAGCTTGAGGGCAACCGCTTCACTGCGCCTTTCGCGCGGCGGCAGGAACTGTTCCGCTTCACCCGCCGCTCGGTCCCGCGCGGCATGGCGGTGGGCATGTTCATCGGCATCTTTGCGCTGATCCCGGGCGTCCAGATCGTCGGCGCGGCGCTGATGTGCGTGCCGTTTCGCGGCAACATCCCGCTGGCGGCGGCGGTGACTTTCATCTCCAACCCGTTCACGACGCTGCTGATCATCCTTCCGCTCGCGGTCTCGATCGGCAACAGCTTCGGCTACCACGCCGACATCGCCACCGTGAACGCGATGGTGCGCGAGGGCGCCGGGTTCCAGCAGTGGTGGCACTGGCTGCTCTCCGACACCGCGCCCGCCGTCGTGATCGGCCTGTTCATCCAGTCGGTGATCGCCGCTTTCGTCAGCTATTTCCTGACCTTGTGGTTCTGGCGCTGGTGGATCGGCCACAAGCACCGCGCCCGCCGCCTGCGGCCGAAGAGAGAGCGCATCGAAACCCCGACGGAAACCCCCGCATGAATTCCAGTCTACAGCGCCCCGGACTGCGCACTGACGTCCTCGTCGTCGTCGGAGCCCTGCTTCTGAGCGCCGTGCTGGTCTGGATCGTCTCGGGCGACGTGCTGCTGATGGGCACGTTCCTTGCCGCAATCCTCGTGTTCGGGGCAGGTGCATGGACGCTCGCCCGCCGCCGCGTGCCCGCCGCCGAGGTCGAATTCGCCCAGCCCGACTGGTCGGTCACCGTCGCCGGGATCGAGCGCCCGGACATGGCGATCGCCGTCACCGACCGTGCCGGGCGCCTGACTTGCGCCAATTCCTGCTTCGAGAACTGGTTCGGCCCCGCCGCCGCGCCGCCCAGCCTGCCCGTCCTGCCCGCCTCGCTGGAACGCCTCGCCGAAGCTACCCGCCGCGCCTGGCGCGACGGCCACGGCACCGCCGAGATCGCCAACGAGGACGGCGTCCACTGGCGCGCAGACGTGCGCCGCACCGGCCGGGGCGACGACTTCCTCGTCTGGCGCATCAGCGCCGTGGGATCGAGCGACCCGGTAGGCGAACTCGTCGCGCAACTCGACGGCAAGCTCGGGCGCGGTCTCGCCAAGGCGGGCATCGCCGCCGCCCTCGTCGATCCAGACGGCACCATCCGCGCCGCCAGCGCCGGTTTCGCCCTGCGCGCCACCGGCGATGCCCATGCCGACATGACCGGCGCCGATTTCGTCGCCCTGCTCGGCCAGGAAGAGGGCGAGCGCATCGGCTGGGCACGCGACGGCGGGCGCGGCGGCGCGCTGGTGCTCTACCACGTCCCCGTCACCGACCCCGACCGTACCGACGAGGCCGACCCCAACACCACCCCGTCGCTGATGCTCGTCGTCGAAGCCTCGCAGGGCATCGGCACCGGAGGCGGTGGCACCGGCTCCGCCCCGCATCTGGAAGCGCTGCTCAGCCAGTTGCCGCTCGGCCTCGCCATGGCCGACCGCGACGGGCGCCTGCTCTTCGCCAACCCCGCCTTCATGCGCGCCGCCGGCCACGAAGGGCAGGAGCCGCCGACTTACCCTACCGACCTCGTGGTCAAGGACGACAAGCGCGCGCTGTCCGAGGCGATCCGCCGCTTCGCCCAAGGCCCGGCGGCGGCGGGAGACCTCGCGATCCGCCTGACCAGCCAGTCGGACGACCCCGTCTCGCTCAGCCTCGCGGGCGTGCGCGGTCTTGGTGACGCCGCCGTGCTGCTCGGCCTTACCGATACCTCCGAGGAAATGCGCCTCAAGCGCCAGGTTGCGCAGGCCACCAAGATGCAGGCGGTCGGCCAGCTTGCGGGCGGCGTCGCGCACGATTTCAACAATGTGCTCACCGCGATCCTCGGCACCTGCGATCTCATGCTGATGCGCCATACGCCGGGCGATTCGGACTATGACGACATCCAGCAGATCCGCGCAAACTCCAATCGTGCCGCTTCGCTGACCCGCCAGCTGCTCGCCTTCTCGCGCCAGCAGACCCTGCGGCCCGAGGTGATTCAGGTGCCCGACGTCGTGGCCGACGTCTCGCAGATGCTGCGCCGCCTCATCGGGGAGAAGATCCAGCTTGCCGTCACGCACGACCGTGATCTCGGCCCCGTCCGCGCCGACCCGACGCAGCTGGAGCAGGTCATCGTCAACCTCTGCGTCAACGCCCGTGACGCCATGCAGTCGCGCGGCGACGGCGCGGGCAGGCTGACCCTCGCCACCCGCCGCATCACCACCACCGACGTGCGCGCGATGCGCTCCGAGATCATCCCGGCGGGTGAGTATACCGCGCTAATCGTCGAGGACACCGGCGGCGGCATCCCGCCCGAAATCCTCGGCAAGATCTTCGAGCCGTTCTTCACCACCAAGGAGCAGGGCAAGGGCACCGGCCTCGGCCTCTCGACGGTCTACGGCATCGTCAAGCAGTCCGGCGGCTTCATCTTCGCCGAGAGCGATCCGGGTAAGGGGACGCGCTTCACCGTCTACCTCCCGGTCCATCACGCGACCCCCGGCAGCCTGCCTGAGAAGGCGATCATCGCCCCCACTCCGCCGCCGACGCAGTGGGCGGGCGGCGGTTCGATCCTGCTGGTCGAGGACGAGGACCCGGTCCGCATCGTCGCCGAGCGCGCGCTCACCCGCCAGGGCTACAAGGTCACCTGCGCGCGCGACGGCGAAGAGGGCCTCGAACTGGTGGAAGAGGGCGGCCAGTTCGACCTCGTCGTCTCCGACGTCGTCATGCCCACGCTCGACGGTCCGGCCATGGCGCGCGAGATTCGCCGCTTCGCGCCCGACCTGCCGGTGCTGTTCATGTCCGGCTACGCGGAGGAGCAGCTGCGCAAGCAGATCGGCATCGCCAACGCCTGGTTTATGCCCAAGCCGTTCTCGGTCCAGCAGCTCTCCGAAAAAGTCGGGGAAGTTCTGGCGCAGACCGCAGCACGTTAAAAAACGGAAATCCGCCGAAGTTCTCCTCTTGTTCACGGGGAACAAAGTGGATACACGTCCTGCAATGACGTTGACCTTTCCGGTCACGCCGGTAGCAGGAGGGTAGTGACATGGCTGCTCAGCTCAAGCTGATCCAGGAAGGCAAGGAAAAGGACGCAATGGACCGTCAAAAGGCGCTCGAAGCCGCACTTGCGCAGATCGACCGTGCGTTCGGCAAGGGCTCTGCGATGAAGCTGGGCTCGAAGGAAGCGATGCAGGTTGAGGCGATCTCGACCGGTTCGCTGGGTCTCGACATCGCGCTGGGCGTCGGCGGCCTGCCGCGCGGCCGCGTGATCGAGATCTACGGTCCGGAAAGCTCGGGCAAGACCACGCTGGCGCTGCACTGCATCGCCGAAGCGCAGAAGACCGGCGGCACTGCCGCTTTCATCGACGCCGAACACGCGCTCGACCCGGTCTATGCCAAGAAGCTGGGCGTCAACATCGACGAACTGATCGTGTCGCAGCCGGATACCGGTGAACAGGCGCTGGAAATCGTCGATACGCTCGTGCGCTCGAACGCGATCGACGTGCTGGTCGTCGACTCGGTTGCCGCCCTCGTTCCCCGCGCCGAAATCGAAGGCGAGATGGGTGACAGCCACGTCGGCCTCCAGGCCCGCCTGATGAGCCAGTCGCTGCGCAAGCTGACCGGCTCGATCAGCCGCTCGCGCTGCATGGTGATCTTCATCAACCAGTTGCGCATGAAGATCGGCGTGATGTACGGCAACCCGGAAACGACCACGGGCGGCAACGCGCTCAAATTCTACGCCTCGGTCCGCCTTGACATCCGCCGCACCGGCGCGATCAAGGACCGCGACGAAGTCGTCGGCAACGCCACCCGCGTCAAGATCGTCAAGAACAAGGTCGCCCCGCCGTTCAAGCAGGTCGAATTCGACATCATGTACGGCGAAGGCGTCTCAAAGATCGGTGAAATACTCGACCTTGGGGTCAAGGCGGGCATCGTCGAGAAATCGGGTGCTTGGTTCAGCTACGATTCGATCCGCATCGGACAAGGGCGTGAGAACGCCAAGACCTACCTCAAGACCAACCCCGAAGTCTGCGACCGCCTTGAAAAGGCAATCCGCGCCAAGACCGACGGTCTGGCCGAGGAGATGATGGTCGGGCCTTCCGAGGAAGACGACAACTGATAGAGCGAAAGGCCCCGGCAGGAATGTCGGGGCTTTTTGTTTGGGAAGAGGTTTAAGGGGAAATGCGAGGGTTAACACCCTCGCGCTCCCGGGAATGTCGGCCTGGCGCCTTGCAGCAGCCTTGGTCTGCGAAGGATAGCACAGCGCTTCGTTTTCCTGCGGCGAAGCCGCCTTCAAAACTCACATAGCCTGTGGCGCTTCAATGCGGACTCAACGCCGCTGCACGCACGACGACGACAGGTAATGGGGGTGCAGGGGGGCTATGCTCCCCTACTTCATCTTCCCTTCTTCCGTAACCCACCCGCCACTATGGTGCAAAAACCGGCGTATCATCGCAATTCCCGACCAGTCTGACCGCAGACTCCCGCTTGCCGCCGCGCGCGGTGTCCATTATCGGCCCAAATCATGCAGACTACGAACGACATCCGCCGGTCCTTCCTCGACTACTTCGCCAGCAATGGTCATGAGGCCGTGCAGTCCGCGCCGCTCGTTCCTTACAACGATCCGACGCTGATGTTCGTCAATGCGGGCATGGTGCCGTTCAAGAACGTGTTCACCGGCCTCGAGACCCGCGCCACGCCGCGCGCGACGTCCTCGCAGAAGTGCGTTCGTGCGGGCGGCAAGCACAACGATCTCGACAACGTCGGCTACACCGCGCGCCATCACACATTCTTCGAAATGCTCGGCAATTTCTCGTTCGGCGATTACTTCAAGGAGCAGGCGATCACCCATGCGTGGACGCTGCTGACGAAGGAATGGGGCCTGCCGGTCGAGAAGCTGCTGGTCACCGTCTATCACACGGACGACGAGGCGTTCGATCTGTGGAAGAAGGTCGCGGGGCTGCCGGAGCAGAAGATCATCCGCATCCCCACGAAGGACAACTTCTGGGCGATGGGTGACGAAGGCCCGTGCGGTCCGTGCTCGGAAATCTTCTTCGACCATGGCGACCACATCTGGGGCGGCCCTCCGGGATCGCCGGAAGAGGACGGCGACCGCTTCATCGAGATCTGGAACCTCGTGTTCATGCAGTTCGAGCAGTCGGCGGGCGAGATCGTCGGCAACCTGCCCAAGCCCTCGATCGACACCGGCATGGGGCTGGAGCGCATCTCCGCCGTCATGCAGGGAGTGCATGACAACTACGACATCGACACCTTCAGGGCGCTGATCGCCGCGTCCGAAAGCCTGACCGGCGTTGCCGCCGAGGGTGACAGCCGCGCCAGCCACCGCGTGATCGCCGACCACCTGCGCTCCACCAGCTTCCTGCTGGCCGACGGCGTGCTGCCTTCGAACGAGGGCCGCGGCTACGTCCTGCGCCGCATCATGCGGCGGGCCATGCGCCATGCGCACCTGCTTGGTGCGAAGGATCCGTTGATGCACCGTCTGGTGCCCGCGCTGGTCGCCGAAATGGGCCAGGCCTATCCCGAACTCGGCCGCGCGCAGCCGCTGATTGAAGAGACCCTGGAGCGCGAGGAAATCCAGTTCCGCCGCACCCTGTCGAACGGCATCAAGCTGCTCGACGAGGCGACCGCTGGTATGGGCGAGGGCGGTGAGCTTCCGGGCGAGACCGCGTTCAAGCTCTACGATACTTACGGCTTCCCATACGATCTGACCGAAGACGCGCTGCGTTCGCGGGGCATCGCGGTCGACAAGGCCGGTTTCGACGCGGCCATGGCGCAGCAGAAGGCAGCCGCGCGCGCTGCGTGGAAGGGCTCGGGCCAGGCCGCCGACAGCGAAGTGTGGTTCGACATCGCCGAGCGCGAAGGCGCCAGCGAGTTCACCGGCTACACCTCGACCACCGGCGAAGGTCAGGTCGTCGCGCTGGTCAAGGACGGCAAGGAAGTCCAGTCCGCGAGCGCGGGCGACGCGGTCGTCGTGCTCACCAACCAGACCCCGTTCTACGGCGAATCAGGTGGTCAGGAAGGTGATCGCGGCATTATCTCGGGTGCCGGTGGCCTCAAGATCGACGTGACCGACACAGCCAAGCCGCTCGGCCGCCTGCACGCGATGAATGGCACGGTCGAAGCGGGCACGATCAAGGTCGGCGATGCCGTTTCCATGGCGGTCGATGTCGAGCGCCGTGACGCCGTGCGCGCCAATCACTCGGCCACTCACCTGCTGCATGCGGCGCTTCGCAACCGTCTGGGCGATCATGTCACGCAGAAGGGCTCGCTCGTCGCGGCCGATCGCCTGCGCTTCGACTTCTCGCATCCCAAGGCATTGTCCGAAGAGGACATCGCCGCGATCGAGGCCGAGGTGAACGCCGAAGTCCGCGCCAACGAGGCTGTGCTCACCCGCCTGATGACGCCGGAAGACGCCATCGGGGCAGGTGCGATGGCGCTGTTCGGCGAGAAGTACGGTGACGAAGTGCGCGTGCTCTCGATGGGCCGCAACTCGGGCGACCGCACGTATTCGGTCGAGCTTTGTGGTGGCACGCACGTGCGCGCCACCGGCGACATCGGCGTTTTCCGCATCGTTTCGGAAAGCGCCGTCTCCTCGGGCGTGCGCCGCATCGAGGCGATGACCGGCGAGGGCGCGCGTCAGTGGCTGGTCGGCCGTGAGGATGCGCTGAAGAATGCCGCCAGCCTGCTGCGCACGACGCCGGAGGACGTGGAAGCCCGCGTTGCCGCGCTGCTCGACGAGCGCCGCAAGCTGGAGCGTGAACTGGCCGAGGCAAAGAAGGCTCTCGCCCTTGGCGGTGGCGGTGCGAAGGCCGAGGCGGCCGACGAGGAGGTGAACGGCGTCAAGTTCTCAGGCCAGGTGCTCGAAGGGCTGGACCCCAAGGAACTGCGCGGATTGCTCGATCAGGCCAAGCAGCGCCTGGGCTCGGGCGTGGCGGCGATCGTCGCGGTGAACGAGGGCAAGGCGAGCATCGCCGCCGCCGTCACCGAGGATCTCACCGGCACCGTCAGCGCGGTCGAACTCGTCCGCAAGGGCGTCGAGGCGCTGGGCGGCAAGGGCGGCGGCGGCCGTGCCGACATGGCGCAGGGCGGCGGTCCGGACGGCGACAAGGCTGCCGAGGCCATCGCGGCGGTCAAGGCGGCGCTGGCGGGGTGATCACCGCGATACCGGAACGGTGGCGGCATCACGCCGCCGTTTTCGGTGTTCTGATGTTCCTTGTCGCGCCTTGGGTCGGGATATTTGGCGCTCAGGTGAAGCATGAGCGGGATTGCGGCGGGCGTGTGTATACGTTTTCCGAGGCTTTCGACGCCTGCTTCAACGACATGATTCCACCTGAATTCCTCTACGTTCCGGTCAGCCTGTTGGCTGCGCCGTTCTTTTTGGTGATTGCCTTCAGTCTCTGGGCGCCCGGGTTGCTCCATCGCGCGAGGAAATGGCGCCTGGCGCGTTTCGGAAATGCGGTGGACGATTACCCGGCCATGGCGATTCTTGCGTTGATCTTCGCGATCTGGCCGTTCTGGCGCGCGGTCTTGTATCCGGTCTTGTTTTCGGCGCTGCCGTATATTCTGTTCTGGAGCGCGTTCGGCTTGTGGTTTGTCGCCGCGGCATGGGCAGCGCGGCTTGCGGCGAAGGGGCGGCTGCGTGACTGACCTTGCCGAAATCGTCGTCGAAATCGCCGAGGAAATGCTGGCCGAGACCGAACGCGGCACTGTCGCCTCGTACATTCCGCCGCTGGCTTCGGTGCCGGTGGGCAAGTTCGGCATCGCCGTGGTCATGGCTGACGGGACGGTCCACGCGGCAGGCGATGCGGACGAGGCGTTCTCGATCCAGTCGATCTCCAAGGTCTTTGCGCTAACGCTGGCGCTTGGCGCGGTAGGCGACCAGCTCTGGCATCGCGTCGGAAGGGAGCCTTCCGGCAGCGCGTTCAACTCGATCGTCCAGCTGGAGACCGAGCACGGCATTCCGCGCAATCCGTTTATCAATGCCGGGGCCATCGTCGTGTGCGACGTGCTGCTGGGCCGGCTGCAGCCGCGCGAGGCGATCGGGCAGATGCTGCGGTTCGTTCGTGAACTGGCGGGCGACGACGATACCATCCGCATTGACGAAGCGGTCGCGCGAGCCGAGCAGGAAACCGGCTTTCGCAACATGGCGCTGGCCAACTACATGCGCGCCTTCGGGAATATCCATGGCGACGTGGAGCTGGTGCTGGGTACGTACTTCCATTTCTGCGCGCTCGCGATGAGCTGCCGGCAACTGGCGATGGCCGGGCGTTTCCTGATGGGAGACGGGCGGATCGCCAATGAACCCGGCGTCCACCGCGTCGTGACGAGCAAGCGGGCACGGCGCATCAATGCGCTGATGATGTCCTGCGGGCACTACGACAATTCGGGCGACTTCGCGTATCGCATCGGTCTGCCGGGCAAGTCGGGCGTCGGTGGCGGTATCCTGTCGGTCGCGCCCGGAATCGCCAGTATCGCTGTCTGGTCGCCGGGGTTGAACGAGGCCGGCAACTCGCATCTGGGGCAACTGGCGCTGGAGCGACTGGTGCAGCGCACCGGCTGGTCGGTGTTCGAGCCGAGGGTGTGAAGCGCCGGTGGCTTCGACAGGCTCAGCCTGAAGGGGTTTGAGAGTTCATACGATCCCCCGCTCATCCTGAGCTTGTCGATGGGTCATCCCGAGCTTGCGGATGCCTGCGCGCCATTGCCGCGATGTGCCGAAAGGCAGGTGATCACGCTTGCCACCACGAGCCCGAAGGCCGCCAGTTCCATTGCCGTCGGCAGCCTGCGTTCCCAGGCGAATCCGTAGATCAGCGCGAACAGCGTCTCGAACAGGATCATCTGGCCGACGAGGGTGAGCGGCAGCGTGCGGCTCATCCGGTTCCACAGCGCATTGCCGAAGATCGAGGCGAACAGGGCGACGGCGATGCACACCGACGCGAACGTGAGCCATTCGTGGGCCGGACGCCTCCAGTCCTCCAGCACGAGCGAGACGGGGAGGAGGAGCAGCGCCTGCGCGCCGGTGGCGAGGCCGGTAAGCAGGTTCCACTCGTGGACCGAAACCCTGGTGCGGGCGAGGCAGCGCGCATTGAGGATCGCGAACGTGGTCCAGGCGGCAAGGGCGCCGATCGCGCAGCCGAGGCCGGTCAGCTGCGTGGTTGCCGAGCCTGAAACGGGTGCGGCGAGGGCCTGCCAGCCGATGCACACGGCACCCCCTGCGCAGAGCAGCAGCGAGGGGGCGAGTCGATGCAGTGACACCGCGTTCCGGTCGCGGCTGCCGACGATGGTGACGGCGACCGGCAGGAACCCGATCACGAGCGAAGTCATGGCGACGCCGCCCGACTGTACGGCGCTGGCAAGGAAGACGAAGTAGGCGGTGTTGCCGAGCAGGGCGAGCCAGGCAAGGCTCCACCATTCGCGGCGAGTGAGCGCTGCGAAGACCTCGCGGCGGCGCGGTGCGATCAGGAGCGCCGAGGCGACGCCGTAGCACAGATAGCGGCCGACGCTCAGTTGCAGCGGAGAGAAGCTCCTGGCCAGTTCGGGGGCGAGGAACACCAGACCCCACAAGGCGCCCGCGCCCATGCCGCACAGCACGCCGGTGAGAGTGGTATCGGTTCGAATTGCAGTGCCGGTGGTCATGGTGAGTGCCGTTGAGTGCCGTTGTATGGTATGGGCGAATATCACCGGGCGATCGGGTTGTGCGCTCTTGATTTGGCAGCGAAACGCAACAAAAACTCGCATATGCCCAAGAAGACTGCCCCGCTCGATGGTTTCGACCGTGAAATCCTGCGTATCCTGCAGCGCGACAACAAGACGCCGCAGCGCATGATAGGCGAGGCGGTGAACCTCTCGGCGGCGGCGGTGCAGAGGCGTATCGCGGCGCTGGAGCAATCGGGCGTGATCGCGGGAAACGTCGCCCTGGTCGATCCGGCGGCGCTTTCGCTGACGGTTACCGCAATCGTCGAGGTCTTCCTGCGCGATGAGCGGACGGCCAGCATAGACCGCGCCAAGGCACTGTTCCGGGAAACCCCCGAAGTGCAGCAGTGCTACTACACGACCGGGGGGACCAGCTTCGTGCTGGTGGTCGTGACGGAGGACATGCGTGCCTACGAAGTGCTGACGCGGCGGTTGTTTTCCGACCACGAATGGGTGGCGAGCTTTCGCACGCTCGTCGCGCTCGACCGGGTCAAAAGCGGCGCCGAGGTGGCGATTCCCTAGGCCTTTTGGACCTCGCGCAGTTGTCCGGACTTCAGCGAGGGTTTCTCAGAAAGGCCGCCTCGCTCCATGATCATCTCGCGGAATTCGTCGCGCTTTTCGTGGATCGAGGCGATGATCGGCCCCATCGCCACGCCGGTTTCGACCAGCGCCGCTTCCGACAGCTGCAGCGAGCTTTCGAGCGTTTCGGGAACGGCGTAGCTGGCTCCGGCGCGGTAGAGCTGGGCGGCGTGGTCGGCATCGCGGGCGCGGGCGAGGATCGGCAGCTCAGGGAACTGCACGCGCAGCTTACGGACGATGCGCTGGGCGGTGACGGGTTCGTCCATGGTCAGGATCACCGCGGCCGAATCGGCTGCGCCCAGGCGCAACAGCGCATCGCCGCGCCCGGCATTGCCGAAAGCCACCGAATAGCCCAGGCGCCGCCCGTGCGCGACGAGATCGGCATCGCTGTCGATGGCGAGGTAGGGCCGTCCGTGACGGGTCAGCATGTCCGCGACGAGGTGGCCGACGCGGCCGAAACCGACGATCAGCGTGCGCGGCCTGCTGCCGTCGTCGGCGGGGCGGTGCGGTGTCTCGGCCCCGTCCACGCGCTTGCCCATGACCTTGCCGGCCATCGCCAGGAGCGGCGTCACGGTGAGGCCGAGCGCGGTGACGATCTGCCAGAACTGCGCGGTTCCGGGCTGGATGAGCTGGGCGGTGCTGGCCGCCGTGAGCACGATCAGCGTGGTCTCCGATGGGCTCGACATGAGGATGCCCGCCTCGGTCGCGGTGCCGCGCCGGGCGCCCATCACCCGCAGCATCACGCCGGTCACCACCGATTTGAGCACGATCACCACGACCGTCGCGATCAGGATCGAGGCAAGGTTTTCCCATACGACGTAAAGGTCGATGCTCATGCCGATGGTGATGAGGAAAACGCCGAGAGCGAGGCCCTTGAAGGGCTCCGTGATCTGTTCGACCTCGGAATGGTACTCGGTCTCGGCGATCAGCAGTCCTGCGACGAGGGCTCCGACGATCGGGGAAAGCCCTGCGGCGGCAGTCGCCAGAGAGGCGACGATCACCACCAGCAGGCTGGCGGCAAGGAACAGCTCGGGGCTCTTGGTACGGGCCGCCTGCGCAAAGAGCGGGGGCAGAAGGTAGCGGCCGAAAATCAACAGGCTGCCGACGACCACGGTGCCCCACAGCAGGGTGTTGAGCAGGTCGCTGACGCCGTCACCGGTATGCGGGCCGAGGGCGCCGAGCAGGAAGATGATGGGGACGAGCGCGATGTCCTCGAACAGCAGCATCGCCAGTGCGGCCTTGCCGACCGGGGTGGTCGTCTCGGTGATCTTGAGCACGAGCGCGGTGGAGGACAGGGCCAGGGCAAGGCCCAGCGCCATGGCGCCGGAGAAGCTCTGGCCGATCGCGGCGAGGATGAAGGTCAGCGACGCGGCGATGACGATCAGTTCGAGCGATCCGAGCCCGAAGACCATGCGCCGCATCTCCCACAAGCGGGCGAACGACAGTTCGAGGCCGATCGAGAACAGCAGCAGGATGATGCCGAATTCGGCGAAAATATCCAGCCCGTCGGGGTCCGTGATGGTCACGTAGTGCAGCCAGCGATGGTCGAACACGTGGCGGCCAAGGCCGAACGGGCCGACCAGCAGGCCGACCAGGATGAAGCCGATGACCGGCGTGATGCGGAAACGGTTGAACACCGGGATGACGATGCCCGCCGCGCCCAGGATCACCAGGGCGTCGGACATCATCGGGGAATAGAGATCGCTGCTGCCGGCCATGGTCCGACGCTAGCGCCTGCAACGCGCTGCGACAATTGCGCTGTCCACTCTCGCGCAACTTCACTTGGCGTTCAGCGAAGCGCTGGCTATAGACCCGTCCCATGTTCGCACGCTCGTCGCTCAAGACCGCCATCCTCGCCGCCGCTACCGGGGCGATCGTTCTCACTGCCGGTTGCGGGGGACGCGCGAAGAACCGCGATACCGCCTACGTCGCGCGCGACGTGGACACGCTCTACGCGGCGGCCCAGCAACGCCTCGAAACCGGTCGCACCAAGCAGGCCGCAGCGCTGTTCGACGAAGTGGAGCGGCAGCACCCTTATTCGCCCTGGGCGCGCCGCGCACAGCTGATGAGCGCGTTCAGCTATTACGCCGCGCGCGATTACAACAAGGCGATCCAGTCGGCGCAGCGCTTCCTGTCGATCCACCCGGGTAACAAGGACGCGCCTTACGCTTATTACCTGATCTCGATCTGCTACTACGAGCAGATCAGCGACGTCACGCGCGATCAGAAGACCACGCAGCAGGCCAAGCAGGCACTGACCGACGTGATGCGCCGCTACCCCGGCACCACCTATGCGCGTGATGCGCAGCTCAAGATCGACCTCGTCAACGATCACCTCGCGGGCAAGGAAATGACCATCGGCCGCTCCTACGAGCGCAGCGGCAAGTGGCTGGCGGCGACGCTGCGCTTCCGCAACGTGGTCGATAACTTCCAGACCACCAGCCACACGCCCGAGGCGCTCTATCGCCTTGTCGAAGGCTACCTCTCGATGGGCATCCCCGAAGAGGCGCAGAAGGCTGCCGCGGTTCTCGAGCACAACTATCCCAACAGCGACTGGTACAGCCGCGCCTACAAGCTGATGGAAAAGCACGCGCCGCAGGACGTCGCGGCCTGACCTCCCGATCCTCTCCGAGCGTGCTCGGGGAGGGGGAGACATCCCATATTACGAAAATCACTCAACGGCGCGCATCGCGATGCGCGCCGTTGTTGTGCGTGCATGACACGCTGCCGCGATACCTCACCTCGTCGCCGCACAGTTTCGCTTTAGCGCCTGATAGCTGAAGTCTATTGTCCACCAATTCAGTTGAGATTAGAAAAGCTCAACAAGAGGCGAAACGGCCTGGAGGAAAAGTCATATGAGGGGCCGTGCGGTGCGACCGCAACTCTCCATGACCCTTCCCGGTCGGACCTGCAAGCCGCGCATTCGACCACGAAGCGCTGCCGGCAGGCCCTCGAGCCATACCTGCCGGCCCTGAGAGGGGGCAGGCCGACCAGGTGCACACCGGATCGCCGGATGCATTCAATTCCCTGACAAAGGATTTGAATAATGACTTCGTTCGTCCGCCAGACTCTTCTGGCCACCACCGTACTCGCTTCGGCGGCGCTCGGCTTCTCTGCGGCGCATGCCGAGGACGCTGCGCCCGCTGCCGCGACCGCTGCCCCGACCGCCGCGGGCGCTGACGACGAGCAGGCCCCGACCTCGGTAGGCACCGGCGCGCATGATCGCGGCGACGACATTCTGGCAACCGCGCGTCGCCGTCAGGAATCGAGCCAGGAAGTGCCGCTCGCAATTTCCGTCGTCGGTGGGGAGCACATCGACTCGACCGGCTCTTTCAACGTCGGCCGCCTGCAGCAGCTGACGCCGACGCTTCAGTATTATTCCTCGAACCCGCGCAACACCGCCGTCAACATTCGTGGCCTCGGCGTTCCGTTCGGCCTGACCAACGATGGTATCGAGCAGGGCGTCGGCATCTATGTCGATGACGTCTACAATTCGCGCGTGGCCTCGGCGACGTTCGACTTCCTCGACGTCGCCCAGATCGAGGTCCTGCGCGGGCCGCAAGGCACGCTTTATGGCAAGAACACCACGGCCGGCGCGATCAACATCACGACCAACCAGCCGACCTTCGATTTCGAGGGAAAGGCCGAAGTCTCCATCGGCAACTACAATTTCAAGCAGGCCAAGGCGGCGATCTCCGGCCCGCTGACCGAGAACCTCGCGGCGCGCATCGCGGTGTCGTCCACCAGCCGTCGCGGCACGATCTACAACGTGACCACCGACCAGTGGATCCAGAGCCAGGACAACCTCGGCCTGCGCGGCCAGCTGCTGTGGAAGCCGACCGAGACCATCGACGTCACGCTGGCCGGCGACTTCAGCGCGCAGGACGCCAATTGCTGCGGATCGGTCTACGTGCGCACCGGCGCCACCCAGCGCGCCATCAACCGCCAGTTCGAGGCGCTTGCGGCCGCTCAAGGTTACCAGCCCGTCAGCCGCAACCCGTTCGATCGCCTGACCGACCTCGACACCCCACTCAAGGCGAAGAACAAGATCGGCGGCGCTTCGCTGCGCGTGAAGTGGGAACTGGGCGAGGGCACCCTGACCTCGATCACCGCATGGCGCTTCTGGGACTGGGACCCGTCCAACGACCGCGATTTCACCGGCCTGCCGATCGTCGCGCTGTCGCAGAACCCTTCGCAGCAGGATCAGTACACGCAGGAACTGCGCTACAACTACAGCAGCGACAAGATCGATTTCGTCGTCGGCGCTTTCGGCTTCTACCAGCGCATCGACACGCAGGGCACCGAGGCCCAAGGTTCGGCTGCGAGTCGCTGGAGCATTAACCCGGGCAGCGTCGCCGCCGTCCCGCCGGGGTCGTCGGGCTGCGGTTCGAGCGCATCGAACCGGCTTGCCTGCGATCCGACCGTGCTTGACGGCCTTGTCGCCTACAACACGCAATACCTCAAGAATACCAGTGCCGCGCTCTATGGCCAGCTGAGCTGGCACATCACGCCCGAACTGACCCTGCAGCCCGGCGTGCGCCTCAACTACGACAAGAAGGAAGGCTACTACCAGCGCCGCGTGTTCGACGGGCAGGGCGACGAACTGCTGCTGAACGACGGCATCAGCAATATCCGCAAGACTGCACAGCTGGCGATCTATACTCCTCAGGAAATCTCGCCCGAGTTCAGCGACTGGAACTTCAGCTACGACTTCACCGCCAGCTACAAGGTGGCGCCGGACGTGCTGGTCTATGCGACGTACGCCAAGAGTTTTAAGTCAGGCGGCATCAACCAGAACGGTGTGCCGGTGGACGGCAGCAACAACCCGATCCTCGCGACCGCGACGGTGAAGCCGGAATCGGTCCACCATTACGAAGCGGGCATCAAGACCCAGTTCTGGGACCGCAAGGCCACGCTCAACGTCTCGATCTTCCGTACCGACATCGCCAACTATCAGGCCAACGTGAACAACGGCCAGTACGGCGTTCTGCGCGGCTATCTTGCCAACGCGGGCGCGGTGCGCTCGCAGGGTGTCGAGGCGGACTTCTCGGTCCGTCCGAGCGAGCGCTTCAACGCCTACGTTAATGGCGCCTACACCGACGCGACCTATCGCAAGTTCACGGACGCGCCATGCCCGCCCGAGCTTTCCGGCGGCACTACCGCCATCGCCGGGCAGATGCCCGACGCGCCGGGCACGCCGAGCGGCATCAGCCCCGAGAATTGCGACATTTCCGGCCAGCGCCTGCCGGGCGTCTCAAAGTTCTCGTTCTCGTTCGGCGCTGAGGCCAACACCCCGGCCAAGCTGCTCGGCAAGGAGGGTGAGGTCTACTTCGGTTACGACGGTTCGGTGCGTTCGAACTTCTCGTCGAACCCGTCGCCCTCGGCCTACACCTGGATCGACGGCTACAGCCTGCACAACTTCCGTGCCGGCTTCCGCACGGAGAACGGGTTCGACGTCTACGGCTGGGTGCGCAATGCCTTCGACGAAAACTACTTCGAACAGCTGATGGTCGGCCCGGGCAACACCGGCCTCATCGCGGGCCTGCCGGGCGATCCGCGCACCTGGGGCTTTACCATCAAGTCCGCATTCTGAACTCTGCCTGCAAACCTTGCCCCCGCACCGCTTCGGCGATGCGGGGGCAAATTTATTTCGCGGGGCAGGGAACTTTTTCCAACGGTCTGATCAGAAAAATCGCTTAAATCGTTTGCACTGTGAACCTTAAGTAATTTCTCAGTCGCGCAGATTGTCCTTATGGTGTTTTTTACCAATTAAGGTGGGCCTGCATAAAGGGAACCCGGATAAAGCCGGATACCGCCGACAGGCTGGGATAGGTCGCAGAAACCATGGACATGAAGCACGATTTTCCGTTCGAGCCCGACATTCGCGTCGATGCCGCGCAGTCGCGGACCTGGCGTCCCGAGCTTCTTGCCATTGTCGCTATCTTCGTCGCCGTCTGGGCCGCGCTCGTCGCGCATTACCTTAGCGGCGGCACAGGCTGGTGATCGGGGCCGATAGTCTGGGCTGGTAACCGAAGTCGGCAATCGTCCCGGACGCGCGCGAAGCGGGGTGACGGGCGTTCACGCATCCGCTAGAACGCTTCGCGAACATGCTTAGCCGGCTTTCCATTCGCAACATCGTGCTGATCGAGGCGCTTGACCTCGATTTTGCTCGTGGCCTCGGCGTCCTCACCGGTGAAACCGGCGCGGGCAAGTCCATCCTGCTCGATGCGCTGGGCCTCGTGCTCGGCAATCGGGCGGACAGCGGGCTCGTGCGCGGGGGAGAGGATCGGGCCAGCGTCACCGCCAGCTTCGATGCCTCGGCGCTGCCCGCCTCCGTGCTGGCGACGATCGACGACGCCGGGCTCGAGATCGAACCGGGTGAGCCGCTCATCCTCAAGCGCCAGCTCAAGGCCGATGGCGGTTCGAAAGCCTTCCTCAACGACCAGAGCGTAAGCGTCGCCCTGCTGCGCGAGGTCGCGCCCGCGCTGGTGGAGATCCACGGCCAGCATGACGATCGCGGCCTCGTCAACGCCCGCGGCCATCGCGCCCTGCTCGATCGTTTCGCGGGCGGTGAAGTGGCGGGCGTGGAAGCCGCATGGAAGGACTGGCGCACCGCGCAGGACGCACTCGATCTCGCGCGGGAGCGCGTCGCGCGTGCCGCCGAGGATCAGGACCTGCTGCAGGCTCACCTGGCCGAACTGACCGCGCTCGCGCCGGTAGCGGGCGAGGAGGACGAACTCGCGGGCGCGCGGGCCGACATGCAGAAGGGGGAGAAGCTGGCCGACGATCTCTCGGCCCTGCAGCACCTGTGGACGGGTTCCGATTCGGCCATCGCCAATCTGCGCGGCGCGGCTCGCCGGCTCGACCGCATAGCGGGCGAGCACGAACTGCTCGCCGAGGCGCTTGCCGCGCTGGACCGCGCCGTGATCGAGGCGGGCGAGGCGGAGGACAAGCTCGACAAGGCGGCCGAGGCGCTGGCTTTCGACCCCGCCGAGCTCGACCGCATCGAGACGCGCCTGTTCGACCTTCGCGCCGCTGCCCGCAAACATGCCTGCCAGGTCGACGACCTGCCCGCGAAGATGGCCGAGATGCGCGGCGCGCTCGACGACATCGAAGGCGGGAACGAGCATATCGTCGAACTGGAAAGGGCCGCGCAGAAAGCAGGGCTTGTCTATCGCGAGAAGGCGGGCGCGCTGCATGACCTGCGCCGGGCGGCCGCGAAGAAGCTCGACGCGGCGGTGGCGACCGAACTGGCGCCGCTCAAGCTGGACGCCGCGCGCTTCCAGACTTCGGTTGTGCGCCTGCCCGAGGAGCGCTGGGGCGCTTCGGGCATGGACGCCGTCGAATTCCTTATCAGCACCAACCCCGGCTCCGATTTCGCGCCGCTCGGCAAGATCGCCAGCGGCGGCGAACTGTCGCGGTTCATCCTCGCATTGAAAGTCGCGCTGGCCGAGGAGGGCGGCGCGGCCACGGTGATCTTCGACGAGATCGACCGCGGCGTCGGCGGCGCGGTGGCTGATGCCATCGGTGAACGCCTCTCGCGCCTCGCCTCCAGCGGGCAACTGCTGGCGGTGACGCACTCCCCGCAAGTCGCGGCGCGGGGCGACCGGCACTACATGATCGCCAAGTCCAGCCAGGGCACCGTTACGCGCACTTCGGTAACGCCGCTGACCGATGCCGAGCGCAAGGAGGAGATCGCCCGAATGCTATCCGGTGCCCAAGTGACGGACGAGGCGCGCGCGCAGGCGGACCGCCTGCTGGTGCGAGCCTAAGCAGCAGGCTGGTCCCGGCCCGCGCAACGTTGCATAGCGCAAACCATGACTGCCGATTCCCCGAACGAAGCCGAAGCCGCCAATGAACTCATGCGGCTTGCCCGTCAGATCAGCCGCGCCAACCGGCTCTATCATGCCGAGGACGCACCGGAGATTACCGATGGCGAGTACGACGCGCTGGTGCGGCGCAACGCCGAGCTGGAAGCGGCGTTTCCGCATCTGATCCGGCCAGATTCGCCCAGCAACAAGGTAGGTCACGAGATCGCCGCCTCGCCGCTGGGCAAGGTGACGCACGAGGTTCGCATGATGAGCCTCGACAACGCCTTCACCGATGAGGAAGTCGGCGAATTCCTCGCCCGCGTGCGGCGCTTCCTGTCGCTGCCTGCCGACGAGCCGCTCGTCGTGACGGCCGAGGACAAGATCGACGGCCTTTCCTGCTCGCTGCGCTACGAGCACGGCAGGCTGGTGCGCGCCGCCACGCGCGGTGACGGGCAGGTGGGCGAGGACGTCACCGCCAACGTCGCCCACATCGCCGACATCGTGCAGGACCTGAAGGGCGAGGACATTCCTGAGGTCTTCGAGGTTCGCGGTGAAGTCTACATGGAGAAGGGCGCCTTCCTTGCCCTCAACACGCAACTGATGGACGAGGCGCGCGCGCTCGCCGAAAGCAAGGGCGAGGCGTTCGACGACAGCAAGGTCCGCCAGTTCGCCAACCCGCGTAACGCTGCCGCCGGCTCGCTGCGCCAGAAGGATGCCAGCGTCACCGCGAAGCGCCCCTTGCGCTTCTGGGCGCACGGTTGGGGCGCCGCCAGCCATGTGCCGGGCGCGAGCCAGCATGAGGTTATCCGCCGCATCGAATCGTGGGGGCTGCCGGTTTCGCCGCAGTTCCGCCAGTGTCATTCGCTCGACGAGATGCTGGCCGCCTACCGCGCCATTCGCGATGGCCGCGCTGCGCTGCCGTTCGAGATCGACGGCGTGGTCTACAAGGTGGACCGGCTCGACTGGCAGCAGCGGCTGGGCTTCGTCGCCAAGGCGCCGCGTTGGGGCATGGCGCACAAGTTCCCTGCAGAGCGCGCGGAAACCACGCTGGAATCGATCGATATTCAGGTCGGTCGCACGGGCAAGCTGACGCCGGTAGGGCGCCTGAAGCCGGTGCTGGTCGGCGGTGTGACGGTCACTAACGTCACGCTCCACAACCGCGATGAGATCGCGCGTCTCGGCGTGCGGCCGGGTGACCGGGTGGTGCTGCAGCGTGCGGGTGACGTCATTCCGCAGGTCGTGGACAACCTCTCACGCGAGGAGGAGTGCGAACCTTACGTCTTCCCCGATCATTGCCCTGAATGTGGTTCGGAGGCGGTTGCGGCCGAGGGCGAGGTGGACGTGCGCTGCACTGGTGGCCTGATCTGCCCGGCGCAGCGGACCGAGCGCCTGAAGCACTTCGTCAGCCGGGCCGCGCTCGACATCGAGGGGCTGGGGGAGAAGACCATCGACGAGTTCTTCAAGGCCGGCTGGCTCGAAAGTCCGGCCGATATTTTCCGCCTGCGCAAGCGCCGCGAGGAAATTCTCGCCCTCGAAGGGTGGAAGGACAAGTCTGTGGACAACCTGTTGGCTGCTGTGGAAAGCAAGCGCCAGCCCGACGCCGCACGGCTGCTGTTCGGCCTAGGCATCCGCCACGTCGGGGCCGTGACCGCGCGCGATCTGCTCAAGCGCTTTACCACGCTTCCCGAACTGCGCACGCTCGCCGAGCAGGCGCAGGTCAAGCAGGGCGAGGAAGAAGTGAAGGCCGCCAGCGACGCTTATGCTGAACTGATCTCGATCGATGGCGTTGGGCCGGTAGTGGTCGAGGCGCTGGGCGACTTCTTCCACGAAGAGCACAACCGTGCCGTCTGGGACGATCTGTTGAGCGAAGTGTCGCCGCCGCCTTACGTCGTCGAGACGAAGGAAAGCGAGGTCTCGGGCAAGACCGTGGTGTTCACCGGCAAGCTGGAGACGATGAGCCGGGATGAGGCCAAGGCGCAGGCCGAGCGGCTGGGCGCCAAGGCTGCGGGCTCGGTCTCGCCGAAGACGGATATCCTGGTGGCGGGGCCGGGCGCGGGCTCTAAGCTGAAGAAGGCAGCCGAACTGGGGATCCGCGTGCTCAGCGAAGAGGAATGGGCCGAGATCGTTCGCGCGGCGGGATGAGGCAAAGCAAAGCCCTCCCGCGAACGGGAGGGCCGGAAGGCCGGCCTCAAAAGGCTGGCCTAGGATGCTTTTCAGCTACGCGCGACGTGCAGGGGGATACCGCAGCGCGATAGGCTCAACTGTAGCGACCGCGGCGCTCGTGCACCTGTCGGTAATGCTGGACGCGCGTGGCGCGCAGGCCAGCCATCCCCTCCCGTTCGATCGAGCGCTGCCAGGAGGCAAGCTCCTCGAGCGTCAGATCGTAGCGTTCGCAGGCTTCTGCGATAGTGAGCAGTCCACCGCTGACTGCGGCGACCACTTCAGCCTTCCTGCGAACCACCCAGCGCGAAGTGTTGGGCGGCGGCAGGCTGTCGATGCTCATCGGCTCGCCGAGCGGACCGGTGATGACCGTCGGACGGTCGTTCTTAACGTCTTCCATGGTTGGCCTCGTAAAAGCTGTCTGCCAACCCCCTGTCGTTGTCTATTCTGCGTATTAAACCTTAACTTGAGGCAATCGCGGTTGGTTAATGCGCGTTTACGATGTTTTACATATTTCCGGGAAAAATTTCATGAAAATGCAATCGATACAGCCGCCAAATCTTTACCGACCGTTTACCAGTGTTAATTACCTTTACCTCCACGCCAAATCCATTGCTCAAGAGAGGTAAACGTGCAGAGCCGCCGCAAGCTGTCGACGCATGCTTCCGCCGTGGCGCGGCACGTGACCTCGGACGGCTGCCAGTTCGTTATCGAGCGGGCGGGCGTGGCTGCGGGGCAGTGCTTCAGCTTCGTGGTGGACGATTATCCGCCGGTGCGCGGCACCGTGCGCTGGGTGGTCAAGGACCGTATCGGCTTCGCCTTCGATCGGCCGATCTCACGCGACGCACAGGCCGCGATGCTGCGGCGCAGTCGCGTGGTGCAGGGGCTGGAACTGTTGCCGGTTTGAGATTGCGGGCGGGCGCGCGTTAACGCCCCCGCTTGCGCATCCACAGGATCGACCAGTCGCCGTTGACCATGCGCGCGGCGAGGCGCAGGCCCGCCTTGCGGCATGCGGCCCGCACGGCGGCTTCCTGTGTTTCCAGCAGGCCCGCCAGCAGCAGGTGCCCGCCCGGAACCAGCGACTTGCCGAAATCGGGCGCGAGGCTGACCAGCGGTCCGGCGAGGATGTTGGCGAGGATCAGGTCGTAAGGCCCGCGCGCCTCCAGCACCGGATGGGCCATGCCGTCCGCCACCGTCATCACCAGTTCGCCGCGCCGTGCGCCCATGGTCACGCCGTTGGCTTTGGCATTGTCCTCGACCACATCGACGCAGACGGCGTCGATGTCGCTCGCGGTGGCCAGCGTGCGCGGCCACAGGGAAAGCGCGGCGAAGGCGAGCAGGCCGGTGCCGGTGCCGATGTCGGCACAATTGCGCACGACAAGGCCCTGCGCCTTCATATGCGTCAGCATCGCGAGGCATCCGGCAGTGGTGGCGTGGTGGCCGGTGCCGAAAGCCTGGCTGGCGGGGATCGCGAAATCGAACACACCCGGTTCGTCCGCCGCCGGGTGGTCGGGGGTGTGGACGTGGAAGCGGCCCGCGCGGATCGGTTCGAGCCCTTCCTGGCTGGCGACCAGCCAGTCGGTCTCGGGCAGTTCCTCGACGATCAGCTTGGGCTTGGTGTCGGTGAACAGAGCAGTGATCGCGGCCTTGTCGGCCTTGCCGGGCTTGCGGTCGAGCCAGGCTTCGAGAACCCAGTCCTCGGGCTGGTCCTCGGCGACCTCGCGGCCGGACAGGACGATTTCGTGGTCCCAGTCCCAAGCGTCTTCGTGCGCGACGAGCGCGGCCTCAATGATCGGTCGGGCGGCGAAGACGGTGACTTTCCAGCTCACTTGGCGGATTCCTTGGCAAGACGCTGGGCAAGGCGCCCCTCGGCGGCCTTTGCATAAGCGCGGCAGGCGTTCTTATCGGCGAGCGGCTTCTTTCCGGCGAAACGCTCCATCATCTCGCTCTGACTGGGGTGCGGGGTGAGCAGGATATCGCAGGGCAGGGCGGCCATCACCGGCAGGCCCTTGCGGATCGCCGCCACACGCTGCGGGTGATCGGTGAAGCGGTAGCCGTCCGACGAGATCGTCGAAGAGCTGTCCGCATAGGCGATCTTGCGGCAGCCCAGCTTGGGCGCGCAGGACGTCCACGTCCAGCTGGTCGAGCCCGGAGCGTGCACTGGCGTTGCATGGGCGGTCAGCACCAGATTGCCGACAGTGACGGTATCTCCATCCTTCAGCACGCGATCGACGCGGACCGGCGCGATCGGGTCAAGCCCTGTGAACTGCGGGTCGTCGGCGCTGGGCTTGCCGCTGGCAAGAGCCGCTTTCTGCGCGAGCAGGGCTGCAACTTTTGCACCCGTCGCTTGCTGCAGTGCGGCAAGGGCGCCGACATGGTCGAAGTGCTCGTGGCTGGCGACGATCCAGCGCACGTCCTTCGGGTCGAACCCGGCGCGGCGTATGTTGGCCAGCACCAGCGGGGCTGCCCTGGTCACGCCCGCATCGACCAGCACATGCCCCTTGTCACCCGTCACCAGAACCGCGGAAATGCCGCAGGTGCCCACGTACCACGTGTTCGCGAAAATGCGGGCAGGGGGGGCGGGATCGGCCCATTCGTCCTTGCCCTCGCAAGCCTTGGCGAGCGTTGCAGGCGACACCGCGCCCCGCTCGGCGGCGTGAGCGGTGAACGGGGCAGCGGCCGTCAGGGCAGCCAGCGCGATAGCCAGGGAGGTGCGACTCATGCGCGATGCTTTACGGCTCACCTGTCAGATAGACCAGTCCACCACGCAGATGTTGCGCCGCAGAACTTGCACCATGCGGCGATTTGTCTAAGGGGGCATGCAATAGGGCAGTTCATGACACTGCCGCAGGCAAGGGGATTCGTAAGCGCCATGGCAAACGCCGGGACCAAGAACCGTCCGCTCTCGCCGCACCTCCAGATCTGGAAGTGGGGCCCGCACATGTTCGTGTCGATCCTCCACCGCGTCACCGGTGACGGCATGGCATTCGCCGGCCTCGCCGTGCTGCTGTGGTGGCTGGGCGCGCTCGCCGGAGGCCCGGCCTCCTATGCGACCTTCGCGTGGGCGATGACGACGCCGATCGGCTATCTGGTGCTCGTGGGCATCTCGTGGGCGTTCTTCAGCCACATGGCGAGCGGCATCCGCCACTTCTTCCTCGACGTCGGTGCCGGTTTCGAACTGCAGGCCAACCGCCTGTGGTCGATCCTGTGCCCGGTCCTTGGCGTCGTTCTCACCGCCGCCTTCTGGGCGCTCCTGCTGCTTCGCTGAGGGTAACGAACAATGGGTAACGGAACCTCCATCGGCCGCGTGCGCGGCCTCGGCTCGGCAAAGGGCGGCGTCCACCACTGGCTGCTGCAGCGCTTCACTGCGATCGGCAACCTGATCTCGGTGCTGTTCCTGATCGTCTCGCTGGTGCTGCTGCCGGACTACTCCTACGGCACCATCGTCGAGTGGATCGCACGTCCGGTCCCGGCCGTGATGATGATCCTGCTGGTCGTCACGACCTTCTGGCACGCACGCCTCGGCCTGCAGGTGCTGGTCGAGGACTACCTGCACGACCACGCCAACAAGTTCGCCGCCATCGCCGCGTTGAACCTTGCCGCTTGCGGCGGGATCGCGTTCGGCGTGTTCTGCATCGTCCGTATCGCGCTGGGAGCACACGTCTGATGTCCGCGCCTGCCTACAAGATCATCGACCACACCTACGACACCGTCGTCGTCGGCGCCGGCGGCTCGGGCCTGCGCGCCACGATGGGCTCGGCCGAAGCCGGCCTGAAGACCGCGTGCATCACCAAGGTGTTCCCCACCCGCTCGCACACCGTTGCGGCGCAGGGCGGCATCGCCGCTTCGCTCAAGAACAACACGCCGGACCACTGGACCTGGCACATGTACGACACCGTCAAGGGGTCGGACTGGCTGGGCGACCAGGACGCCATCGAATACATGGTGCGCGAGGCTCCTGCCGCCGTGTACGAGCTGGAGCACGCAGGCGTGCCTTTCAGCCGTAACCCCGACGGCACGATCTACCAGCGCCCGTTCGGTGGCCACATGCAGAACATGGGCGAAGGCCCGCCGGTGCAGCGCACTTGCGCCGCTGCCGACCGTACCGGCCACGCCATGCTTCACGCGCTGTACCAGCAGTCGCTGAAGTACGACGCGGACTTCTTCATCGAATACTTCGCGATCGACCTCATCATGGACGGCGGCAAGTGCGTCGGCGTGATCGCGCTGTGCATGGATGACGGCACGATCCACCGCTTCCGCTCGCAGGCCGTGGTGCTCGCGACCGGCGGCTACGGTCGTTCGTACTTCACCGCGACGTCTGCCCACACCTGCACCGGCGACGGCGGCGGCATGGTGCTGCGCGCCGGCCTGCCCCTGCAGGACATGGAATTCGTCCAGTTCCACCCGACCGGCATCTACGGCGCGGGCGTCCTCATCACCGAGGGCGCACGCGGCGAGGGCGGCTACCTGACGAACTCCGAAGGCGAGCGCTTCATGGAGCGTTACGCGCCTTCGGCGAAGGACCTTGCCAGCCGTGACGTCGTCTCGCGCTCGATGGCGATGGAAATCCGCGAAGGCCGCGGCGTCGGCCCGCACAAGGACCATATCTACCTGCACCTCGATCACATCGATCCCAAGGTGCTGGGCGAGCGTCTGCCGGGCATCACCGAGAGCGGCAAGATCTTCGCGGGCGTGGACCTTACCCGCCAGCCGCTGCCGGTGGTCCCGACCGTCCACTACAACATGGGCGGCATCCCCTGTAACTACCATGGTCAGGTGATGACCATCGGTGCGGACGGCGATCCCGAGACCGTGGTTCCGGGCCTGTTCGCAGTGGGCGAGGCGGCTTGCGTCTCGGTTCACGGCGCCAACCGCCTCGGCTCCAACTCGCTGATCGACCTTGTCGTGTTCGGCCGTGCAACCGGCCTGTTCCTCAAGGAAAACATCAAGCCGAACGGCACGCAGGGCGAACTGCCCAAGGATTCGGCCGATCTGGCGCTCACCCGCCTCGATCACTTCCGCAATGCCAACGGTTCGTCCTCGACGGCGGAAATCCGCACCGAGATGCAGCGCACCATGTCGCTTCACGCGGCGGTGTTCCGCACCGACGAACTGATGGTCGAGGGCAAGGAAAAGCTCGCCGCGACCTACCAGCGGATGAACGACATCAAGGTCACCGACCGCGGCCTGATCTGGAACTCGGACTTGGTGGAGACGCTGGAGCTGGACAACCTGATCTCGCAGGCGACCGTGACTCTGCACGGCGCGCAGAACCGCAAGGAAAGCCGCGGCGCGCATGCGCACGAGGACTTCCCGAACCGCGACGACGTGAACTGGATGAAGCACACCGCGACGTGGTTCGACGGCTGGGGCGGCAAGGGCGGCGACGTCCGCATCGACTATCGCCCGGTGCACGAATTCACGCTGACCGACGATGTCGAGTACATCAAGCCCAAGGCCCGCGTGTACTGATATCGGCGCAAGCTGGAAACGAGAGGAGGGCGGTGCAGCGGCAAGGCTGCACCGCCCTTTTTCTATTTCTCCCCGAGCTTGTCTCGGGGAGGGGGACCGCTCGCGAAGCGAGTGGTGGAGGGGGAGGGGATCAAGCAATTCCCCCTCCGTCAGCCCTGACGGGCTGACACCTCCCCGAGACAAGCTCGGGGAGGAACCGCGCGTCCTTCCGTGCATTGCAGCGGGTGAAAGGAACGCCCATGCAACCTACCCAGATCGACCCGCTCCTCGAACCCGCCGTGGAGCGCGACCCGCTGGTTCGCGAGATGGAGCGCGTGCCGGGAAGCACGTGGGGCTGGGTCATGGCCTACGGTGTGCTGCTGATCCTCGCCGCGCTGATCGTGTTGCTCAATCCGCTGGTGGCGGGTGTGGCGACCGGACTGATCCTCGGCGTCATCCTGATCGTCGCGGGCGTGGCGGCGATTGCGGCGGGCTGGACCTCGCTGTCGAGCCGGGCGCGATGGACGGAGATCCTGCTTGGTGCCCTGGCGCTGCTGGCGGGTATCTTCGCGGTTGCCGATCCGGTTGCGGGCGCGCTGTCGCTGGTCATCGCGATCGGGCTCTGGCTCGTCGTCTCGGGCAGTTTCCAGATCGCCTTCGCGCTCAAGGCCCGCCACGACAAGGGCTGGCGCCTGCTGCTGGGCGTACTCGACGTGGTGCTGGGCCTCGTGCTGCTGTTCTCCAGCCCCGCGACCGGCCTTGCGTTCCTCGCCATCATCGTCGCGATCAGCCTGACGGTGCGGGCGGTCTTCCTCATCCAGCTGGCTCTCGCGCTCAGGAACGCTTGACGGGCTCGCGATTTCAAATCTGTAACCCGCCGTGTTCACAAGGCGGTTGATCGTCGGATATCGCGACCATAGTCTTCCCCTTCATGGCGTCGGCGGGACGCCCGGGGGATCAGAATGCTACGTAAGTTCCGCAGTGTGGCGTCGGCCGTTGCTCTGGGTGCCAGCCTGTTTGCCGGCACGGCACATGCCGAATGGCTGGAGGCTCGGACTAAACATTTCGTAGTGGTCGGAGATATCAATGAGGGGGACTTGCGCAAGCGGGCGCTCAGGCTTGAGCAGTTCGACGCTGCGATGCGTTTTCTCTTCGGGGCGGAGGAGGGGGTTCCTGTCCGCCTCTATCTTCTGAACTCGATGACTGATCTGCAGCGGCTGGCCGGGAGCAATTCGGTGGCGGGCTTCTACTCTGCCAGCTCCCAGGAAGCGCACGCCTTCATGCCGATGAAGATCGTCAATTCCGCCCCCGGCTTCACGGCCGAACTGGTTCTGATGCACGAATATACGCATCACATGTTGATGGCGAACATGAACACCTATCTTCCGCGTTGGGCCAACGAGGGACTGGCGGAGATGTTCTCGACCGCGCGCCTGAACGACGATGGCTCAGTGACGATTGGTGCACCCAGTGTGAGGCAGTGGGACGTAAAGGCACTGCACCGCTGGAGCGTCGAGGATTTGCTGAGCAAGGACGCGAAGAAAGTCTCGAACAGTGAAGTTATCGAACGCTATTCGCGCGGCTGGGCCTTGTGCCACTATCTGTGGATGAGCGGCAAGCGGCCCGGTCAGTATATCGAATTCATCGACCTGCTCAACCAGAGCGGGGATCAGGTGAAGGCCGCGCGGCAAGCATTCGGCGACCTCGGCAAGCTGGACAGTGAGGTCGATGCCTATGTCAGCCGCAGCGCTTTTCCGGTCTCCCGTCTCTCCGCAAAGGACATCAAGCCGAGTACCGAGGTGACGATCCGGCGGCTAACGGCGGGCGAATCGGCGATGATCGTCAATCGCATGATCTCGGCGCGCGGCGTGGATGCCCGGCAGGCGACGGAATTGCTGGATCAGGCACGCCCGATCGCCGCGCGTTACCCCTCGGACGCGAGCGTGCAGGGCTGGTTCGCGGAAATGGCTTTCGATGCCGGCCGCGTCGACGAAGCTGACCAGGCCGCCGACCGGGCCTTGGCCGCCGACCCGAAAAGCCTTGCAGCGATGGTGTTCAAGGGGCGCGTGGTTGCGCGCAAGGCGCTCGACACGAAAGACCCCGCCGATTGGAAGCTGGCGCGGTCATGGTTCCTGCGCGCGAACCGGATCGATCCGAACGACGCTTACCCTTTCCAGCTGTTCTACGACAGCTTCGGCGCCGCAGGTCAGCGACCGAGCGAGAGCGCCATAACCGGGCTGTATCGCGCCGTCGTGCTGATGCCTCAGGATAGCGCCCTGCGCGTTCGCGCCAGCATGGAACTGCTGCGCGAGGGGGATATGGCGCGGGCGCGTGCGGTACTCGCCCCGGTCGCTTTCACGCCGGAAGGAACGGGCGTGAACCCGGCGATGCAAATGATCGAGGCGATGGATGCAGGCACGGGGAAGGACGGCCTGCTAGCCAAAGCCGGGGAACTGCATCTGGCTAACATCAACTCGTTGATACCGCCCAAGGAAGGCGGTGCCGACAAGGACAATACCGGGGACACCAACTGATGTAAGTCGCGATTGACATTCACCCGGTATTCATGTTTACAGACGTAGTCGATTACGTGTGTAGACGATGGAGGGAAGGGTGTCCGAGTCTCCCGAGCAACCGGAGCGTATCTCCGAAGCGGAGCATGCCGTCATGGAGGCGCTGTGGCAGCGTTCTCCGCTGACCGCGCAGGAAGTGTGCGAGGAAGTCTGCGGCCCGCGCGGCTGGAGCCTCGCCACGGTCAAGACGCTGCTGTCGCGCCTCGTCGCCAAGCAGGCGGTCGAGACCGAGCCTGACGGCAAGCGCTTCCTTTACTCGCCGCGCATCGCGCGTACAGTCTATGTCGGTGCCGAAAGCCGCCGCCTCGTGGACCGCCTGTTCGGCGGCCGCGCGGCGCCGCTTTTCGCGCATCTGGCACAGAGCGAACAGCTTTCCGAAGACGACATTGCCGAGATCGAGGCCCTGTTGAAGGAGCTGAAGTCATGATCGAGTGGCTTACCGATACGCTTCTGGCGACCGGCGCGCTGATGGCGCTGGTGCTGCTGGTCCGTCGACCCGTTGGGCGCTGGTTCGGTCCGGGTGCCGCTTATGCTCTTTGGGCGTTGCCGATGATCCGGCTGGTGCTGCCGCCGCTGGCCCTGCCGCGGGTCATGCCCCGGTTCATGGAGTACGGCCTGCTTTCCAATCTCCGCATCGGAGTGGAGCCGGTCACGGCATCGGCCGCCGGGATGCAGGTCGCCGCGGGTCCGGCCGAGACGGTCATGCTGCCTGCGGCCGCTCCCGTTGGGCAAGGCGCCGCTGCGTTGCCCGAAGTATTGACCGCCGCGCCGGCCGAGCCCGGGCTGCTGGCGCAAGTGCCGTGGATGACGGTTGCCCTGACGGTATGGCTCGGGGGTGCCGTGCTGTTTCTCGTATGGCGCACCGTTACGTATCGCTGGATGAGGCGGGATCTGCTCGATGGAGCGCGCGTCGTCGCCCGGTCCGCCACCGTGCGGATCCTCGAAACGCCCGCGATCACTGCGCCCCTCGCTTTCGGGGTGTTCGACAAGGTCGTCGCCCTGCCGCAAGGCTTTCTGGCCGAAGCAGATTCCGAAACCTCGGACTTCGCCATCGCGCATGAGATGGAGCACCACGCGGGCGGCGACCTTCTGGCGCTGATCGCGATGCAGCCGCTGTTTGCGCTGCACTGGTTCAACCCCATCGGCTGGGCGGGGTGGCGCGCCGTCAGGGCAGATCAGGAAGCGTTCTGCGACGCCCGCGTCATGGCCGGTCGTACCCGGGCCGAGCGTGCCAGCTATGGCCGCCTGATCGCCTCGATGGCAGGTGGTACGCGGCTGGGCCTCGCTGCGCCGATGGCCGGGCCGCTCTCGGGCGAGAAGCCGATCATCCAGCGCCTGAAGGCTCTGGCTGCCGCTGAAGTCAGCCCGACACGGCGGCTGCTCGCGCGCAGCCTCTTCGCGCTCGCGATCGTGGCGGTGCCCGCTACCGCGACGGTGAGCTATGCCGCGATGGACGAGGCGGAAGCGGATCCCGCGCCGGAGGCGGCCGCCGCTACGCACGCGCACGCGCAGCATTCGGCCATGCCGCGAATTCCGCAGCCCCCGGTGCCGCCTGCTGCTCCCGAGGCAATGGCGCAGGCCGATCTGCCCGAGCCGCCCGAAGCACCCGAACCGCCGGAACTGCCGGACATCGATATGGCGGACGCGGTCGTGCCGCCGGTACCGCCGGTTCCTCCCGCGCCTCCGGCCCCGCCGGCGGCACCCGCAGCGCTCGCTGCGCCGGCACCGCGCCCGATGCCGAACACCCGGATCACCATCAGCAAGACCGTTACGAACGAGCAGGCGCGTCAGATGCGTGACGCCCAGCGCAGTGCGGCTGATGCGCATCGCCGGGCGGCGGAAGCGCAGCGCAAGGCCGCCGAAGCCTGGGGGCATGCACCTAAGGTGGAGGAGACCGTGTCGCCGGACGGCAAGCGGCGCACCATCCGTATCGTGCGCAAGGACGGCGCTGTGGTTTCGGCCCGCACCATGGTGCTCGACGAGGATTGCCCCGCCGACAGCCGCCGCCGCGAGGCGCGTGCCGAAGGTAACGGATCGAGCGCGTCGGTGGTGATCTGCACCGGCGAGCCCAGGGCGGCGAAGCTGGCGGCGGTCAACGCGCTGCGCACTGCCCGCGCCTCGATCGCGGCGGATCGTGTGATGGACGCCAGGGTACGCGCCGAAATTCTGGCCGACCTCGATGGAGAGATCGCCGACGCCCACCGCGAGGCGAGCGCCAACTGAACGCGGGAAAGGGGTGGCTTCGAGGCAGGACGCCTGCACGCCACCTCCGTGGTTCAGTTGAGTTTATGCCGGGCACAGCCTTGCAGTGGTAATGTGCCAGCCCTGAGAGATACCCATGCCGCGATTGATCTGGCGCAGCGCATAGCTGCCGGTGAAGCGCTGGCGGCGGCCGTCGTCGAGTTCGGCGTCGACCGTGACCGGGACGGTGACGTAGAGCGACCCGGCGCCGCCCTCGACGTCCGACACCTTGCCGATGTCCACATGGACGCGGCGGGTATGGGCGTAGCCGTCGCCGAATGCCTGCAGGGTCTGGCCGCTCGCACCGCCGTCCGGACCCCATAAAGTCCATGCCGACGCATAGTCGCGCGCGTTGATCGCGGCATAGTAGCGCTCCACCATGTCGGCAGCGGCATCCTTGCCCACGGGATCGATGCCGCCGCATTCGGGCGTCTTCGCTGCATCCTCGCCTAGGATGGCGCAGCCGCGCGCCACTTCGTTGCGGATCATCGCGCAGGAGTTGGCCGCGTTGCACGGCGGGCGCGTCGCGGGGGACACGGCGATGCACTGCGCGACGAGTTTGCGCGCCGCTGCTTCGCCGATTTCGGAAGAGCAGGCGATCGGTCCGGCATCCGCTGCAGTGGAACCGGGAGCGCTCTGCGGCGCGGCCTGCGAGGGATCGCTGCGCGTCATCGTGGCAGGCTGCGACGCAGGTGTTTCGCTGCCACCTGTGGTCACAGGGTCGCTGCCGCATGCCGACAGCATCACCGCGAGCGCGCTGATGGCGGGAAGCATGCGTCTCATCGGGTGCATCGGCTGTCCTTCGATAAGGCTTCGTCGATCGGGCCGGATATGTGCGCCGCCAGTTCTTGAAGTCATCATTCCTTGGGGGAAGGCTGGCGGGCGTCGGGCTCGGTCTTGAAGGCGAGGTCCTTGTCGGACCTGGAATCCGACTTGGAGCCGGACTTCGACTTCTTCCTTGCGTCCTTCTCCTGTTCCATTGCCTTCAGCTCGTCCATGCGTGCCTGGACGACGCTGGCAGGGGCAGGAGAGGCGGGGTAGCGGCAACCCTTGGCGGAGCCGACGCCCTTGAGGAAGCCACGGCGGGTGAGGCCCGCCTGAATCGCCGCATTGACCTTGCGATCCTGCGCATTGGCGCCCGAAACCTCGCGGATAAGGCCGCGGAAGGGAATGAACGAGGCGACCACCCACTTGCCGACCCGCCCGGCGCTGATGCGGTCACGCTCCTCGGCCGGCAGATCGATGTCCGGTCCGAGCACTTCGTCGAGTTGCTGGATCGCGCCTGCGATCTGGCGACACTTGGCCAGGCCCTTCAATGAGTAAGGCTGCTCGGTCGCGGTGACGAGGAGTGGGGGGATTTCGCCGTCGCGCCCCACGTTGAGGTCGGTCATCGGGGTTTTCGCCACGTCCACCGCGTCTGGATCGCGCGAGGTGATCGGCTTGTCTTCCTGCCGCGCCGTCGCCGGGCCGGCGACCATGCATGTACTCAGGCTCGCAACTACGATCGCACCCAACCACTTGCGGCTCATATCCCTGTTCTCCTGTCCCCGGCGCGCCGTCGCCGGATTCGGCGCCCAAATCGCCGCCGAATCCGCTCACGCCTTTACTGTCATCCTGTTGACGAGAACGTGTCACAGGCATCCTCGTTCCCGGTATCGAGGCCGCGCTTGAGCCAGCGCATGCGCTCGGCGCTGGAACCATGGGTGAAGCTCTCGGGCGTCACCGCCTGCCCGGCGTTCTTCATCAGGGTGTCATCGCCGATGGCGCTGGCGGCGGTCAGGCCTTCTTCCATGTCGCCGGGCTCGATCCGGTCGCGGTTGCGGGCGGCCCAGACGCCCGCGTAGCAGTCCGCCTGCAGTTCCATCTTCACCTGCAGGGCGTTCTCCTGCCGGGGGTTCTGCTGCTGTGCCTGCCGTACCTGCCGGTCGAGGCCGGTGAGATGCTGGATATGGTGCCCGTACTCATGGGCCATCACGTAATAGCGCGCGAAATCGCCACGCGCGCCCAACTGCTTGTCCATCTGGTCGTAGAAGCTGACGTCGATGTAAATCCCCTGGTCGGCGGGGCAGTAGAACGGCCCCATCGCGCTGCTCGCCGCGCCGCAGCCGCTGGGCGTGCCGCCGGTGTAGAAGTGAAGTGTGGGCTGCTCGAACGCGACATTCGCCTGTCGGAACAGGGGCTGCCAGGTCTTGTCGAGCGAGGACAGCGCATTGCACGATTCGCGCGAGTAGGCGTTCTGCGTGCAGATTTCAGTCGCGCTGCGCGAACCGCCCGCCGGTTGCTGCGTAGTGGTCGGCGTCTGCTGCTGCACGCCCTCCAGGGTGCCGAGCATCTGGCCCGGGTCCACCCCGAAGACGAGCGCGCCGATCAGCACGATGATCAGGCCGCCGCAGCCCAGTTTGCCGCCACCGATGGGAAAGCCACCGCCGCGGCTGCCGCCTTCGGTGACCTTGATGTTATCGGGGTCGAAATCGTCCAGCCGCATGGGTGTCCTGTCCTCTTTTCGCCGTTGCCGGGCAGCGTCTCGCGTGCAGATCAATTCGCAGAACTCGGGGGTGTTCCGCAAGTCTCGCGAGTGTTGCGCGGCTGCGTCATTAGTGCGCGATGAATCGGGAAATGTTGCAACTGCACGCGATTGGAGGAAATTTTACAACCGTGCTCGAAAATGTGTCGTATAGGTGCAGCGCAATGAAGTCGGGCATTCGGGCAGTGGGACGCGCAGCAGGGAAAAGGGCGTGGAGGACCATGGGGTTCTTCGCGCTGTTTGCCGTAGGCATCCCGATCAGCGTCATCGCCGCCAGCGTCAGCCGCGCCGACCGCGAGATCGAGGATCGGCTGCGCGCCCATATCCAGATCCTCGCCAGTGACGATTTCGATGGTCGCGAACCCGGCACCGACGGCGAGGCGAAGACGCTGCGCTACCTTGCGAAGCAGTGGTTCGACATTGGCCTTGTCTCCGGCACCAACGATCCGGGCAACGAGTGGTTCGCGCCGGTCACCGTCATCGCCCACGAACCGTCGAGCGGCTCGGCCCGCTTCCTGCGCAAGGGCTACCGCGCCACGATCGCGCCGAGTGACGTGCTGGTCTTCACCTCGGGCAAGCGAGCGCTGGTCCGCAATGCGCCGCTGCTCTTCGTCGGCCGCGCGCGCAGCCAGGACTTCACGCGCAACGAACTGGCAGGCCGCATCGCCGTGGTGCTCGACGGCAACACCCCCGACAGCGCGCGCCAGAACGAGCTGCTGGCATTGGGCGCCTCGGCGGTGCTGACCGTGCTCGACGGTGAGCGCACGCTTGACGAGGTGGCGGCGCGCCGCCGCCGGTCGGGCTATGCGCTCTCGGACGAGGCGCTGGGCGGCGATCTCGAAGCCTTCATTGGTCGCGCCACGATGGAAACCCTGCTCAAGGGCACCGCGCATAGCTTCGACGATCTGGAGCAGGCGGCGGGTCAGGACGGCTTCGCGCCGATCGTGCTCGACGTCACCGCGTCGCTGGAGGCCAGCACCGACGAGACGACGATCCGCACCCACAACCTGATCGGCAAGCTGCCGGGGCGCAGCAAGCAGGCGGGCGCGGTGCTGTTCGTCGCCCATTGGGACCATTTCGGAGAATGCGGCGAGCCTCCTGCCGAGGATGTCATCTGCAATGGCGCGGTCGACAACGCCAGCGGCGTCGCAGCTCTGACGGAGGTGGCGCGGCGCCTGTCACGCAGCCCGCAGATGGACCGTGACGTCTATTTCCTCGCCACCACGGCGGAGGAACTGGGCCTGCTCGGCGCCCACGCCTTTGCGGACAGTCCGCCGCTGCCGCTGGAGAAGATCGTGGCGGCCTTCAACATCGATTCGATCGCCATTGCCCCTAGGAAGACGCCCTTCGCCATCGTCGGGCGGGGCATGACCGGGCTCGACAAGGACATCGCCAAGGTCGCCAAGGCGGAAGGCTTCAAGCTGCGTGAGAACAACGACGCCAACGAATATGTGAAGCGTCAGGACGGCTGGGCCTTGCTGCAGCACGACATTCCCGCCGTGATGGTCACGACAGCTTATGGCGATATCGAGCGGATGCGCGCCTTCTTCGATGGCGATTACCACCGGCCGAGCGACGATCTCTCGCACCCGATCGAACTGGGCGGGGCGAGTGACGACGTGAAGATGCTGACCGCGCTCGGGCGCTGGTTCGCCGATACGCGCAAGGTACCGGTCACGCCGATGACCGCGAGGCCGCCCGGGCCGGTGAAGTAGGCGCGCCTTTCTTACGGAGAAACGCGAAAAACATGGCATTCGCCCCCTAGCCCAAACCGCCCCCTTTGATTACATGGGCCGCCACGATTCTCCCTCGAAGCATTTGGTGGCGCACATGGATATCCAGCTCGGACTCACTTTCGACGACGTACTTCTGCGTCCCGCCAAGTCCGACATCGTGCCGACCCAGGCCGATACGCGCTCCATGCTGACCCGTACCATCGGGCTGAACATCCCGGTCATCTCGTCCGCGATGGACACCGTGACCGAGGCGCAGATGGCGATCGTCATGGCACAGATGGGCGGCATCGGCGTGCTGCACCGCAACCTCACCATCGAGGAGCAGGTCGCCGCCGTCCGCCAGGTCAAGCGTTTCGAAAGCGGCATGGTCGTCAACCCCATCACCATCAGCCCCGACGCCACGCTGGGCGAAGCGCAGGCGCTGATGACCGCGAACCGCATCAGCGGCATCCCCGTGGTCGAGGCTTCGGGCAAGCTAGTCGGCATCCTCACCAACCGCGACGTGCGCTTCGCCGACAACGCCGCGCAGCCGGTACGCGAACTGATGACTCACGAGAACCTCGCCACCGTGAAGGTCGGCGTCAACTCGGACGAGGCGCGCCGCCTGCTGCACGCCCGCCGCATCGAGAAGCTGCTCGTCGTCGATGACAGCTTCCACTGCGTCGGCCTCATCACCGTCAAGGACATCGAGAAGGCGGTCCTGTTCCCCGAGGCTACCAAGGACGAGGCGGGCCGCCTGCGCGTCGCCGCCGCCACCACCGTTGGCGACAAGGGCTTCGCCCGCACCGAGGCGCTGCTGGCGGCCGAGTGCGACGTCGTCGTCATCGACACCGCGCATGGCCACAACCGTGATGTCGCTCTGGCGGTCGAGCGCGTGAAGAAGCTGTCGAACTCGGCACAAGTCATCGCCGGCAACATCGCCACCGCCGAGGCCGCCAAGGCGCTGATCGACGCGGGCGCGGATTGTGTGAAGGTGGGCATCGGCCCCGGCTCGATCTGCACCACCCGCATCGTCGCGGGCGTCGGTGTGCCGCAGTTGACCGCCGTGATGGAAGCCGCCGAGGAAGCCGACAAGGCAGGCGTGCCGGTCATCGCCGACGGCGGCCTGCGCACTTCGGGCGACGCGGCCAAGGCGCTTGCCGCCGGCGCCTCGACCATCATGGTCGGCTCCATGCTCGCGGGCACCGAGGAAGCGCCGGGCGAGACGTTCCTGTACCAGGGCCGCGCCTACAAGTCGTATCGCGGCATGGGCTCGGTAGGCGCGATGGGTCGGGGCTCGGCCGACCGCTACTTCCAGGGCGACATCAAGGACCAGATGAAGCTGGTGCCTGAGGGCATCGAGGGTCAGGTCGCTTTCAAGGGCGCCGCCAAGGACGTCATCCACCAGCTCGTCGGCGGCATCAAGGCGGCGATGGGCTACACCGGTTCGCCGACGATCGACGCGCTGCGCAAGAATTCGAAGTTCATCCGCATCACCAACGCGGGCCTGCGCGAGAGCCACGTCCACGACGTGACGATCACCCGCGAGGCGCCGAACTATCCGACGCGCTGATATGGCATTCCTCCCCCGTCGGGGGAGGGGAGGACCGGCATGACCCCCGCAGCCCGTGTTCAGGCCGCCATCGACGTGCTGGATCTCGTCATCGACGCGGCGCGCTCTAACGGCGCGCCTGCCGATCGCCTGATCTCCGAGTGGTTCCGCGCCCGCCGCTGGGCCGGGAGCGGAGACCGCCGCGCGGTGCGTGAACTCGCCTACCGCGCCATCCGCGCCTGCGGTGAAATTCCCGCGACCGGCCGGGCCGCCATGCTGCGAGTCGCGGGCACCGATCCGCAGCTCGCGGCTCTGTTCGACGGATCGCGTCACGCACCTGCACCCATCGACGCCGCCGAACCCGTGGCCGAGGCCGGTGTCGCTCCGGCATGGCTGATGCAGCGTTTCGCCGACAGCGGCGTCGAGCACCCTGAAGCCCTGCTGGACCGCGCGCCGCTCGACATCCGCGTCAACACGCTGAAGTCCGGCAGCCTCGATCTGCCCGAAGGCGGCGGGAAGACTGTCGCCACGCACGGCTGGCGTTACCCTCCCGAGACGAAGATCGAGCAGTCGCGGGCCTATCTCGGCGGGATGATCGAGGTGCAGGACGCAGGCTCGCAACTCACCTGCGAGGTCGTGGCTGCGCGGCCGGGCGAGACGGTGATCGATCTGTGCGCCGGGGCAGGGGGCAAGACACTTGCGCTTGCCGCCGCGATGGAGAACGCCGGGCGGCTGATCGCCTGCGATGCAGACCGCGCGCGTCTCCAGCGCCTGCCGCCCCGTGCCGAGCGGGCCGGGGCGAGCGGCATCGAGACTTTGCTCCTCGACGCCAACCGCGAGATGCAGGCGCTGCAGCCGTTCGTCGGCGCGGCCGATGCGGTGCTGGTCGATGCGCCGTGTTCGGGCACCGGCACCTGGCGTCGCAATCCGGAAGCACGCTGGCGCCTGACCGACAAGCAACTGGACCGCTACGCCGCGATCCAGTCCCGCCTGCTCGACGTCGCGGCGACGCTGGTGAAGCCGGGCGGCAGGCTGGTCTTCGTCACTTGCTCGCTGCTTGACGGTGAGGGCGCAGATCAGGCCGAGGGCTTCCTCAGCCAGCACCCCGACTGGCGGGCCGAACTGCCTGTTCTGCCTGCAGGAACCCCGCGTGGCGCCGGTTTGCGCCTCTCCCCCTCGCACGACGGAACCGACGGGTTTTTCGTCGCGCGCTTCGTCAGGCTGTGATAGCGTCACGGTCATGATGAGGACGAAGACCTCGGCCAAGGACCTGCTGATGCGTTATACGCCCGTTGCTGCCGCTCTTTCCCTGCTAGTCGCCACGTCTTCCAGCGTCCTTCTGTCGCAACCGCCCGAGCAACTCGATCCGCGCGCCAGCGTCCTGCTGAACGAGGGGCGTGCCGCCGCCGAGGCGGGCGATCTCAATGGCGCGATCGATGCCTATGAATCGGCGCTGACGGTGGAGCCGGGCAGCGTGACCGTGCTGCTCTCGCTGGCAGATGCCACGCGCCGGCAGGGCATGCAGGGCAAGGCGCTGCACTACTACCGCGTCGCGCTTACCAGCGATCCGCGCAACGTCGCCGCGCTGGCGGGCGAGGGCATGGCCCTGGCCGAGAAGGGCGCGACGGAAAAGGCCAACCGCAACCTCGCGCGCCTGCAGACCCTGTGCGGTAAGGACTGCGCCGAGACGCGCACGCTGGCGAGCGTCATTGCCAAAGGGCCAGCGCCGCGCATGGTCACCGCCGATGCGGTAACGCCCAAGACGGCGGTTTCGGAAAACTGAGAGCAGTAGCAATACTTGGCGATGGGTGGGGACAACCGCAGGCTCGCGAATCTCAGATCAGCGCCTTGAACTCTTCAACGACAGCACGATAGACGCGCTTCTTGAAAGGCACGATGAGGTCCGGCAGCAGCGCCGCCTCGACCCATTTCCACTCGCAGAACTCGGCCGGGTGGTGCGCGTTTAGGTCGATGTCGCGGTCGTTCCCTTCGAAGCGGGCGAGGAACCAGTGCTGGCGCTGGCCGCGATACTTGCCCTTCCACAGCTTGCCGAGCAGTTCCGCCGGCAGGTCGTACAGCAGTTCCTCGCGCGTTTGCGCCAACAGCTTGACGTGCTTCGCGGTGACGCCGGTTTCTTCGTGCAGTTCGCGCAGCGCCGCTTCCTTGAGGTCCTCGCCATCGTCGACGCCGCCTTGCGGCATTTGCCACCAGTCACCCTCGCGCGTGTCGATCCTTTTGCCGACGAAGACCTTGCCGTCGGCGTTGACCAGCATGACACCCACGCAGGGACGATAGGGCAGGGACGAGAAGTCGTTCATCGAGGCACGCGAATCCGAATTGAAGGGGATGGGTTCTCTACGCGATTCGACAGGAAATGCACTTGCGTCCGACCCATGGTCTACAGGATGGCGGAAGGGCTCGCCCTTGACTAGCCCGCATTGAGGTCCACACTCTTCCCTATGGCAGCAAACGCCAAGTTTGTTCGCCCAAGAGAAAACTAATTTGTCATTGGGAACCTGAGTCCGCAGCCTCGGCGAAGAAACCGGCGCGGACCGGCAGCAGAGGATAGACCATGGCGACACTGGCCGGAGAGCACGATACCAATGCGTCCCTGACCCCCGCCGACCCGTCTTTGGCAGAGACGGTCGTCGTTCGTTTCGCAGGCGATTCGGGTGACGGGATGCAGTTGACCGGCGGCCAATTCACCCTTTCCACCGCGTTGGCGGGGAACGACCTTGCCACTTTCCCGGACTTTCCGGCGGAAATCCGCGCCCCGCAAGGTACATTGTTCGGTGTCTCGGCGTTCCAGATCAATTTCGGCTCGCAGGAGATCACCACGGCGGGCGATGCACCGGACGTCCTGGTGGCGATGAACCCGGCGGCGTTGAAAGTGAACGTCGGTGCGCTCAAGCCCGGCGGACTGGTGATCGCGGACAGCGGCGAATTCACCAGGCGCAACCTCGAGAAGGCGAAGTACGCCGAAAGCCCTCTGGAGGATGGCAGCCTCGCGAAATGGGACGTGCTGGCCTTCGACATCTCCGCGCTGACGCTGGAGGCGGTGAAGCCCTTCGGCCTCGGCAACAAGGAGGCGCTGCGCTGCAAGAACATGTGGACCCTGGGGCTGGCGCTGTGGATGTTCGACCGCGACCGCGCGCCGCTGATCGACTGGCTCCACGCCAAGTTCGCGAAGGCGCCGGTGCTGGCCGAGGCGAACATCGCCGCGCTCAATGCCGGGCACGCCTATGGCGAGACGGCGGAACTGTCCGGGCCGCTGCGCAAGCTGCACATCGATCCGGTGCCGACCGAGCCGGGCCTCTACCGCACGGTGACCGGGGCGGAGGCGATTTCGCTCGGGCTGGTGGCGGGGGCGCAACTGGCGGGGCTGGAGATGTTCTTCGGCGGCTACCCGATCACGCCCGCCTCGGCGGTGCTGCATCATCTGGTGAAGATGAAGGAGTTCGGCGTCACCACCTTCCAGGCCGAGGACGAGATCGCGGCGATCTGCGCGGCGATCGGGGCGTCCTATGCCGGGCACCTCGGCGTCACGTCCTCGTCCGGGCCGGGCATTGCGCTCAAGGGCGAGGCCATGGGGCTGGCGATCATGACCGAGCTGCCGCTGGTCATCGTCAATTCGCAGCGCGGCGGACCATCTACCGGCCTGCCGACCAAGACCGAGCAGTCCGATCTCTATCAGGCCGTCTACGGACGCAACGGCGATGCCCCACTGCCGGTGATCGCCGCGCGCTCGCCCGCCGATGCCTTCGAATGCGCCATCGAGGCGTGCCGCATCGCCACGCAGTTCATGACACCGGTGATCCTCCTGACCGACGGCTATATCGCCAACGCCTCCGAGCCGTGGAAGGTCCCCGATCCCGGTGGTTTCACCCCGTTTCCGGTGCAGTTCCTGACCGAGAACAACAATCCCGAGGGCCTGCCGGAATCCCGGCCCCTGCCGTTCCGACGCGATGCGCGCGGGGTGCGGCCGTGGATCAGGCCGGGTACGCCGGGGCTCATGCACCGCATCGGTGGCATCGAGAAGGCGGTCGATACCGGCAACATCGATTATGCCCCTGACGTCCATCAGGCCCAGACCGACGCTCGCAAGGCCAAGGTGGACGCCGTCGCGACCGCCGTACCGTCTCAGGAGGTGGCGCTGGGCGACAGGTCGGGCAAGCTGGCGGTCGTCGGCTGGGGCTCGACCTTCGGACCGATCCACCAGGCGGTGCGGCGGGCACGGCGCAAGGGGCTCGACGTCAGCCACATCCATGTCCGTCATGTCTGGCCGCTGCCGCAGAATCTCGGCGAACTGCTGGCCGGCTTCGAGCAGGTCGTGGTGCCGGAGATGAATACCGGGCAGTTCAAGACGGTCCTGCGCGACCATTTCCTGATCAACGCCGTGCCGCTCTCCAAGACGAGCGGCCAGCCGTTTGCGATTGCCGAGATCGAGGCTGCGATCGCCACGTTCTTCGACGCCATACCCGGCAACGAAGGGGGCGAGATCCCGGTCAACGAAACCCAGCTTCCCGCACCTGAAATCGAACAACCTTAATTGGTTATGGCGGAGACTTCATCATGAATGACATGACCCCGATCCAGACCACGCTGAAGGACTGGGAAACCGACCAGGAAGTACGCTGGTGCCCCGGCTGCGGCGACTATGCGATCCTGAAGGCGGTACAGCGCACCTTGCCGATGATCGGCGCCGATCCGAAGAATACGGTGTTCGTCTCGGGCATCGGCTGCTCCAGCCGTTTTCCCTATTACGTCGAAAGCTATGGCTTCCACACGATCCACGGCCGCGCCCCGGCGGTTGCGACGGGGATCAAGCTGGCCAATCCCGAACTCGACGTGTGGATCGTCACCGGCGACGGGGACGGGATGTCGATTGGCGGCAATCACACGATGCATGTCCTGCGCCGTAATCTCGATTGCCAGATCCTGCTGTTCAACAACGAGATCTACGGGCTGACCAAAGGGCAATACTCGCCCACGAGCCGGATCGGCACGCCATCGCCGACTTCGCCGATCGGCTCGGTGGACCGCCCGGCCAGCCCCTGCGCCTTCGCTCTGGGAGCAGGCGCGCGGTTCGTGGCGCGCGGCTACGACGTGTCGAAGGACCTGCCCGAAGTGCTCAAGGCCGCCTATGCGCACAAGGGCGCGGCTTTCTTGGAGATCTTCCAGAACTGCATCGTCTACAACAAGGACCGCTTCGACGACTTCACCGCCAAGGCCGTCGCCGCGGACATGCAGATCGTCTGCCAGGATGGTGAACCTTTGTTGTTTTCGAAAGAAACCAAGGGATTGTCTCTCGATCTTGATACGCTTTCGCTGAAGGTCGTCGAGGTGGCAGATGGCGATTGGCGGGCGGCCGGGGTCGCCGTTCACAACGTGCGCAACCGGGGCCTCGCGCATATGCTGGTGGAGATGCCGTTCGGTCCTTTCCCGATGGCGCTTGGGGTGATCTACAACGATCCCGCACCGACTTTCGAAAGCGCCGTTGTCGCCGAGCGGGCGAGCCTGACGGAAGGCAGGAGCGCGGATCTGGCGAAGCTGCTGGGCAAGGGGCAGACCTGGACGGTGAGTTGACGTCTTGCAATGCCGCATTGCAATCCCGATAAGGTTTGCGATGCAACTATCTGCCATGCATGGATAACCTGACTCACAGCCTGATTGGCTGGACGCTCGCCGAGACGGGTCTCAAGCACCGCACGCGCAAGGGGCTGGCCGCCTGCGTGCTCGCCGCGAACATGCCGGACATCGACGTTTTCTTCGGCTGGGCTCCCTGGGCGCCGCTGGCGATGCATCGGGGGTTCACGCATGGCATCGTCGGCGGCGTGTTGCTGATGCCGCCGCTGCTGGCGGGGCTGCTGTGGCTGCTCGACCGATGGCAAAGGACGCGCGGGGCGCGGTTTCGCAGTGGGTTGCCGATGCGGTTCGGCTGGCTTCTGGCGCTGTCCTATCTTGGCGCGCTGACCCATCCGCTGCTCGACCTGCAGAACGTCTATGCCGTGCAGCTTCTCTCGCCGACCAGCGAGCGGTGGTTCCATACCGATAGCCTGTTCATCGTGTCCCCCTGGCTGCTGGCGATCATGGGCACAGGGCTTTGGCTGGCACGTCGCCGCAGATCCGGCAGACCGGCGATCGCGGCGCTGGGCGGGGTGATCGGCTTTATCGCCCTTAACATCGGCATATCCGCGCTGGCGTGGGATGCCCCCCGTCAGCAGGATTCAGCCTTTCGCCCCGACCGCATTTTCGCCTCCCCCGAGCCGCTGCTGTTCTGGCGGCGCGACATGATCTGGCGGCAGGACGGGCGTATTTCCTACGGGAGCTACGATCCCCTGCGCAGCCTGTCCGGGCTGGTTTCCTCCCAGCCCTCGGTGCCGGACAGCATGGCCGACCCGCTGGCGCTGAAAGCCGCCACAGCCACGCCGGAAGTGGTCAAGTTCCTCGCATGGGCGCAACTGCCCATGGCTCGGATGGAGCGGCAGGCCTGCAGCGCCGTGGTGACATTCGGCGACGCGCGCTTCACCGGGCCGCGTCTCAGCCGCAACTTCAATGTTTCGGCGCGCGTTCCGGTCACGGCTCCGGGCTGTCCGTCCCGCTGATCGCCTCGGCTGCCAATGCAGCGGGACGCTGGAACAGGGCGCAGGCAAGGAAGGCCCAGCCGGCACCGCCGAGCCATCCCGCGATGACGTCGCTCGGCCAGTGGACGCCCAGCCACACCCGGCTCCATGCGATCGCAAGGCTCCCCCCGATCGCCGTGCTCACCAGCGTGCGGCGGACCGCGGGACGGCTGCTCATAGCGGCAAAGGCCAGCGCCATCGCGATGTAGACCACCGCGGCGTTGAAGCTGTGGCCGCTCGGGAAGCTGTTGCCACCCGCTTCGGTGAGATGCGGGACGATCCCGGGCCTTGCGCGGCCGACGAGGGCCTTGAGAGCGCTGTTGACCAGCCAGCCGCTCATGACGGTCAGCGCGAAGAACAGGGCCTCTCGCCGCCGTCGCAGGAACAGCAGCGCGATCATCGCCGCGATGGCGAAGAAGTTGCGCAGGAGCACCCCGCCCAGCGCCGTGACGTCGCGCACGGCCTCCAGCAGTGCGGGCGATCCCCATGGGCGCAGAGTGGCATCGCGCCAGAAAAGCAGCCCCGTGCTGTCGAGTGCGTCGGCATATCCGCCGTGCACGGCCAGGGCGACCACAGCAACACCTGACCAGCACACAGCGGCACATAACATCGCCAGACGGGGCGCAAGAAGAGGCACGAGATGGGGGGAGTGCGTCGGAGCCGTCATCGCGCTAGGGAACGCCGCTTGCCGAAGGACGTTGCCCCGCTCATGAGTTCTCCTGTCATCGTCTGGCTGCGGCGCGACCTGCGCCTGTCCGACCAACCTGCCATCGCCGAAGCCGCGCGCAAAGGCCCCGTGATCCCCGTCTACGTCTGCGACGACGAGACGCCGAAGCATCGCGCCATGGGTGCGGCCTCTCGCTGGTGGCTGCACCATTCGCTCGAGAGCCTCGACGCGGCCCTGCGCGACAAGGGATCACGCCTGATCCTTCGGCGCGGGAAAAGCGACGAGGTGCTGGCGCAGCTGGCCGAGGAGACCGGCGCGCGTGAAGTCCATGCCCTGCATCACTACGAACCGTGGTGGCGCAATGCCGAGAAGGCAGTCAGCAAGACGGGTGGCAAAGTGCTGACGCTGTGCCTCCATCACGGCAACTACCTTGCCCCGCCGGGCTCGGTTACGACGGGGACGGGTGGGCTCTACAAGATCTACACGCCGTTCTGGCGGGCGCTGCGCGAACGCATGCCGCCTCATCACCCCGAGCGACGACCGCAGGCAATTCCTGCGCCGACGAAGTGGCCGACGTCCGATTCGCTGGCCGACTGGAACCTGCTGCCCACGAGACCCGACTGGGCAGGCGGCATGCGCGCCACCTGGAAGCCCGGCGAGGAGGGCGCCCGAAAGCGCCTGCATACTTTCGTCGAGGAAGCCGCCGCATATGAGAGGCAGCGCAACCTGCCGGGCGTCGAGGGAACCTCGATGCTTTCGCCGCACCTGCACTTCGGCGAGGTGTCCCCGGCGCAGGTCTGGCACGCAGTGGAGGGAGCGGGCGGTTCGGTCGGCACGTTCCTGGGCGAACTGGGCTGGCGCGACTATGCGCAGAACGTGATCCTGCAGTACCCGGACTATGGCAGCCGCTATGCGCGCGACCCCTTCGGTGATTTTCCGTGGCGGCGCAGCACGCGCGACCTCGCGGCGTGGCAGCAGGGGCGCACCGGCTATCCCATCGTCGATGCCGGGATGCGCCAGTTGTGGCACACGGGCTGGATGCACAACCGCGTGCGGATGATCGCGGCAAGCTTCCTCGTAAAACATCTCCTCATCGACTGGCGCGAAGGTGAGCAGTGGTTCTGGGACACGCTGGTCGATGCCGACTATGGCAACAACGCGATCAACTGGCAGTGGACGGCGGGCTCGGGCGTGGACGCCAACATGTTCGTGCGGATCATGGCGCCATTGACGCAATCGGATAAGTTCGATGCCGCAGCCTATATCCGCGAATGGGTGCCGGAACTGGCTGACCTGTCGGGTGCGGACATCCACGATCCGCCTGCAGGCAAGCGGCCAAAGGGCTATCCGGACAGGCTGATCGAGCACCGCGACGCGCGCGAGCGGGCGCTTTCGGCGTGGCAGCAGGCAAAGGGTGGGTAGAGAGACGTCGGCCCGGGACCTGATCCGGGAGCGGTGGCCGTTTGTACGGATGGGGCGAGGCGAGGCCCTTGCCTGAAGGCCGGTGCAGGTCCCGGACGACGACCTCGGGCAATCGGCTCCACATCCTGAGCAATTGCCCAAGCGCAAAATCGAGTCCATCATCGCGCCCATGAACGCACAGGCGCCGGGCAGAGGTGGGGAACTTGTGGGGGGAGGACGCGCGATCGGCGTCGGCTCCCAGTTGCTCGCACGGCTGTGGTCGGGCGGGGTGCACCGGATCCTCGACCGTATCGACCGGGGGCTGGAGCGCGGCTCGATCATGGCGACGCTGCCCGGCGGAGAGACCCGGTTGCTCGGCGGCCGCCAGCCCGGCTTCGACGCCGTGGTGGAGATCACCAGCTGGCGCGCGCTGCTGCGGCTGGCGACGGCGGGCTCGGTCGGCTGGTATCAGGCCTGGGACCTCGGCGAGTGGGACAGCCCGGACCCGGTGCCGCTCTTCGCGCTGTTCATGGACAACGCCATGGCGCTGGGCGACACCGGCCGCGCGCATGGCCCGTGGCGGCTGCTGACCCGCGCGATCCACGCGCTGCATCGCAATACGCGCAAGGGTTCGCTCAAGAACATCCACGCGCACTACGACCTCGGGAACGACTTCTACGGGCAGTGGCTGGGAGAGACGATGCTCTATTCGAGCGCGCTCTATTCCGAGGTCGCTTCCGGGCCGAACCCCTATGCGCAGTTCGTGACCGAGCTTGACGTCGCGCAGTCGGCCAAGGCAGGCGCCATCGTCGAGAGGCTGGAGCTGGAACCGGGCGACCGCGTGCTGGAGATCGGCTGCGGCTGGGGCACGCTTGCGGCCTTTGTCGCCAGCCATGCCGAGGTGCACGTCGATGCGATCAGCCTCTCTGACCAGCAGCTAGTCTATGCGCGCGAGCGCTGGACTTTCGAGCGCAGCGACGGGCGCGGCAGCGTCGATTTCCGCAAGCAGGACTATCGCGACGTCTCCGGCCAGTACGACGCGATCATGTCCGTGGAGATGGTCGAGGCGGTGGGTCAGGCCTACTGGCCGGATTTCCTCGACTGCATCGCGCGTAACCTGAAGCCGGGCGGTCTGGCGGCGCTGCAGCTGATCTCGATGCCCGATGCGATCTTCGACGGCTATGCCCGCAGCGCCGATTTCATCCAGACCTTCATCTTCCCCGGCGGCATGCTGATTCGCGAAAGCGAGTTCCGCGCGCTGGCCGAGGAGCGGGGGCTCGCCTGGGAGGATCGCGTCGGTTTCGGGGCGGACTATGCACGGACCTTGCGCGAATGGCGGGCGAACTTCGACCTCGCGGTGGAGGAAGGGCGTTTGCCCTCGGGTTTCGACGAGCGATTCGTGCGGCTCTGGCGGTTTTATCTGATGTATTGCGAGGGCGGGTTCCTCGGCGGCGGGATCGATGTGGCGCAAGTGACGCTGGTGAAGACGCTCGATTGAGAACCGATCGTCGAGATCAAAAGCCCGTCATCCCAGCGAAGGCTGGGACCGCTATGACCATGATGCGTCTCATTGAAAGGGCGCTGCCGATTTCAGCGGAGCCTCGACGAAATCTCGTGATGCGCCGAGAGCGATCCCAGCCTTCGCTGGGATGACGGTTAGCGCCGGTCGCGGTTCCAGCGCGTCATGACCGCATCCAGTTCGTGCGGCTCCAGCAACTGCTCGAAGGCGCAGCCGACCAGCCCGTTGTCCCACCACACCACTTTTGCGGGAAGCGCCTCTTCCCGGCCGGGCAGCGTCAGCCAGCACATCGTGCGCGGCGCGATATGGCTCATGGCCGTGGCCGAAAAGCCGGAAAGCGAAAGGTCGCGCACCGCAGTCTGGAAGCTCTTGGAGCCGGAGGGGCGCAGCGTGGCAGGGATCGAAATGCGGCTGCGATGGGCGCTGCGATCTTCCTGCGCGGCGGCGGCGTAGCGTTCCTGCTGGGTGTGATCCATGGGCGACCTCGCGCAAATTACGACGTGTCTACAACGCCATTCTTGCGTGAGGTGTCCCAGTTTGGGGTTACGATCCGGTTATTGCGGCTGGTTAACGGTTTCCCGGTGGCCCGTCGCGAAAGCCTCGCCCAGCAGTGCCGTGAGGCGATCCGCCACGACTTCGGGCGGCTTGACCGAGGCCGGAGCCTCGCCCGGATAGGCCCGTGCGCGCATGGCGGTGCGGGTGGCGCCGGGGTTGACGATGGCGACGCGGATGTTCGAGGTCCTGGCGGTTTCCTGCGCGTAGCAGTCCAGCAGCACCTCGAACGCGGCCTTGGTGGCGCCGTAGGCCCCCCAGTAGGCGCGCGGCGCCTGCGCGACAGTGGTGGTCAGGCCGACCACGCGCGCGTTCGGGCTCTTCTTCAGCAGCGGATCGAAGTTGGCGATCAGCGCCTGCGTCGAGAGGACATTGGTGGTCAGCGCCTTGTTGAAGGCGCGCTGGTCGATGTCGGCGACGCTGGTGAGTTCGGGCAGGATCGCGGCGTTGATCATCAGCATGTCGAGCCGGCCCCAGCGGTCCTGTATGGCGCTGGCAAGACGGGCGATGCCGTCGGGCTCGACGAGGTCGACGGGGGCGATCGTCGCCGATCCGCCTGCCTCGTAGATGCGCTCCTCGACGCGCTCTAGCGCCTTGGTGTCGCGCCCGGTCAGGACGACGTGCGCGCCCTCGGCCGCCAGCGCGACGGCGGTGGCTTCGCCGATGCCCCGGCTGGCGCCGGTGACGAGTGCGACCTGGTCCTTGAAGGTCACGCCGCGTCGAGTTCCGGGAAGCGGTCCGAGAAGTCGGTCAGCTTGGTCGGGTATTCGCCCGAGAAACAGGCATCGCAGAACTGCGGGCACTTCTTGTTGCGCTCGGTTTCGCCGACCGCGCGGTAGAGACCGTCGATCGAGACGAAGGCGAGGCTGTCGGCCTTGATGAAGTCGGCCATGGCCTCGGTGTCCATCGTCGCGGCGAGCAGCTTGGAGCGTTCGGGCGTATCGACGCCGTAGAAGCACGAGTGCTCGGTCGGCGGGCTGGCGATGCGCATGTGCACTTCGGCAGCGCCCGCGTCGCGCATCATCTCGACGATCTTCTTCGACGTCGTGCCGCGCACGATCGAATCGTCGATGAGAATGATACGCTTGCCTTCGACGACGGCGCGGTTGGCGTTGTGCTTGCGCTTCACGTCGGCGTGGCGGGCGGCGTCACCGGGCTGGATGAAGGTGCGGCCCACGTAGTGCGAGCGGATGATGCCCAGTTCGAACGGGATGCCCGATTCCTGCGCATAGCCGATCGCGGCGGGGACGCCGCTGTCGGGCACCGGGATCACCACGTCGGCGTCGGCGAAGGATTCCTTGGCCAGTTCGACGCCGATCTGCTTGCGCACCTGGTAGACCGAGAGGCCGTCCATCACCGAATCGGGGCGCGAGAAGTAGACGTGCTCGAAGATGCACGGGCGCGGGGCCGGGTTGCCGAAGGGGCGGTGGCTGGAGATGATGCCCTTGTGATCGACCTGCACCATCTCGCCCGGCTCGATCGAGCGGATGAACTCGGCGCCGACGATGTCGAGCGCGACGGTTTCGGAGGCGAAGACGATGGCGTCGCCGATACGGCCCATCACCAGCGGGCGGATGCCCAGCGGATCGCGGCAGGCGATCATGCCGTCGTTGTTCATGCAGATCAGCGAGTAGGCGCCTTCCACCATGCGCAGGGCATCGACGAAGCGGTCGAGCAGCGTGGGATAGCGGCTGGTGGCGACGAGGTGGATGATCACCTCGGTGTCGGAGGTCGACTGGAAGATCGAGCCCTTGGAAACGAGATCGCGCTTGAGCGTCATCGCGTTCGAGATGTTGCCGTTGTGGGCGATCGAGAAGCCGCCGTCGGCAAGGTCCGCGAACAGCGGCTGGACGTTGCGCAGGCCCGAGCCGCCGGTGGTGGCGTAGCGCACGTGGCCCGAGGCCATCGAGCCGGGCAGGGTGTCCACTTCCTTCTGGCGGAACACCTGAGCCACATGGCCGATGCCGCGGTGCGAGTGGAACTCCGCGCCGGAGAAGCTGGTGATGCCCACCGCCTCCTGCCCGCGATGCTGGAGCGAATGGAGTCCTGCTGCAGTGATGGCCGCAGCTTCCTTAGCCCCGATAACGCCGAAAATCCCGCACTCTTCGCGCAGTTTGTCCCCGTCGGCATCAAGGAAGGGGTGAGTCATGTTCATGGTGTTTTTCCAGCCCGCCTGGCGCGTCTCAACGCGACGCGCATTTGGCTGCGATCGCGTCGAAAAGCAAGGGGGAAGGGACAGGCCGTTGAGGGCGGTGGTTCCTGCGCCCGTTTGGTGACGGGAAGATGACGGGTGGGGGTGGGAAGTTGCTGTTTCAGAAACGGACCGTCATCCCAGCGAAGGCTGGGACCGTTGTGACCATGATGTGCCCTGTCGGCAGGGCAGTGCGAACTTCATCCCGGCCTCGCCGAGAAGCAGTGTGATGACGAGAGCGGTCCCAGCCTTCGCTGGGATGACGATGATGTTTGGACGACGACTTTGAGGCGCTTCCAGGCAGCGCCACTTTCCTACAGCACCTGCAATCCCATACCCTGCGTTCATGGCCAGCCCGTTCACTCCCGGCAGCACACGTTTACACCACAAGGTGACACCTCCGCCCCACAAGGTGACACATCGCATTCGTAAGGTCACACCCGTCACCCCGCGCTGCGCTCAACAACCACGCAAATCCGCTCTTCACCAGCGATCGGACACCAACGGTTCACCCATCAGACAGTGTAAACCTGCGCAAACCTCCCGCATTCGCACCAACCCCTCGGGAACCATCGCCTCGCCCGCAGCTTGCCAGCACCGCCCGCGCATCCTAATGCCTCCCCACCTTTTCAAGACGGACCCCCTCGCTTGATCCTTTCCCCCTTCGAATGGACGATCGCCAAGCGCTACATGCTGCCCGGAAAAGGCGAGCGCTTCATCGCTCTCGTCGCCGGCATCAGCCTCGTCGCGGTCATGCTCGGCGTCGCCGCGCTGGTCATCGTCATGAGCGTGATGAACGGTTTCCGCGCCGAGCTGTTCGACAAGATCGTCAACCTCAACGGCCACGCCATCATCCAGGCCTACGGCGGCCGCCTCGACAACTGGCAGAGCGTGCTGGAGGACGTGCGCAAGACGCCCGGCGTCACCCGCGCCTCGCCGCTGATCGAGCAGCCGCTGCTGGCCAGCTTCAACGGCCGCGTCGAGGCGATCCTGGTGCGCGGCAACACCGGCGAGGACATCAACCGCCTCGCCGACAAGGTGAAGGCGGGCAATCTCCCCGAACTCAGGACCGGGTCCGACAACGTCGCGATCGGCAAGCAGCTGGCGCAGAACCTCGGCGCGCAAGTGGGCGACGTGATCACCATCATCAACCCGGCGGGCCGCTCGACGCCCTTCGGCACGGTGCCGCGCCAGATCGCCTACCGCATTGCCGCGATCTTCGAGATCGGCGTCTACGACTACGACAACGCCTTCGTGGTCATGCCGATGAAGGACGCGCAGACGCTGCTGCTGACCGGCGACCAGATCGGCATGATCGAGGTCACCACCAACAACCCGGACCGGGTGGGCGAGATCCTCGCGCCGCTGACACGCCAGCTCTCGGGCCGCGCCGTCGTCACCGACTGGCGCACCATCAACGCCTCGCTGTTCGAGGCGCTGGCGGTGGAGCGGGTAGCGATGTTCGTGATCCTCTCGATCATCGTGCTGGTGGCGGTTTTCAACATCCTGTCCTCGCTGATCATGCTGGTGCGCGCCAAGACCCGCGACATCGCGATTCTGCGCACGATGGGCGCCACGCGCCACTCGCTGCTCAAGGTCTTCGTCACGGCGGGCTTCTGCATCGGCGCGATGGGCACCGTGGCGGGCGTGATCATCGGTTTCATCTTCCTCTACTTCCGCCAGCCGATCGTGCATCTGGTGGAGATCCTGACGGGACAGAACCTGTGGGACCCCTCGATCCGCTTCCTGACCGAGCTGCCCGCGCGCTCCGACCCGGTGGAGATCGCCACGATCTGCATCATGGCGCTGGTGTTCAGCTTCCTTGCCACGCTCTACCCCGCCTACAAGGCGGCGAGCACCGATCCCGTGCAGGTGCTGCGCTATGAATGATATCGTTGACCCTGTCGTCCGCCTGACCGACGTGACCCGCAGCTTCGAGCAGGGCGGGGTGAAGATCGACGTCCTGCGCGGCGTCAACCTGCAGGTCCGTCCCGGAGAGATCGTCGCGCTGCTCGGCCCTTCGGGCTCGGGCAAGTCGACGATGCTGCAGGCGATCGGCCTGCTGGAAGGCGGCTTCGGCGGCAAGATCGAGATCGCCGGGATCGACGCCAGCAAGCTGGGCAAGGACCAGCGCGCGGCGGTGCGGCGCGATCACATCGGTTTCGTCTACCAGTTCCATCACCTGCTGCCCGATTTCAACGCGATCGAGAACGTCGTGCTGCCCCAGCTGATCACCGGAAAGCCGCGCGCCGAGTGCGATGCGCGAGCAACCGAACTGCTCACTGCGCTGGGTCTCGGAGCAAGGCTGGAGCATCGCCCGAGCAAGCTCTCGGGCGGCGAGCAGCAGCGCGTCGCCGTGGCCCGCGCCCTGGCCAACCGCCCGCACATGGTGCTGGCGGACGAGCCCACCGGCAATCTCGACGAGGCGACGGCGGACAAGGTCTTCGCCCAGTTCCTCGCTCTGGTGCGCGGGGAGGGGAGCGCCGCTCTCGTCGCCACGCATAACGAGCGGCTCGCGGCGATGATGGACCGGGTGGTTCGGCTTCATGACGGTATCCTTACTTAACACAAGTAAGGAACCGCCGTTGAAGTCGCGTTTTTCAATCTCCACATCCTTGATGTCTGGTTGGAAAACAAGAAAGGAACCCGCCAATGAGCGACATCCCGTCCACCATCGCAGCCGGCAGCACTCCGCCCCGCAGCTTCGGCTGGGACGACACGGCCGAACTGCACAAGTGCGAGGACGGCGGCGGGCTGTTCCACAACTTCAAGACGATCCGGCGGGGCACCGTGGCGGAACTGGTCGCCTTCGTGATGGGACTGCCCGAAGCGAAGCAGGACGACTACGCGATCGAGAAGGACGGCGACCACACGATGCGTATTGGTGAAATCCGCCATCTTTCCCGCCGCGCGGATTTCCCGGCTTCGTGAGGCCCATCGATGCGTAAAGATCCCCGCACCATCGCGGATTTTACCGCGACCTTGCCCAATGGCGAGACAGCCAGCCTCGCCAACCGGCTGGGCAAGGTGGTGCTGGTGGTCAACACCGCAAGCAAGTGCGGCTTCACTCCGCAATACAAGGGGTTGGAAGAACTCTGGCGCAAATATCGGGATCAGGGATTCGAGGTCATCGCCTTCCCCTGCAACCAGTTCGGCGGGCAGGAGCCGGGCAATGCCGAAGAGATCGCAGCGTTCTGCGAGGTTAACTTCGGCCTCTCCTTCCCGCTGATGGGCAAGGTGGACGTCAACGGGCCGGATACGGTGCCGCTTTACGACTGGCTCAAGGCCGAGGCGCCGGGCCTGCTGGGCTCCAAATCGATCAAGTGGAACTTCACAAAGTTCCTCATCGACCGCGAAGGCAAGGTGGTGCGCCGCTACGCGCCGACCGACAAGCCCGCAGCGCTCGACAAGGATATCGCGGCGCTGCTCGCACGCTGAGGAACCTGCGAAATTCTCGGCAGGGCGGTCTTGCCATGGCTGCTTGCGGCGGCGATCACTTGCCCGTCTCGCTGTCATGGAAGGTTTCCCGATGCTGCGCAGTTTGCCGATCTTGCCGGCCGTTCTCCTGGCTGCCACCGCCTGTTCGCAGGTTGCCGTAGCCGATCCCGTGGCTGTCACGCGCAGCGGCGAGGTCCGGGGAGATGTGACCAGGGGCGTGGTCAGCTGGAAGGGCATCCCCTTCGCCGCGCCGCCGGTGGGCGATCTGCGCTGGCGCGCGCCGCAGCCTGCCGCTGCGTGGACCGGAGTGAGGCCGGCGACCGCTTATGGTCACGACTGCATGCAGAAGCCGTTCCCCAGCGACGCCGCGCCGCTGGGCACGCCGCCGGCCGAGGATTGCCTCTATCTCAACGTCTGGAAGCCGGAAGGCGCCAAGGCCAAGCTGCCGGTGGTGTTCTGGATCTACGGCGGCGGTTTCGTGAACGGTGGTTCCTCGCCGCCTACCTACTCGGGCGCGGAACTGGCGCGAAAAGGCGTCATGGTAGTGAGCTTCAACTACCGCGTCGGCCGCTTCGGCACTTTCGCCCATCCGCAATTGAGCAAGGCGGATGCGGACGGGGGATTGCTGGGCAATTACGGCACGCTCGATCAGGTGGCGGCGCTCAAGTGGGTGCATGACAACATCGCGGCCTTTGGTGGCGATCCTGGCAACGTTACGCTCGTCGGCGAAAGTGCGGGCGGCATGTCGGTGCATATGCTGATGACGTCACCGATGACGCAGGGCCTGTTCGCAAGGGCCGTCGTCATGTCCGGCGGGGACGGCACGGCGCTCGGTGCGGGCGGCCTGGCCGAAGCCGAGAAGACCGGGACTGCCTTCGCCGCGACCAGGGGTATCGCCGAGGATGATCCCCAGGCGCTCGTGAAGCTGCGCGCGCTGCCGGCGGAGCAGGTGGTCGATGGCCTCAATCTCGAGGCGCTGTTCGCGGAGAAGCGCCCGCCGTTCTCCTCGCCTTTCGTCGACGGGCGCATCGTGGTCGACGTGGCCAAGGCTTATGCCGCCGGCAAGTTCACCAGGGTTCCGGTCATGATCGGCGCCACCAGCGCCGACATGGGCGGTCCGGACGGGTTCATGATCAAGGGCGCCCGCGATGTCGCGCGCAAGCTCTCCCGGGCGGGCGTGCCGGTCTTTGCCTATCGCTTCTCCTATGTCGCCTCCTCGGTGGGAAAGACGGGAGCGGGGCACGCGACCGACATACCGTTCTTCTTCGATACCCAGGCGATCAAGTATGGCGATGTCACGACTGCCCGCGACGATGCCATGGGGAACACGATCAGCGATGCGCTCGTCGCTTTCGCGACGACGGGAGATCCCAACGGCGGCAAGCGTCCGAACTGGCCGCGCTACGATCCGGCCCGGGACGAGATCATGGACTTCGCCGCTGATGGCGAGGCGCGCGTGGGCCGCGATCCGCTGACGGCACGCTAGGCGGAGGCCCGGCGTTCGGCGCCCGCGCGAAAGTCGATCGGGGCCGTGTCCTTGCGTCCACCCGGCTCGGCCATGACCGTCTGGTTGCGGCCGAGGCGCTTGGCCGCGTAGAGCGCTTCGTCGGCAGCGGTGAAACGTGCCGCATGATCGTCGCCGGGTTCGAGCATGGCCACGCCTACGCTGATCGTGCAGCGGCGCGTCTCGCCTCCGCTGACATGGCTGCGCGCCTCGAAGGCGATCCGCATCGTTTCGGCGCAGTCCATGATCGCCACTGACGTGCGGGCCTGGATGATGGCGGCGAACTCCTCGCCGCCGACACGGAACACGTTCCCGGCGCCAAGCGTCTCGCGCGCGACCATGGCGGCGCCGACGATCACCATGTCGCCGAAACCGTGGCCGAGCTCGTCATTGATCGCCTTGAAGTGGTCGATGTCGAGCACTGCGACGGCGGTGCATCCTTCTGCCCGAGGCGCGCGGGCAAGCGCCTCCATGCGATCGTCCAGCGCGCGGCGATTGCCGATCCCGGTCAGCGGATCGATCGAGGCAAGGCGATAGTGTTGAGCCGCAAGCTGCTCACGCCCTAGCGCCGTCAGGAACACGCCGAGCAGCAGGCCTTGCAGCACGATCAGGAAGTTGAACAGCGCGATCGACCAGACTTGCGTTTCCTTCGGCCCGAATGGTGCGGGGAGTGAGAGCGAGAACGGCGTGCGCAGCAGTTCGAACACGCAGAAAGCCGCGAAGATCCAGTAGAGCGTCGTTGCCGATTGCAACTGCGGGTGGCGTATCCGCATGAATTCGCGCGCGGCCAGCCCGTCGAACAGCGCAAAGAGCAGCACGCGCGGCAGCATCCGCAGTTCCGACATCGCATCGTCGGCGCCGATAGTCGCCGAGAACAGCAGCACGACCACGCACGGAAGCAGCATCAATAAGGGGCGAGGCTTGCGCCCCGCCGTCACCCGCGCCGCCAACCAGGCAGAGCCGTATACCACGGTCAGTGCGAACCAGCCGAGCCTGAGACCAAGCGGTCCCGGCAGGATTTCCGGGTATGTCAGCAGGACACCGGCCGGTACTGCGATGCCGAAAGGGGCGAATTGCCAGCGCCGCTGTGTCGGGCGACCGTCCTTGAACCAGGACAACAGGATCGCGATGCACATGATCGCACCGAGCGCCGTGCTGCACGCGGCGATGGTGGTGATGTCCGGCATCGACGTCAGCGGCGCTTTCGAAAGGGATGCGGCAGATCGGTCATCAGCAGGTCCGTTCCGAAGGCGAATCACATCCGGCGCATCCGGTTGTGCACGTAGGCAGATAGCGCCGTGTCGTTAACGCTTTGTATTCGTGCGAGGCAATAGATCTGCGTTGCAAATCATTGCTGGAATGGGAGTTTTCCTGGGGCGACGATCGCCGGTGCTTGCCTTCTCGATCATGGCCAGCGCTTTCGAGGATCGCCGGGGGTTAACCATGCTTCGATGTATCCCCTGCCTTGTCATGCCATAGCCTTGATCGCGGCAGGGGGCAGTGCATAGATTGACCGGATGCCGCATGCTCCCTTCGTACCGCTTCGCATCTTCTCCAGCTTCACCATGCTGGATGGCGCGATCGACCCGAAGGCGATCGCCAAGCTGGCCAAGGAGCGCAAGTTTCCCGCCGCCGCCCTTTGCGACCGCAATGGCCTCTATGCCGCCCCGATTTACGCGGGCGCGGCCAAGAGCATGGGCGTGCAGCCCATCGTCGGCACATTCCTTGCCATCGCCCGACCCGGAGCCGTGGCGCAGGGGCAGGAGCGCCCGATCGACTGGATCGCGCTCTTCGCGCAGAATGAGGCGGGCTGGCTCAACTTGTGTCATCACGTAAGCCGTGCACACCTCGACCGGCCGCTGGAGATGGACCCCAATGTCGAGCTGGATTCGCTGCGCGGCTACACCGACGGCCTGATCTGCCTCACCGGCGGTAACGAGGGCGCACTGGCGCGGCTTTATGCGACCGGCCGCCACGAGCAGGCGGAAAGCTATTGCGACACCCTGCAATCGCTGTTCGGCGATCGCCTCTACATCGAGATCACCCGCACCGGCGAACCCGAGGAGGACGAGAGCGAGGAAGACCTCATCGCTCTCGCCTACCAGCGCGATATTCCGCTCGTCGGCACCAATCCCGCGCAGTTCGCCGAAAAGACCTTCCATGCCGCGCACGACGCGATGCTGTGCATCGCCAATTCGACGCAAGTGGACGCGGCGGATCGTCCGCGTTCCTCGTCCGAGCGCTGGGTGAAGCCCGCCGCCGAGATGGCGGAGCTGTTTTCCGACCTTCCCGAGGCGCTGGCGAACACGCTCGTCGTCGCGCAGCGTTGCGCTTACGTGCCGCCGCGTCGCAAGCCGCTGCTGCCCAGCCTCGCCGGCGACCGCGAAGGTGAGGCCCGTATGCTGGCCGACGATTCGCGCCGAGGTCTGGCGGCCCGTCTGGCGCCGTACTGGCCCGAGGTGACGGAGCAGGAACTCGACGAGGCGATGGCGCTCAAGGGCGACGAACGCCGCGCCGCTTACGAAGCCCTGCGAGAGAAGGGCGTCACCGAGGACTTCCTCGAATATGCCGATCGTCTCGATTTCGAGGTTGGCATCATTGTCGGCATGGGCTTCCCCGGCTACTTCCTGATCGTTGCCGACTTCATCAAGTGGGCGGGCGAGAACGGCATTCCGGTGGGGCCGGGGCGTGGTTCGGGCGCAGGCTCGCTGGTGGCATGGGCGCTGACGATCACGGGGCTCGACCCGCTGAAGCTGGGCCTGCTGTTCGAACGCTTCCTCAACCCCGAGCGCGTCTCGATGCCGGACTTCGACATCGACTTCTGCGAAACCCGGCGCGGCGAGGTGATCCGCTACGTCCAGAAGAAGTACGGCCACGATCACGTCGCGCAGATCATCACCTTCGGCAAGATGAAGGCCCGCGCGGTGCTGCGCGACTGCGGGCGCATCCTGCAGATGGGCTATGGCCGCGTCGACAGCCTGTGCAAGATGGTGCCGAACCATCCGACCGACCCCTGGACGCTGACCGAGACGATCCAGGGCCGCAAGGCTCACGGCGTCACGAAGGACCCGCCGGTCGCCGAATTCAAGCGGGAGTACGACAACGACCGCGAAGTGCGTCGTCTCGTCGATCTGGCGGTTCAGCTTGAAGGCCTGCCGCGCAACTCGTCCACGCACGCAGCGGGCGTGGTGATCGGCGATCGCCCGCTGGCGCAGCTGGTGCCGCTCTACCGCGACCCGCGTTCCGACATGCCGGTGACCCAGTTCGACATGAAATATGTCGAGGACACTGGGCTCGTGAAGTTCGACTTCCTCGGCCTCAAGACGCTGTCGGTGCTGCGCAAGGCGTGCGACCTGCTTGAACGGCGCGGCATAACGATCAATCTCTCGACGCTCTCGTGGGACGATCCGGGGGTCTACGAACTGCTCAAGCGCGGCGACACCGTGGGCGTGTTCCAGCTGGAATCGGAAGGCATGCGCCGCACGCTGGCGGCGGTGAAGCCGACCAACTTCGGCGACATCATCGCGCTCGTCTCGCTCTACCGCCCCGGCCCGATGGACAACATTCCGCTGTTCGGCCAGCGCAAGAACGGCCTTGCGCCGATCGAGTACCCGCACGACAAGCTGGCGGGCATTCTGGGTGAGACTTACGGCATCTTCGTCTACCAGGAACAGGTCATGCAGGCCGCGCAGATCCTGGCGGGCTACTCGCTGGGCGATGCAGACCTTCTGCGTCGCGCGATGGGCAAGAAGGTCCAGGCCGAGATGGACAAGCAGCGCCAGCGTTTCGTCGACGGCTGCAAGGAAGTCTCCGGCATCGACGCCGCCAAGGCCAACGAACTGTTCGACTTGATCGACAAGTTCGCGGGCTACGGCTTCAACAAGTCGCACGCGGCCGCCTACGCGCTGCTGGCGTATCATACGGCGTGGTTCAAGGCGCATTACCCGCATGAATTCTACGCCGCCGCCATGTGCTTCGACATGCACCAGTCGGAAAAGCTGGCGATCTTCGTCGATGACGCGCGCCGTAACGGCATCGAGCTGGCAGCGCCCGACATCAACAGGTCCGAAGCCGAATTCATCGTCGAGGAGACAGCGGAAAGCCACGCGGTGCGCTATGCGCTGGCAGGCATCCGCAACGTCGGCGAAAAGGCGATGGACGCAATCGTCGCAGAGCGTGAGGCCAATGGCCCGTTCGTCGATCTCGACGATGTGTTCCGCCGTGCGCCTGCCGGATCGATGAACCGCCGCCAGCTGGAAAGCCTGGCGGCAGCCGGTGCGTTCGATGCGCTGGAGCCTAACCGTGCCAAAGTGCTGGCCAATGCCGACACCCTGCTGGCCGAGGCCGACCGGTCCTCGCGTGAACGCAACTCTACGCAAGGGGGGCTGTTCGGCGGTGAGGAGCACATCGAACAGGGCCTGCGTCTCGTCGAAGCGGACAAGTGGGACCGCGCCGAGCAGATGGCCAAGGAGCGCGAGACTTTCGGCTTCTACTTCGCCGCACATCCGGTGGAGCAGTATCGCGCGGTCGCGTCCGCCAACGGTGCGCGGACGTACTCCAGCCTCATGGCCGGCGGCGGAGGAGGGCGTACCGGGGCGGTGATGGCGGCGATGGTGGAGAGCGTCCAGAAGCGAAAGACCCGCAAGGGCAAGGACTTCGTGATGGCCGACTTCTCAGACTCGTCAGGCAATTTCTCGGCCTCGTGCTTCGAGGAGAGCCTGGTCGAGAACTTCGTGAAGTGGGCCAAGGAAGGCGCCTGCATCCTCCTCAACGTCGAGCTTGATTCGCCCAGCCCGGACGAACCCCCGCGCGTCACCGTGCGCGGCGGCCGGCCTCTGAACGAAGTGAAGGCCGACGCCCGCATGGTGCTCAAGCTCGACATCGACCGGGTCGAGGCGGTGCAGGAACTGGCCCTGCTGATGCGCCCTGGCGCGCGCGGGGCGGGGGAGGTGATAGCCACGCTTCATCTCGGTGACGGGCGCACGCAGAAAGTGCGGCTTGGCCGCGACTTCGCGCTTGACGGCGACTTCGCCGAGCATCTTCAGAGCGTGGAGGGGATCACCAACGTTTCGCTCACGGCGAAGCGGGGGCCTGAGCGGGTCGCAATGGCGGCCTGAGGATGTGGGGGCAGCCCTCGGCGCAGGGCTGCCTTTGCCGGATACTGCCGGATTACTTGTCAGTCTTCACCGCATCCTGGGCAGCATCGCCGACCTTGGTGGCGGCATTGCCGACGTCGTTGGCAGCTTCGGCTATGGCGTTATTCTTGGCGGTCTCGCTGTTCTGGCTGAACAGGTAGATGCCGCCGACGATCGCGACGAGCAGTACGAGGGCCATCACAATCCCGGTGCCCCCGCCCGTCGAACGGGTTTCGCGGATGATGGTGGGCTGACCCGGCGCCGCGTTTGCCGGATACTCGGTCGTAACGGTTTCTTCTGCCATGGTGGACTCCTGTCCTTGTTGGTTGCTGGCATGAGGAACGCGCGATCTATGACGAAGTTGCCCCGGATGTCGGATATGGAGGGCTCAGCGGTCGCGATACCGCGGCGGACGCTTCTCGCGGAATGCGGCGACCCCCTCGGAAAAATCCTCGGACATGAGCATCATGACCTGCTGCCTATCCTCCACCGCCATCGCATCCGACAGTGAGCGGGCATCCAGGTTGCGGTTCAGCGCTTCCTTGGTGAGCCTGAGGCCCATCGGTGCATTGGCGACCATTTCTGCCGCGAGGGCGAGGCCGGTGTCCAGCAGGTCTTCCGGGGGCACTATCCGGCTGAGCAGGCCACAGGACAGCGCGGTTTCGGCCGTCATGAAACGGCCGGTCAGGATATACTCCGAAGCGATCGAAGCACCGACGAGGCGCGGCAGGAAATAGCTGCATCCCAGGTCGCATCCGCCCAGCCCAACCTTGATATAGGCGGCGTTCATACGAAGATCCTGCGTACCGAACCGCACGTCGCTCGCCAGCAGGAGGGAGAAACCCGCGCCGCATGCCGCGCCATGGCCGAGGGTGACGATCGGCTGCGGGCAGGCACGCATCAGTTCGAGCAGTCCGCCGAGAGCCCGTTGCAGGCGCCAGTAGTGCTGCAACTGGCCGCGCGAACCGTCGTCCTCCCACCCGGCAAGGTCAAGTCCGGCGCAGAAGGCGCGACCCTCGGCACGGAGGATCACGACTCGCACGTCGAGCCGTTCGGGCAGGGTGGCGAAATAATCGCGCAGGGCGAACGTCATCTCCTCGTCGAAGGCATTGAGCGCCTGCGGGCGATTGAGAGAGACGATCTCCACCGCATCGCGGCGCTCGACAAGGATCGGATGGGCCATGGCGCAGGATAGGCCGCGCCGGAGCGAATGCGCAATCACCAGAGCGCAAACGTGCTTGCTCACAAAAGCGAGAGTTGCCCATCCATAGAGGGGCGGCGGAACAGCGTGCAGTCCAGTGCGACATGGGGTCCGGTCATGCCCAGTCGCGTGGCGGCGACGCGGAATCGGCGACGGAACAGGTCGGCCCAGACGCCTTCGGGCCTCATGCGGGTGCCGAAGTTCGGATCGTTGTCCCGCCCGCCACGGATCGAGCGGATCGTTGCCATTACCTTGCCCGCGCGCTGCGGAAAATGCGCGTCGAGCCATTCGCGGAACAGGGGAGCCACTTCGTGCGGCAGGCGGATCACGATCCATGAGGCCGACCGGATGCCGCGCGCGGCGGCGTCCTCCAGTATCGCTTCCATGAAACTGTCGGTGATCGAGGGGATGACAGGGGCGATCGAGACATGCGCCGGCACGCCAGCTGCTACCAGTCGGCCGAGCGCAGCCATGCGTTTTGCGGGGGAGGCCGCGCGCGGCTCGAGCTTCTGCGACAGCACCGGGTCGAGACTGGTCACCGAAATGCCGACATGCACGAGACCGTGGGTCGCCAGTTGTTCCAGCAGATCGAGGTCGCGCAGCACGCGGTCTGACTTGGTAGTGATCGTCACTGGATGGCGCACATCGAGGCACAGTTCCAGCACCTCGCGCGTAATGCGGTAGCGGGCCTCGATCGGCTGGTAGGGGTCAGTATTGGTGCCCATCGCGATCGGCGCGGGCTTGTAGCCGGGCTTTGCCAGTGTTTCTCGCAGCAGCTTCGCGGCGGTCGGCTTGGCGAACAGCTTCGTTTCGAAATCGAGGCCGGGCGAAAGATCGTGATAGGCATGCGTGGGGCGGGCGAAGCAGTAGATGCAGCCATGCTCGCACCCCCTGTAAGCGTTGACCGAACGATCGAACGGCACATCGGGCGACTTGTTGAACGAGAGGATCGAGCGCGGGTGCTCCTCCGTAACTGTCGTCGCCGGGTGGCGGGCAGGGCCGTCTATCGTTTCCGCCGCGTCGAGCCAGTCGCCGTCGGCTTCGCGTGCAGGCAGGTTGAAGCGCGTGCTTATCGCACCACTTACCGCTCCTCTGCCCTTGATTGGTTCCATGACATCCGTTTGAACAAAACAGGAACATATGTCAATCTGCCTTTACGTATCCCCGCGCAGGTTGATCTTGCTGCGCTGCACCCTTAGGCGGGCGTGAAAGGGGAATTTCATGGCAGGCGCAGCGCGCAGGGTCGGAGCCGAGACGTCCGCGACACGGGCGGTCATCGTCGAGGCTACCAACCAGTTGATCCGGGACGAAGGCTATGCCGCCGTCAGCACGCGGCGCGTGGCGGGCCGGGCAGGGCTCAAACCCTCACTGGTGCACTACTATTTCCCCACCACCGACGACCTGCTGGTGGAGGTTTCGCGGCAGGGGGCGGCGCAAAGTGATCGCATGATCGAGGAGGCGCTGGCCTCCGACGACCCGCTGCGCGCGCTATGGAGCTTCTTCATCGACACCAGCCGGGTGGCGATGGCGCTGGAATTCATGGCGCTTGCCAACCATCGTCCTGCGGTGCGCGACTACATGGCGCAGCACAGCGAGGAAATGCGTGCGCGGCAGGTCACGATCCTGCAGCACCTGCTCGGCGACCGGCTGGACCGGCTCGATGGCTTCGACGCGGCGGGGCTCAGCGTCGTTCTTGCCGGAATCGGCCGCGCGGTGGTGATGGAACAGGGGCTGGGCGTAAAGACCGGTCATGCCGAGGCGATCCGTATCGTCGAGGGCTGGCTGGACAAGCTGGCTGCCTGAGACACTATGGCGACACATACCGTGCGGGCGCTGATTAGGGCGTCGCGCGGGGTGGCAGGTGCAACTCGGCTTGATTCTCCCTGAAGCCGGGCGAAGAACGTGATAACAGCGTTCTCATACGGCATTCCTGGGAGACAAGGCCATGACGGTCACCACCACAGCTCAGCTGAAGGCTGAGCACATCAAGCCGAAGATCGGCAGCCGCATTCTCAATTCGAAGGAAGAACTGCTTTCCGGCGAACTCGCCGCGCAGCTGCGCGAGGAGCTTGAAGCACGTGGCATCCTGGTTTTCCCGAAGATCGGTTTCGATGACGCGGAACAGATCGCCTTCACCAAGACGCTTGGCGAGTACGCACCCGAAGGGCCGGACGGCGAGCCGAGCAAGATCACGCTCGACGTGAAGGAAAACCCGGCCAGCGCGGAATACCTCAAGGGTTCGCTCTACTGGCACATCGACGGGACCCGCAACGAAGTGCCGATCCTGGCCTCGCTGCTTTCATGCAAGGTGCCGAGCCCGAAGGGAACCGGCAACACCGGTTTCTCGAACACCTATGCCGCCTATGATGCGCTGTCCGACGAGGACAAGGCGTACTATGACGACTTGCGCGTGCTGCATGGACCCTGGGCTTCGCTGTTCTATTACGAGCCTGAGCCGAGCCTCGCCAAGCTCAAGATCATGCAGGGGATCGGTGAGAAGGTATTGCCGCTGGTGTGGAAGCACGCCTCCGGGCGCAAGTCGCTGGTGCTGGGTTGCACCTGCCATCACGTGCAGGGCGTCGATCACCTGGAGAGCGCGCGGATCATTCATGGCCTGCGCGAATGGGCGACGGTACCGGATTTCACCTATAGCCACGAATGGTCGGTGGGCGATCTGGTGATCTGGGACAACACCGGCACGATGCACCGCGCGGAGGCTTACGATCCGACATGCGGTCGTATGATGCACCGCACCAAGTTGGAAGGTGAGGAACCCTGGGCGGTGGAGTAAGCTTGTAGCTTCCTCCCTAGGCAAGCTCCGGGAGGAATAAAAAAGCCCGCCCCCTCAGTTGAAGGGGCGGGCTTTTTTTATTGAACCGACCGAAGGATCAGGCCCAGGTGGCCATCTCGGTTTCGAGGTTCTCGACGATCGCCTCGAAGAACTGCTCGGTGGTCATCCAGCTCTGGTCCGGACCGATCAGCAGAGCGAGATCCTTGGTCATCTTGCCCGATTCGACGGTCTCGATGCAGATGCGCTCGACGGTCTCGGCGAACTTCACGACGTCCGGCGTGTTGTCGAACTTGCCGCGATAGGCAAGGCCGCGGGTCCAGGCGAAGATCGACGCGATCGGGTTGGTCGAGGTCGCCTTGCCCTGCTGGTGCTGGCGGTAGTGACGGGTCACGGTGCCGTGCGCCGCTTCGGCCTCGACGGTCTTGCCGTCGGGCGAGAGCAGGACCGAGGTCATCAGGCCCAGCGAGCCGAAGCCCTGCGCAACCGTGTCCGACTGCACGTCGCCGTCGTAGTTCTTGCACGCCCACACGAACTTGCCCGACCACTTGAGCGCCGAGGCGACCATGTCGTCGATCAGACGGTGCTCGTAGACGATGCCCTTGGCCTTGAACTGCTCGGCGAAGCCTTCCTTGTCGAACACTTCCTGGAACAGATCCTTGAAGCGGCCGTCATAGGCCTTGAGGATCGTGTTCTTGGTCGACAGGTACACCGGCCAGCCGAGGTTGAGGCCGTAGTTGAACGAGGCGCGCGCGAAGTCGCGGATCGATTCGTCGAGGTTGTACATCGCCATGGCGACGCCCGGAGCCGGGAAGTCGAACACGTCGAGGTCGATCTTGTCGCCGTTCTCGCCGTCCCACACCAGACGCAGCTTGCCGGCGCCGGGGATCAGGGTGTCGGTGGCCTTGTACTGGTCACCGAAGGCGTGACGGCCGACGACGATCGGGTCGGTCCAGCCCGGAACCAGGCGGGGCACGTTCGAGATCACGATGGGCTCGCGGAAGACGACGCCGCCAAGGATGTTGCGGATGGTGCCGTTGGGCGACTTCCACATCTTCTTGAGGCTGAATTCCTCGACGCGGGCTTCGTCGGGGGTGATGGTGGCGCACTTGACGGCGACGCCGAATTCCTTGGTCGCGTTGGCGGCATCGACCGTGATCTGGTCGTTGGTCTCGTCACGCTTTTCGACCGAGAGGTCGTAGTACTTGAGGTCGATGTCGAGGTAGGGGAGGATCAGACGCTCGCGGATCCACTGCCAGATGATGCGGGTCATTTCATCGCCGTCCATTTCGACGACGGGGTTCACAACCTTGATCTTTGCCATTCTAAAGGGACTCCCCTGGGGTGAGAATTGCCGCAGTCTCTAGGCACGGCTGCGTCGCATGGCAAGGCCGAGACTGGCGCGAATAATGGCTTTGCAGGCCGGGTTCGTCCCCGCGCCTGTCACTAAGTGCAGGAGAGGAGGGCAAGGATGAGTGAGGAAGTGTTGCTGGCCGAGCGCGACGGCGTGCTGGAGGTCACCATCAACCGACCGGGGCAGCGCAATGCGATGACGAAGGAGGTCGCAGTGGGAATCGCGGCGGCGATGGATCGGCTCGAAGCAGCGGATCACCTGCGCTGCGCGATCCTGACGGGGGCAGGCGGCAGCTTTTGCGCGGGGATGGACCTCAAGGGGTTCCTGCGCGGCGAGTTGCCGGTCGACGAGCGCGGCGGGTTCGGCGGCATCTGCATCTGGACCCCGGGCAAACCGATCATCGCCGCCGTCGACGGGCCGGCGCTGGCGGGAGGCTTCGAGCTGGCACTTGCATGCGATCTCATCGTCGCGAACAAAAATGCACGTTTCGGCATTCCTGAAGTCAAGCGCGGGCTGGTCGCCGCCGGGGGCGGATTGATACAGCTGCCACGCCTGCTTCCGCGCGCGCTTGCGATGGAGCTGGCGCTGACCGGCGATCCGATCGGTGCTGAAAGGGCGCTGGAACTGGGCCTGATCAATCGCGTCACCGACGGCACCGCGATCGAGGCTGCCCGCGAACTGGCTCAGGTTATCGCTGTCAACGGGCCATTGGCGGTGGCGGCATCCAAGGGGATCGTGCGTAATTCCTGGCTCTGGCCGATCGATGACGTCAACCTGCACCAGACTTCTTACGTGGAGCCCGTCTTCACCTCCGAAGATGCGCGGGAGGGAGCACGCGCCTTCGCAGAGAAGCGCGCGCCGGTCTGGACAGGGCGGTAGCGAGCCGAGTTCGCGCTCCGAGAGTGCGGCTGGTCAATTCCACGAGGGTCTTTGCATAAGGGATACTCTGTTCCAGCGGGCTCGGATACGCAGCCTGCGGGTGCTGTGGAATTATTTCCGCGTGAATTGCGCAAATACTGCACAGGACCAGACCGTGATCCGTTTCCGCCGTTTCAGTATCGTGAGCCGTATACTATGTGCTGGCTCGTGTTGACGGCGGAAGATCGGCCAACATGCGCCCCTCCATCCTTCCCGCCCTTCAGGGGTTGTCGCGACTTCTGGGGCATAAGCCCGACGATGTCGTCGCGCACGCCAGCGAGCAGTGGCAGGTCGCGCCGGGCGGCACGGTGCATGTCAGACCGGCATTGATGCTCGCCAACCAGATCGACCGCATCCGGGGCGCCGCGTTCGCTACGGTGGCCGAGGTCGTGCGCGACCTTCGTGGCGGTTTCGATGTCCCGCAACGGCCCACCACGGGCTATGTCCTTCGCGATGCGTCGGTGCTGGATGGCGTGCTCTACGCTGGGGGCGCGACACGCCATCTGCGGCCCCACGCCGGGCGGCGACCGCTGGGCATGGTTCACCACGCCGCCGAGCGCGGGGTCTTCTATGAAAGCTGGACCGGCAATCGCTGGTTCGGCAACTGGCTCAGCGACGATTGCCTGACGTATCGGCTTGCCGAAGGTGCCGGGGTGCCGATGGCGACCCTGCCCGCGAAGGGGCACCAGCCTGACTATGAGCGCAAACTCGGCATGTCCGCCACCCGCGTGGGCGCAGTGCTTTTCGATGAACTCGTGCTGTTTGACGACCTGCCGCACAACGACAACAAGCGCGACCGTGCGAGCGATTTGCGCCGGCGACTGGTCGGCCCCGAGCCTGATGGACATCGCGGGGTATTTCTTATGCGCGGCACAACCGGCGATCGTCGCTTGCTCGGCAACGAGCGGCAGGTCGCGGAGCATCTGGCGCGGCGGCACGGGTTCCGTGTGCTCGACCCCTCGATCGCGACGCTGGAAGAGATCATCGAGGCATGTGCCGGCGCCGAGGTCGTCGCCGGAGTGGAGGGAAGCCAGCTCGTGCATGGACTGGTGATGATGCCGACCACTGCCCGTGCGCTGGTCATCCAGCCGCCGGCGCGAGCGGTAGTGGCGCTCAAGCTCCTCACCGACCGGCAGGGGCAGGACTATTCGATGGTTGTGGGTACGGGAGGCGACGATGTTTTTCACGCGGATATCGACGAAATCGATCGAACACTCGATCTCGCCTGACGCCGCCGGGCCAGGCCCGCGGGCGCCACGCACTTCGGCCTGGCGCATGATGCGCGACGATTATCGACGGCACGGCAGTTCGGTCACCAACGGGGCGTTCATCTCGCTGTGCGTTTATCGCTTCGGCCGCTGGGGGCTGCAACGGCGCAGCAGACTGGCGCGCACGCTGGCCTCCAAGGCTTACGGCTTCGTGAACCTGTTCGTCGCCAACATCACGAAGATCTGGATACCGCCGCAGGTCACAATCGGAGATGCATTCCACATCATCAACAACGAGGGCTCGCTCTCGATCCACCCAGATGCCGTGATCGGCGACCGCCTGGGGGTGATGCACAATGTCACCATCGGCACGAATATGAACCGGGGCGTCCCGACGATCGGCGACGACGTCTTCATCGGCACGAATTCGACGGTCCTGGGCAAGATCCGCATCGGCGACAGGGTGCGCATCGGTGCCAACACCGCGGTATCGACCGACGTGCCTTCCGACTCGGTCTGCGTCGGCTCGCCGGCAAGAATCTATCCGCGCCTGGGGCCTCTCCTGTGAGCGCGCCGCTTCGCACCGTATTCGACCTGTTCGCGCATAACCTGCCCGGGCGCGCCGCGAAGCCGTTCCTCGTAGACCCCGGCCGGAGTTGGACTTACGCCGAGGTCGCCGCCGAAGTCGATCGCGTGGCGGCTTTCCTGGCGGCGGGCGGCATCGCGTCCGGTGACCGCGTGGTCGTGCAGGTCCGCAAGGGAATGCGTGAAGTGGCGGCGATGCTGGCGGTCAGCCGGATCGGTGGGGTCTTCGTCAACGTCAACACCGTCTGGACCGGCGAACAGCTGCACTATGTCATCGAAGACAGCGGCGCCCGCGCGGCGATCCTCGAAGGCGGTGCGGCGACGGCACTTCCACAGGGTCATGCGCTGGTCGTGCTTCTCGCGGGAGGGGGATCCGTCGCGGAGCTGCAGAGCTGGGACGCGCTGCCCGAGGTATCCCCCCAGGCTCCCGTGCCGTGCGATGACGCAGACCTGGCGGCGATCATCTATACCTCGGGATCGACCGGCCGCCCCAAGGGCGTGATGCTCACGCACGCGAACATCGTCAGCGGGGCGCGTTCGGTCGCGGCCTATCTCGAACTGCGTGGCGACGACCGACTGCTCAGCGTGCTGCCCTACAGCTTCGACTACGGGTTCAACCAGCTGACCACGATGATGCTGGTCGGCGGCACGGTGGTGCACCAGCCCGTTGCGATGGCGACCGAGATCGTTCGCGCCATCCGGGAGCATCGCGTCACCGGCTTCGCAGCGGTGCCTCCGCTATGGATACAGTTCATCCGCCTGCTCGACGCCTCGGGAGAAGTGCTGCCCTCGCTGCGCCTCGTTACCAATTCGGGCGGCAAGATCCCGCTCAACATCCTCGAGCGGATGCCTGCGCTGCTGCCTGATACGCGCATCTATCTGATGTACGGCCTGACCGAGGCGTTCCGCTCCACTTACCTGCCGCCCGAGAAGTTCGCAGCGAAGATGGGCGCGATCGGCCGTGCAGTGCCGGAGAACGAGGTCTACGTGATCCGCGAAGGCATCGGCGTCGCCGGGCCAGGTGAGCAGGGCGAACTCGTCCACCGCGGCGCCTTCGTCAGCCAGGGCTACTGGAACCGCCCGGACGCTACGGCGGAGAAGATCAGGCCCTGTCCCGAACTCGCCGCGTTGATCGGCGACGAGCCGGTGGTCTACAGCGGCGACATAGTGCGCGTGGACGAGGACGGCGACTTGTGGTTCGTCTCGCGCCGCGATGCCCTCATCAAGAGCAGCGGCTTCCGCATCAGCCCGGACGAGGTCGAGGACATCGTCCATCGCAGTGGCATGGCCGCCGACGTCGTCGTCTTCGGCGTCGCCGACGACTTGCTTGGCCAGAGCGTGCAGGTCGCCGCCACGCTCGCGCCCGGCGCCACCCGCGAGGGGCTGCTGGCCTACTGCCGCAAGGTCATGCCCGCCTACATGGTGCCGCGCGCGATCCACGTCTGGAACGAGCCGATGCCGCGCACTGCCAGCGGCAAGCTCGCCCGCCCCGAAGTGGTGCGCCTGAGCACGCCCTCGGCCGACCGACCGCAACTTTCGATTTAGGAGTAAAGCACATGGCTCTCACCACCGACAGGATCATCCAGAACCTTCAGGCCATTTCCGGCTACGACGGCGCCGTCGATGCCGACACCTGCCTGTTCTCTTCCGGCATGCTCGACTCGATCGCGATGATTTCGCTCATCGCCTTCGTCGAGCAGGAGGCCGGCATCGAGATCCGCGCCGACGAGGTGACGCTGGAGAACTTCGACACGCCTGCGCGCATCACGCGCTTCGCCGGCGAACGAGTATGAGCCCGGCGGATCGCGACACCTGGCTGGCGGCGGCGGCCGAGCAATTCGGCACCCCGTCCTTCGTCTACTTCACGGATGCCATCGCCGAGAGGATCGCCGCGATCCGCCATGCTTTCGATGATCAGCTGGCCCTCAGCTTTGCGGTCAAGTGCAACCCCAACCCCGCCCTGCTGAAATGGATGGTGGGGCGGGTGGACCTGCTGGACGTGTCGTCCATAGGCGAGTTCCGCCTTGCGCTGCAGGCGGGTTGGGAGGCGGCGCTGGTGAGCTTTACCGGCCCCGGCAAGCGTGAGTTCGAGATTCGCGAAGCGGTTCTCGGCGGCGTCGGGCTGCTGGTGCTCGAGTCCCTGCGCGAGGCCCGGATCGCGGATGACGTGGCGCGCGCGGCCGGACGTGTCCAGCCGGTGCTGCTGCGCATCGCTCCCGATTCGGTGCCGCGCGGTTTTGGCGACCAGATGGCCGGGCGCCCGAGCCCGTTCGGGGTGGATCTGCCGGACGCGCGTGCGGCATTGGAAGAGATTGCCGCGATGCCGGGACTGCGCCTTGCAGGCCTGCATATCTACTCGGGAACCCAGTGCCTGAAGCCCGATGCCATCGTCGAGAACTACCGGGGCTTTCTCTCGATATTCGCCGAATTGTGCGAGGCGGTGGACATGGTGCCCGAAAGCCTCGTCCTGGGATCGGGCCTCGGCGTTCCCTACCATGATGACGACACGCCGCTACCGCTCGACGCGGTGGCCTCGGCGATCCTGCCCGACATCGCCCGTTTCCGTGAGGACCCCCGCTTCGCCGGGGCGCGACTGAAGCTGGAACTGGGCCGCTACATGGTGGCCGAGGCGGGGTACTTCCTCGTGCGGGTCGTGTCGCTCAAGCAGTCGCGCGGAGTGGCGATCGCGATCTGCGACGGCGGCATGAACAATCACCTGCCTGCCTCCGGGCATTTCGGCATGGTGATAAGGCGCAATTACAAGATGCATCGCGTCGGTGGAGCCGAGGGCACGGAGACGGGCTCATACGATGTGACCGGGCCGCTGTGCACCTCGATCGACCGGCTGGGCGGCGGGGTCACGCTATCCACCTTGAGCGAAGGCGACGTGATCGCGATCCACAATAGCGGCGCCTACGGCCTTACGGCCAGCCCCATCCACTTCATCGGCCACGCTCCGCCGGCGGAACTGATGGTCGCTGATGGCATGCTGCACGACGTCTCGCGATTCTTCGAGGCGACGACGGCCTGGCCCGAAGCCGGCACTGCATCGGGTCAGCGCGAATCTGCGCTTCTGGCGCGATCATGAGAATCCACCACCCATTTATTCCGCGAGGGAAAGTGCAGGATTCAGGTCACTATGCGACATGCGCGGGCATCAAGTCCGGCATGTATTGGTGGAGGAAGCCGTGGAGATAAAGTTGTCGTCCGCATTTCCGCAAACAGTGACTCCGGCGCTCGAACGAGCGGCGCGTGCGCTGTGCTACATCAACGGAGAGCACCCCAACATGCGGATGGGCGGCCATCCGGCATGGATGCATTACCTGCCGGAGGTACAGGCCGTGCTGGAGGCGGTCCGCGAGCCGACCGGGGCGATGAGCGGCGCCGGTGCTACTCAGATCAAGTGCGGGCAGGCGGTCGATCAATCCGATCTTGAACAGGCCTGGCGCGCCATGATCGATGCTGCGCTTGAAGAGCGGTAGTCGATGGGGCGGAAGCACGGCCATCATAGGATGGGGCGCCTCCAGACGAAGTAGCGTCGAGGATCTAAAGAAAAACCCCGCCTGGTCGCAAGACCGGCGGGGTTTCTGGAATGGTGGGCGTAGCAAGGATTGAACTTGCGACCCCTACGATGTCAACATAGTGCTCTACCACTGAGCTATACGCCCATTCCATTCATGGTTCCCGGCGGCTTGCCGTCGGTGGCCATTCGAGCGCTCCGGTGAGTGTCCCCGCCGGAGGACTGGCCCTCTAGCTGCGCTTCTTTTGGCTGGCAAGGGCCTTTTGAGAAAAAATTTCGTTCAGAGCGTCGCGTGCTCGGCAAGGCCGAAGACGCGCTGCACTTCCATCACGATATCGCGCAGGTGGAAGGGTTTGGAGAGGACCTTGGCCTGGGGCGCTTCGCGGCTGGCGCGCAGCGTCACGGCGGCGAATCCGGTGATGAACATCACCTTGGTCGAGGGCGAGATTTCCGCACACTTCTGCGCAAGTTCGATCCCGTCCATCTCGGGCATGACGATATCCGACAGCAGGAGGTCGAAATCGTCGTTCTTGAGATGAGGGATCGCTGCCGTCCCGCGATCGACCGCGACCACGCTGTACCCCGCGTTCTGCAGCGCGCGGGCAAGGTAGGTGCGCATTGCGTCGTCGTCTTCGGCGAGGAGGATGCGGATCATCGCAGGTGTCCAGTCTTGTGCGTTGTTTTCTAGCCTCGGCTTCGCCGGGCGTCTGTCCGTATCCATACAGGGCAACCGTTTATATTTCTTGTCCCCATTCGGAGGTGACCGGTATCGGGACGCTTTGACAGGACGGTATGAAACGCACAGCTTGGAAGGATGATCGGGCCGTTGGGTGAGAATGATTCGCAGACCGGGGACATGGGGGAGGGCGGCGGCCGGATTCCCGGCGCTCCGGGAGTTCCGGCGTTCCATCTTGCCGGGCCGAACCCTTCCGCGATCCCTGTCCTGATCGCTGCGCCCCACGGCGGGCGGCACTATCCGCGGGCATTATTGGCTGACTTTCGCCACGGCGCGACGGCGGCGATCAGGCTCGAGGATCGTTATATCGACGTCGTGGCGCACGGCATTGCACAGGCGACCGGGGCGGGCCTGATCGTGGCTAATGCCCCGCGCGCGATGATCGACCTCAATCGCGCGCCGGATGACATCGACTGGGATATGTTCCAGCGCGAGGCTCGGCCGGCGCAGGGCGTGCCTGCCCAGAGCCGACGTGTTCGCGGTGGGCTCGGCCTCATTCCCCGGCGATTGCCGATGCTGGGCGAACTGTGGCGGCGACGACTGGGCGCAAGCGATCTGGCCGAGCGCATCGCCGGGGTTCATGAGCCCTATCATGCCGCCATCGCGCAGGCTCTGTCGCGACTGCGGGAGCGGTGGGGGGCGGCGTTACTGATCGATCTGCACTCGATGCCCCCGCTGCCGACGCGGCCGGGCGTGGCCAGTGCGCAGATCGTCATCGGCGATCGCTTCGGTGCGAGCAGCCATGGCAGCGTCGTCGCTTCCGCTTTCGCGCATTTCGCGCAAGTTGGACGCGAGGCGGCGCACAACCGGCCATACGCCGGCGGCTATGTGCTGGAGCGCCACGCTGATCCGCGCAGCGGCATCCACGCGCTGCAGATCGAAGTCGATCGCAGCCGCTATCTCGATTCGGCGATGGTCGAACCGGCAACGGAAATGGCGGGGATGATCGCGGATCTGGCAGCGCTGGTGCGCCGTCTGGGGAGTATCGTCGCGGAACTGGGCCGCGAAGGGGGCGCTCAGGACTGGTCGCTGGCCGCGGAATAGATCGCCGAAAGCCGAGGGATGCCGCAGGTATTAAAAAACCACCTCGTGCGATGCACGAGGTGGCCAAGGTTCAGGGAGGAGGTCCACGATGTGCACCAAACCCGAACGGGCCATGAGGGTAGCGCCGGCCGGGCAAGACCTACATAGGCTTACCCAATTCGACATTCAAGCGATTCGTGAAGCAGGACCCATAAGAAATGTCCAGCGAACTATCCGTCACGCTAATCGAATGGGGCAGGAGTGTGACAAAAGTGTCATAACGCCCGCCCCACGAAGGTGAATCAGGCGTTCACGTCATCTGCAACGTCACCCGGGACCGGGGCCGCCGGCGGCGTGAAGTTGGGCACCTTGCCCTGCGATGCCTGGCGGCCGAAGATGTCGCGGACCAGTTCCAGCGAGAACAAGTGCGCGTAGATCAGGCCGAGCAGGCCGTTCTGGTTCCACTGGCGAAGGACGTCGCCGCGCACTTCGCGCAGCTTGTTCTCGTCGACCATCTGGAAGCCGCGGTAGTTGAAGGGCTGGGCTGCGCCCACGTCGATGTTCAACTCGCCGTCCATCAGCAGCTTGTGCTTCTCGAGTTCGGCCATGAACTGCGCGGTCTTGTTGCCGGCAATCTCGAAGTTCTCGCAGAACTTGAGCATGTTCGTGGTGGCCTCGCTCGCCTGGCCTTCGTCGTTGAACAGGCGCTCGCCCTCCTCGATCTCGCCAACGAGGTCGCTCGACGGATCGACGCAGAGCGAAAGCTCGTCCGAATCAGGGCGCAGCTTGGCCAGCATGAACGGATAGCGACGGACGTAGGCCGGGATGTAGACCGGGGTGTTCACGGTGCCGTCTTCATCGACGAACACGTTGGTGCCCTCGTTCATGCCCATCAGCACCAGAGGAATCGGGTTCTCGCCGGCGGTGAAGATGATCGGGAAGTTGCGCTGGGCCTGCGGGAATTCCTCAACCGTCAGCGGCACCGAGTTGATGCCGGCGAGCCAGGTGGCCTTGTCGGTCGAACGGGTCTTCCAGTTGGCGTGCTGCTGCGAATTGAGCGGGATGAGGTCCTTGTAGAACAAGGGCAGTGCAGGATTCTGAGGCACGCTGGCCATGGGTACTCTCCGCGAGGGGTTGGTCAGTCTTGGAAGGGCGTGGCTTTAGAGGCTGCGCGGCGGCCGCGCAAGCGCGAGACCTGCCCATATCCGGCGATTCGACATGGGCTGCAGCCCTGCCGCGTCAGATCAGCTTGCCGGGGTTGAGCAGGCCCCTGGGATCGAGCGCCCGCTTGACCGCGCGCAGCATCGAGAGCGCCACCGGATCGCCGAGCCGGGCCAGTTCGTTGCGCTTGAGCTGGCCGATCCCGTGCTCGGCCGAGATCGATCCGCCCCATTCGGTGACGAGATCGTGGACCCGGCGGCTGATAGCCTTGCCTTCATTGGCGTTCCAGGCGCGGGCGTCGGAGGCATTCGGCGCGATGACGTGGTAATGCACGTTGCCGTCGCCGAGGTGTCCGAAGGCGATCGCCTCGGTGCCGGGGAACTCGGCTTCCAGCATCGGCGCGGTGGTCTCGACGAAGGCGGGCATCGCCTCCACCGGCACCGAGATGTCGTGCTGGACCGCCGGGCCGCGCGCGCGCTCGGCGGGGGGAACGGTCTCGCGGATCAGCCAGAACGCCTCGGCCTGCGATTCGCTGACGGAGAGGGCGGCGTCTTCGACGAGGTCCTTCTCGAAGGCTTCGGCCATCATCGCCTCGCAGCGATCACGCAGGGTGTCCGACTGCGCGCGGTCGGCGACGACCTCGATCAGGACGTGCCAGGCATGGCGGCCTTCCAGCGGCGGGCGGGCGGTGGGCAGATGCTCGACGACGGCGTCGATGCTCGCCTGGGGCATGACCTCGAAGCCCTCCAGGGCCTCGCCCTCCATCGCGTCGCAGTGAAGCAGCAGTGCGCGGGCGGCGGGGAGGGAGGATACGCCGGCCCAGATCACGATCCGCTCGGCGACGGCGGGAAGCAGGCGCAGCGTCGCGCCGGTGACGATGCCGAGCGTGCCCTCCGATCCGATCAGCAACTGCTTGAGGTCGAAGCCCCGGTTGTCCTTCTTGAGCGGGGTGAGCTGGGAAAAGACCTGTCCATCGGCGAGCACCGCCTCCAGCCCCAGCACCAGCGCGCGCATCGATCCGTGGCGGAGCACCTGCGAGCCGCCCGCGTTGGTCGAGATCAGCCCGCCGACCGTCGCCGAACCCTTGCCGCCCAGCGTCAGCGGAAAGCGCAGGTCCTGCGCCTCGGCTGCTGCGTGGAGGGTCTGGAGGATCACGCCTGCCTCGCAGGTCGCGCGGCCCGATTCGACGTCGATCGCCCGGATCGCGTTCATGCGTCGCAGCGAGAGGAGCAGCGTCGTTCCGCTCTCATCCGGAGTGGCGCCGCCGGACATGCCGGAATTGCCGCCCTGGGGGACGATCGGCACGCCATGCGTGGCGCAGAGGCGCACCAGAGCGGAAACCTCGTCGACATTGGCGGGCGAGGCGAGGGCGCAGGCCCGGCCGGTGAAGCGGCCGCGCCAGTCGGTGAGCCAGGGCGATACGAGCTCCGGGTCGGTCGTCAGGCCGCGCGGGCCGAGCAAAGCCGCAGCCTCTTCAAGGAAGCGGTCATGGTCAAGAGGCGGTGCGGTGTCGTTCATCCCGGCGATATGGCACATGCTGCAGGTGGTTTCACCATCACCGCGCGATAAATGCGGAAGCGGGCCGGCGGGGAAGTTAAGCGTCGGTTCAAGCTCTTGCCGTAAGGCGGACATGTCGGCATCGCTATGCGGCGTCGATTCCGGGAATACGAAAGACGACATGAGTTTTGCCTCCGCCCTGCTCTATCCGTTCCTGCTGCTGCTGCCCGCGGCAGGGGGGGGTGACGGCGCGCCGCGTGCGGAGGATGTAGGCGCGGGACCTGTCGAGGCAGCACTCTGGCCGTCGGCGGATGTCGTGCCGCTGGTTCCCGAGGCGCCGTTCGCGATCAGTCTGCTGCCCGAAGTCGCCCCCCAGGATGCCTGGCAGGTGCGGATCGAACAGCGCATGACGATCCGGATCTCCCCGCGCTCTTCCGTGCCGATGCCCGACATGTTCTTCGGTATGCCGGCCGACGGCGGAGCGGAATTCATAGAGCGCAAGATGGGCAATTGCCTGCCGGCCTCCGGTATCGTCAGCGTTCGTCCGGATCGCGGCAACCGGCTGCTGCTGTTCATGCGCGACCGCAAGGTGGTCAGCGCGGAACTCGCCCGGTCGTGCCGGGCGCGCGATTTCTACTCGGGCTTCCTGATCGAGCGGAACGAGGACGGGCGGCTCTGCGTCGATCGCGATACGCTGTTGTCGCGCAGCGGGATGAGCTGCACGCTGACCCGCATCAGGCAGCTGGTTGAGCCCGACCACTAGGAACCGGTCGGGCACGGGCAGGACCTTTCCGACCGGCCCTCGCGGCGCAACTCGCGCTCCTGAGCGGATTTCCTTGACTTTCCCGCCTTTTTCCGCAAATGGCCCGCTGTCGCGCGGCAGGCGTCGCGGGTGGCGTTTTGTTCCGCCCCGGCCTCATGCCGCCGCCTTACATGAAATTTTTCCGGAAAAACCAAACGCCTATGAGCTTTGCCGATCTCGGCCTGTCTGACGAATTGCTGCAAGCGGTGGAGGCTGCGGGCTATACCGAGCCGACTCCGATCCAGGCACAGACGATCCCCCCGGTCCTGATGATGAAGGATCTGATCGGCATCGCCCAGACCGGCACCGGCAAGACCGCTGCCTTCGTGCTGCCGATGATCGACATCCTCGGCCATGGTCGCCGCCGCGCGCTGATGCCGCGCTCGCTGATCCTCGAACCGACGCGCGAGCTTGCCGCGCAGGTGGCCGAGAACTTCGAGAAGTACGGCAAGAATCACGATCTGAAGATGGCGCTGCTGATCGGCGGCGTGCAGATGGGCGACCAGCTCAAGGCGCTGTCCGCCGGTGTCGATGTGCTGATCGCCACGCCGGGCCGCCTGATGGACCTGTTCGAGCGTGGCAAGATCATGCTGACGGGCTGCGAACTGCTCGTCATCGACGAAGCCGACCGCATGCTCGACATGGGCTTCATCCCGGACATCGAGACGATCTGCTCGAAGCTGCCCGCCAATCGCCAGACGCTGCTGTTCTCCGCGACGATGCCGCCGGTGATCAAGAAGCTGGCCGACCGCTTCCTGACGAACCCCAAGTACGTCGAAGTGGCGCGCCCCGCCTCGACCAACCTGAACATCGCCCAGCACAAGGTCATGGTGCCCGCCCGCAAGAAGCGCGAGGCGCTGCGCCAGATCCTGCGTTCGGACAATGTGACCTCGGCGATCGTCTTCGCCAACCGCAAGACGACCGTGCGCGAACTGGCCAAGAGCCTGAAGAGCCACGGCTTCTCGGCCGGCGAAATCCATGGTGACATGGACCAGTCCGCACGCAACGCCGAACTGGAGCGCTTCAAGGCGGGCGACATCAGCGTATTGTGTGCCTCGGACGTCGCCGCGCGCGGCCTCGACGTGAAGGGCGTGAGCCACGTCTTCAACTTCGACACGCCCTGGCACCCGGACGACTACGTCCACCGCATCGGCCGCACCGGTCGTGGCGGCGCGACGGGCCGTGCCTTCACGTTCGTCGCTCCCGAGGATGCCGAGGCGATCGGCAATGTCGAGAAGCTGACGGGTGGTCCGATTCCGCTCTACCAGCTGAACGGCGAAGGCGAGAGCGAAGCGGCGGAGGACAAGCCCGTCCGTGCCGCCCGTTCGTCCCGCTCGGCCAAGCCGGCAAGGGAAGAGCAACCCGCGCGCGAGGAGCAGCCGAAGCGCGAACCCCGTGCAGAGCGTGAACCGCGTGCGCCGCGCCGTGAGCCCAAGGTGGAGGAACCGCGCCGCAGCCGTCGCCGCGAGCCCGCCGAGGCGCAGGACGATGGCAGCTGGAATGGTCCGGTGCCGAACTTCCTGGGCGTTTCGGCGCTGAACTGAAGAGCGCCGCTCCGTCTCGGTGGTGATTTGATCCAAAAGAAAAAGGCAGGGGTTGCCCCCTGCCTTTTTCTTTTTGTGTTTGCGGTTCAGGCCGCGCTGGCGCGGCGGCGACGCCAGTACATAAGGCCGCCCACCGCTGCGGCGAGCATGCCGAGCATTCCGGGCTCGGGCACTTCGGTGCCGCCCGAGGACGAGGAGGATGACGAAGACCCCTCGCCGGGAGTGCCCGGGTCGGTCGGGGTCGGCGTGTAGTTGCCGGTGTAGGTGCCGACGTGCATCTCGCCGTTCTGCACGAGACTTCCGAACACAGCCGAGCCCTGGATGTAGTTTCCGGTCGTCGCGGCCGCTCCGGGCGCCAGCACTGAGCCGCCCCATGCCGTAGTCAGCGACAGGTCCTTGGCTTCGTAGAAGTTCCAGACCACGTGCTCGCCGAGGTTCTGCGTGCCGCCGAGAAAGTTGTCGTTCAGCGTGATTGAACCGCCCGAGACGTTGACGATCGCGGTGTCGGCGCCGTTGAGATTGAACTGGATCTCGCCGATCTTGTCGAGGTCTGCCGCCGAGATGTTGAACACCGCAACGCCGTTCGCACCGGGCTGGGCATCGAAAGTCCCGCGATTGCCGCTGATCGACAGCTGGCTGTTCGCCGTCTGCGTGCTCATGTCGTGGCTGAGGCCGGTCATCGAGGTCTCGATGAGGCTCGCCTGCTGCGTCAGGTTCTGGCTGAACGACGGATCGCCCGAGGCGAGGCCCGAAGTCACCGTATTGTTGTTCACGTTGGTGTTGCTGATCGTCCCGCCGACCAGCACCGTCTGCGCCGCGCCGTTGAGATTGAGGCCGCTGTTGACGTTGCCGCCGACCACCGCACCTGAACCGTTGTTCAGGTTCTTCGCGCCGCCATTGACGTCGCCCACTACGGTCAGGCCCGGGGTGCCCGTGCTCGACGCCGGAATGGCCTGGATCTGGTAGTTCGACGAATTGCCGTTGAGGTCTCCGCCGACGAACGTGCGCCCCTCGACTTCCGAGGACGACGTGAGATCGCCCAGCACCACGAGGTTCCAGGTCTTGAGGACGTCGATCCCTGCGATCATGCCGGAATCGGCAAGCAGGGGGGTGGCCGACAAGGCAGCGGCCATGGCGGCCAGCGAAAGCGAAACGGTACGGATGGAAGCCACGGCGTGTGTCCCGAAATGGCGTGAGTGACGACCGGGACCAGTATATTTACTTGGGGTTTTGGAAAGCGCGGGTTTTGCACTGTCCCTTGGTGGAACAGGGAGTGGCGATTACTCGAGAATTTACGAAATTTGAAGAATTGGCCCGGGAATCGATCCACCCCCTTCCTCGAAAAGAAGAGGGTGGTCCGTCAGGTCAGGCCTTGACCTTGTTCTGGAAGCTCTTGCGCAGCTTCATCAGCTTGGGCGGAATGACTGCAAGGCAATAGGGATTGCGCTGGCCTTCGCCGTCCCAGTATTCCTGATGGTAGTCTTCGGCCGAATACCACGGGGCAGGGCCTTCGATCGTGGTGACCGCCTTCTCGCCCGGGTGCTCCGCGTCCCAGCGCGTGATCGCGGCCGAGGCTTCCACGGCCTGCGCATCGTCCAGCGGGAAGATCGCCGAGCGGTACTGCGTGCCGATGTCGTTGCCCTGACGGTTCAGCTGCGTCGGATCGTGCGTGCCGAGGAACACGTCGAGCATTTCGGCGTAGGAGATCACCGCAGGATCGTAGGTGACCCTGATGCCCTCCGCATGCCCGGTCGTGCCGGAGCAGACCGCCTTGTAGGTGGGGTTCTCGACCTCACCGCCGATATAGCCGCTTTCCACGGTGCTTACGCCCACCACGTCGCGGAATACCGCTTCGGTGCACCAGAAGCACCCGCCAGCCACGATTGCCGTTTCCATCTTCGTCACATGTCCTCAAGTCGAAAGGATTGGCCGCTAGATAGGTACGCGGTGCCCGCTTGTCATTGGCCTCCTTGTCATTGGCCTGTTGTCGGCTAGTCTCGGCGCCGCTTCAAATCCACGTGGAGAGAACCCGATGCGCCGCGCCCTGCTGACCCTGTCTTCGCTCCTCGGCCTCGTCGCCGCTCCGCTCTCCGTTCAGGCTGCCGAGAAGGAAACCAAAGTCGAAGCCTGCAAGGGCTGCGAGGCGCTGCTCGAACTCGCCGCCGCCAGCCCGCTGCGCAAGGACGACCGCGCCCGCGACGCCGCGCGCCATCCGGTCGAGACGCTGTCGTTCTTCCGCGTCGGCCCGCAGATGAAAGTCGGCGAATATGCGCCGGGCGGGGAATGGTACTCGCGCTTCCTCGGCCTCTACCTCGGCCAGCAGGGGCATCTGGTGGGGCTCTATTTCGATCCTACCAGCGGCGCCTTCAAGGCGGACCGGCAGGACGGTATCCGCAAGGCCGCCGCCGCCTATCCCGCCGACGTCGCCAAGTTCACCGGCATGCCGGCGGACAAGTTCGCCGCCTATACCCTCGACGCGGTGCCGGAAGCCGAGAAGGGCACCTTCGACGTCATCGTCATCCCGCGCATGATGCACAACCTGTTCAACTGGAACATCGCCGACAGCGAAATCAAGGCGATGCGCGGGTTGCTCAAGCCCGGCGGCCTCGTCGGCATCGAGCAGCACCGCGCCAAGGCCGATGCGCCTTATTCCTATGCCGACGGCTCGAAGGGCTATCTGCGCGAGGCGGACGTGATCCGCTTCATGGAAGTCAACGGCTTCGACCTCGTCGGCAAGTCGGAGATCAGCGCCAACTCCAAGGATACCGCGAACTGGCCCGACGGCGTCTGGACGCTGCCGCCGACTTACGCGCTCAAGGACCAGGACAAGGCCAAGTACCAGGCCATCGGCGAAAGCGACCGCATGACCCTGCTGTTTCGCAAGCGTGACTAAGGCGGCCCACTCTGGACTTCATGCGGCCCAGTCCATAACTGGGGCCGCATGACCCGCCAGATCCCCCCCCGTCAACTGACCGTCGCCGCCCTGCAACTCGCCCTCGGCTCCGCCGACGAGGCCGAGAACATCGCCGCCGTCTCCGCACTGGTGGAGGAAGCGGCCGGGAAGGGCGCGCAGGTCGTGCTGCCGCCCGAGCTGTTCTCCGGTCCCTACTTCTGCAAGACCGAGGACGAGGCGCTGTTCGCGCTTGCCCGCCCGACGCTGGAACACCCCTCGGTCATCGCCATGAAGGCGCTGGCGGCGAAGCTGAAGGTGGCGATCCCAACCAGCTTCTTCGAGCGCGACGGGCATCACTATTACAACACGCTCGCGATGATCGGCGCCGATGGCGAGATCATGGGTACTTACCGCAAGAGCCACATTCCCGATGGCCCGGGCTACGAGGAAAAATACTACTTCCGCCCCGGCAACGACGGTTTCAAGGTCTGGGACGTGTTTGGCGCCCGCATCGGCATCGGCGTATGCTGGGACCAGTGGTATCCCGAATGCGCGCGCGTGATGGCGCTGATGGGCGCGGAACTGCTGTTCTACCCCACCGCGATCGGCTCGGAGCCTTACGACGCCACGCTCGACACCAGCCGCATGTGGCGCCGGGCGATGGTCGGGCATTCGGTGTCCAACTGCATGCCGGTGATCGCCGCCAACCGCATCGGCGCCGAAACCGAGTGCGGCAGCGCGCAGACCTTCTATGGCCATTCCTTCATCACCGACGAATGGGGTGACTACGTGGCCGAGTTCGGGCGCGAGGAAACCGGCGTTCTCGTTTCCACGCTGGACCTCGACCGCGCGGCGACGCATCGTGCGGGCATGGGCTTCTTCCGCGATCGGCGGCCGCAGCTTTACACGCGCGTCGCGCAGGATATCTGAAAGGGTAAGGGGGGCGTAGATGGGCAAGCATCGCTATCTGGTGGCGCTGGGGTCCAACATGCGCCACCACCGCCACGGATCGCCGCGGAAGGTTCTGGGCGCCGCGCTGAAGGCGCTCGACCATGGCAAGCTGGAACTGCTCGCCGCCTCGCCGGTGATCGAGAGCGCGCCGCTCGGCCCCTCGCGCCGCCGCTATGCCAATGCTGTGGCATTGGTGCGTTCGAAGCGCGAGCCTGACGAAGTTCTCCACAAGCTACAGAAGATCGAGCACAAGTTCGGCCGCCGCCGCATGGGCAAGGCGTGGCAGGCGCGCGTGCTCGACCTCGACATCGTGTTGTGGAACGGCGGTGCATATGGTGCCGACGACCTCGTGATTCCCCATCCCGCCTTTCGCGAACGACGCTTCGTGCTCGACCCGGCGGCGAAGATCGCGGGCCGCTGGCGCGATCCCTTGACCGGCTTCAGCATCGGACAGTTGCGTGCCCGCTTGACCAAGGCGCGCATGGCCCCTAGGTGACCCCGACCGTCACGGTATGCTTCAGTGGGGGCCCGTAGCTCAGTAGGTAGAGCAGCTGACTTTTAATCAGCGGGTCACAGGTTCGAATCCTGTCGGGCTCACCATCTTTCGCGCATCGTGACATGAAAAAGGCCCCGCAGGTTCCGCCTGCGGGGCCTTTTTGCGTTCCCACTATTCGAGAAGGGGCTGATCGCTTGCTTTTCAGCTCCGGAATCAGAACCCCAGGTCCTCGATCTTCCCGTCGAAGTTGCCGCCCAGCTTGTTGTTTGCCGCCGCCAGCTTCTCGCCCGGCACGCCGGCGAGGTAGCCGTCGATGATGCGCTGGTAATTGCTGATCAGGCCCTCGACGCGGCTGGAGAGGCGCATGAACTCGAAGCCCGAGGCGTGCAGGCCCTTTTGCTGAAGCGGGATGTTCGAGTAGTCCTGCCGCGGGATCGGCGGGAAGTCCTGGCTGTCGTAAGGCAGCACGGTGGGCTCCATGACCGGCTCGGGTTCTTGTCCTTCGGGGAAGAAGGTGAGCGACCACAGTTCGAAGAAACAGCTTTCCGGCCCCAGCGGACGGATGCGGTAGGCCGACATCGAGCTGAAGTAGGGCAGCAGGAAGTAGTTCGGGAACAGGAACTCCACCGCGTTGATCGGATCGGTCTGCGCCACCGAGATCAGATCGGGAATCGGCTCTCCGCGCTCTTTAAGCTGGGCCGAAACCTGGTGCATGACCATGCCCAGCCACATCATCATGGCCTGGCTCTTGTCTTCCGGCAGTCCCTGCGTGGCGTGCTGGAGCGACTTTGCAATGGCCACTTCCTTCTCGTGGAGCATACCGGCCATGCCTTCGCTGAGCAGTTCCATGTTCTGAATCTGCGCGGCGATGTTCTCCTCGATGGTGAGCGCTGGGTCGGCCAGCATCGGGTGACGGTCGGGATTGTCGGCCATCGCGTACATCGAATCGTACATCGTCGGCACCGCGTGCTGCAGCTGCGGGTGCGTCTGCATGACGTGGTAGCCTTCCATGAACGCTTCCATCGCGATCTTCCAGTTGGCCGGAAGCACGGTGCCATAACACCATTCCGCGCGCAGCTTGTGGAGGTTGTGCGCCTCCAGCCGCTCCGCCACCGGGCCGAGGCTCTCGCGCACCGAGGGGGCATCGTCATCGTGGTTGATCCACACGCAGCCGCCGAACACTTCGGCGCGGCAGGGGATGAGGTTGATGTCGTCCTCGTCCATCTGGCGCTCCGAGAACAGGTGCTTGCCGTAGACGAGGGTGTTTTCGCCATCCATGTTCCAGCGCCAGCCGTGGAAAGGGCAGACAAAGCCCGATTTGGCGCAGTTGCCGTGGGCCGTCGCGTGCGAGGAGCCCAGCGGCGAGCCACCCGCGAAAGGCACGCCGCGGTGGCGGCAGGCGTTGTTGAAGGCCTTCACGCCGGTGCTGGTGCGCACGACGATGACCGACTTGCCGACGTTCTCGTACTCGATCCAGTCGCCGATCTCGGGAATCTGCTCCTCGCGGCAGGCCATCTGCCAGGCGTGGGGCCACAAGTGGTCCAGCTCGGCCTGGTAGAATTCAGGGTCGTAGTAGCGCTTGACCGGGATGCGTTCGGGATCGTCGATCGGGAACGGCACCGGCCGCAGGCCGCCGTCTGCTGATTTGAGCACTTCCCAATACCTCTCGCTGTTACTTTCGTTCGTATTGAACCAGTGTATAGCGTGAGGAGCGGGAGGCAATCACCACCCGGGCAGCGGTGATCGCGGGCGCGGTAATTGCAGTTCCTCCCCGAGCTTGTCTCGGGGAGGTGGCAGCGCGTAGCGACTGACGGAGGGGGAATTGCGCCGCCTCTCCCCCTCCACCACCGCCTGCGGCGGCGGTCCCCCTCCCCGAGACGAGCTCGGGGAGGAATTTGTGTCAGGCCGGCTTCACGAAGCTGTCGAGCACGCGCTTGTTGCCGGCCTGCTCGAACTCGATCTCCAGCTTGTTGCCTTCCTGCGCCACCACCGCGCCGTAGCCGAACTTCTCGTGGAAGACGCGCGCGCCCACGGCGATGTCGGTGCGTGGCTTGGCGGCGAAGCTGGCGGCGGAGCGGGTGCTCTCCACCACGCGCTTGGGCGTCGCATCGTATTCCTTGGCCGCTGCCCTTTGCCAGCCGGGGCCGCGTGTGACGATCCGCGAGGGCTGCATCCGCGCCACGTCAGCGAAGGGATCGGCGTGCTCCGACCACTGCGCCCGCCACAGCGAGGCACCGCCCGAAAGCGTCGTCTCGCTATCGACATGCTCCTCGGGCAGTTCGGCGATGAAGCGCGAGGGGATCGAGCTGGTCCACTGGCCATAGATGCGCCGGTTCGCCGCATGCAGGATCGTGCACTTCTTCTTCGCCCGCGTGATCGCGACGTAGGCGAGGCGGCGCTCCTCTTCCAGACTGGCGAGGCCGCCCTCGTCGAGCGAGCGTTGCGAGGGGAACACGCCTTCCTCCCAGCCGGGCAGGAACACGTTGTCGAATTCCAGCCCCTTGGCGCCGTGCATGGTCATGATCGTGACCTTCTCCTCCTCGGCCGCGTTCTCGTTGTCCATGACGAGGCTGACGTGTTCGAGGAAGTCGCCCAGGCTGTCGTATTCCTCCATCGCGCGCGCAAGTTCGACGAGGTTTTCCAGCCGCCCGTTGGCCTCGGCGGTCTTCTCCGCCTGCAGCGCGTCGGTGTAGCCGCATTCGTCGAGCACGGTGCGCAAGAGGTCGGCAGGGCCTTCGGTGGCGGACAAGTCGCGCCAGCGCGCGAAGTCGCGCATCAGCGCGAGGAAGGTGTTGCGGGCGCGGGCGGGCAGTTCGTCGGTGTCGGCGATCTCGATCGCGGCGTTCGACAGCGGGATGCCGCGATTGCGGGCGAGGCGGTGCAGCGCTTCCAGCGCCTTGGCGCCGATGCCGCGCTTGGGGGCGTTGTAGATGCGCTCGAACGCGAGGTCGTCGGCGGGCTGGGCGATGACGCGCAGGTAAGCCAGCGCGTCGCGGATCTCGGCGCGCTCGTAGAAGCGGAAACCGCCGACGATGCGGTACTTCATGCCGATGGAGATGAAGCGGTCCTCGAACTCGCGCGTCTGGTACTGCGCGCGCACGAGGATGGCGATCTGGTCGAGCGGGGCGCCCTGACGCTCCAGCCGCTCGATCTCGTCACCGACGCGGCGGGCTTCCTCCGGCCCGTCCCAGACGCCGACGACCTGCACCTTGTCGCCCGCGTGGCGCTCGGTCCACAGGGTCTTGCCGAGGCGCTGGGTGTTCTCGTCGATCAGGCCTGAGGCGGCGGCGAGGATCTGCGGCGTGGAGCGGTAGTTCTGCTCCAGCTTGATGACCTTGGCGCCGGGGAAGTCCTTCTCGAAGCGCAGGATGTTGGCCACTTCGGCGCCGCGCCAGGAATAGATCGACTGGTCGTCGTCGCCCACCACGCAGATGTTCTGGCGGCCTTGCGCGATCAGGCGCAGCCACAGGTACTGGACCTGGTTAGTGTCCTGATATTCGTCCACCATGACGTATTTGAACCGGCTCTGATACTGCTCCAGCACGTCGCGATTGGTGCGCAGGATGTTCAGCATGTGCAGCAACAGGTCGCCGAAATCGCAGGCGTTCACTGCCTTCAGCCGGTCCTGATAGAGCCTGTAGAACTTCTGACCCTTGCCGTTGGCGTAGCTTTCGTTCTCGCCCGCGTCGAGGTCCTGCGGGTTGAGGCCGCGGTTCTTCCAGCGGTCGATGCAGCCCGCCAGCTGGCGCGCGGGCCAGCGCTTTTCGTCCAGCCCCTCGGCCTGGATCAGCTGCTTGAGCAGACGCAGCTGGTCGTCGGTGTCGATGATCGTGTAATTGCTCTGCAGGCCGACGAGTTCGGCATGGCGGCGCAGCATCTTGGCGGCGATCGCGTGGAAGGTGCCGAGCCAGGGCATGCCCTCCACCGCCGGGCCGATCAGGTGGCCGACCCGTTCGCGCATCTCCCGCGCCGCCTTGTTGGTGAAGGTGACGCACAGGATCTCGCTCGGCCATGCAAGGCGGCTGCGGACGAGGTGGGCGAGGCGGCGGGTCAGCGCGGCGGTCTTGCCGGTGCCCGCCCCCGCCAGCATCAGCACCGGGCCTTCGGTCGTCAGCACGGCCTCGCGCTGGGGATCGTTGAGGCCGTCGATCAGCGGATCAGAAGAGGGAGCTTGCAGATTGTTCACCGTGAACAACTAGGGAACGGCATGGCCCGGTGCAAGCCCGGTTCGTCGCAGCGGAGGAACAATTGCCGGTGCGCTTCGTCGTTCGATCAGAACGATGACATAAACGGAGAGTGAGAAATGCGTAAAGTTCTGCTCGCCGGCTCTGCTGCCCTCAGCCTGTTGGTGGTCCCCGCCGCCATCCATGCCCAGAGCGACCCTGCCGACCCCGCCGCTTCCTCAATGCCCGCCGCGCCGCCATCCGCTCCGGCTCCGGCCATGCCGCCTCCGGCCGCCTCCAGCGCGTCCGCGCCGACGCTCACGCCCGAGCAGCAGGCCACATACGACAGCTGGACCGCGGCGCAGAAGTCCGACTACGAGAGCTGGCCGAACGACTACAAGGTCTATTACTGGACGCTGAGCATGGATCAGCAGAAGGGCTATTGGGCGCTGACGGCCGACCAGCGCGGCCAGATCTACAAGATGACGCCTGAGCAGCGGCAGATGGCCTGGAACTCGGTGCTGCAGCAGCTCAAGGGCGAGACGCCATCGACGCCTCCGGGGCAGGCCAACCCTCCCGGACCGGGCGTGCCGACCGAGGGCGTCCCCGATCCGCAGAGTGCCGATCAGGCCGCGCGTCCGGCCATGCCTGCGGATGAGAACTATCAGGGCGGTCCATACAAGGGCGCGCTGACCCCGCCGCCTGCGACCGCGATGGACAAGGACTATCCGGTCTGCAGCAAGACGGTGACGGATGGTTGTCGCAATCGCGGGGGGAAGTAAGCGACGAAAATTCCTCCCCGAGCTTGTCTCGGGGAGGGGGACCGCCCGCGCAGCGGGTGGTGG
>NZ_JBMDIO010000040.1:0-42359 GCF_057808725.1 Novosphingobium sp. FG90
CACGATGGCCTGGTTTTACGCCGCCCCATGGCCGACTTTTGCTCCGCCGTTGACAATACCGAGGGTATAAATCGGATGTTCCAGCCCGAGCGTGTCCGCCCGATCGAGATAGTCGAACACTTTCCTCATTTCCGCATTCGAGAGCAGTCGCGTGCGTTTGCCCGCAGGATAGCGCGGAATCATTTTACAAGGATTTGTTCCGTCAGTCCTATGGCCCCAGACCTCTGCGCATTTGAACATAAACCTTAGGATATCGAGCGCCTTGTTCGCCGAAATGGGTACACGCGCCATATCTCGGACGAGGTTGGCAATATCAACTCTGGTCACCTCATCTACTTTAATCTCGCCGATTCGAGGAATAATGTGTTTTCTGAAGAGCGCTTTATACCCATATGTAGTCAGGGGTTTATTATTAGGAATTGAGTGACGGCTAATGAATTCGTCGCAGAAATGCCGCATCGTCGGATTCTTTCTGGCATAGTCTTTGGCCTGAGATGGATCCTTTCCTGCGCGGACCCTAGCAGACCACTCCTGAGCGATTGCGCGAGCCTGTTCCACGGTCAGTGCGCCGAAAGAGCCGATAGCAGGCTTGCGACGCTGGCCTGCCAAGGTCCGATACTGCAGCATAAATATCTTGGAGCCAGCGGGAGTGACTTTGCAAAGGAAGCCCGGGACCTCTGTATCTCGAAGTTCGTAGGCTTTTGGCTGCACTTCGGCGGCATCGAGAAGTCGCTTCGTAAGCTTTTGAGTGGGCATTTGAATCTCCTCGGTGGAGAGAGCCTAGGGGCCAAATAAGAACCGCGCGGACGAAAGTCCGGGCGAGCAACGGCGTACAATGCGCTCTTTATACGCCTCCATAAGGCCAAATTTAACAAGGTCTTATCGTGTTGAGGCGTAGTTTAGCATGCTGCATCGTGAAGCTTTCCCTAGCAGGGACTATGACTTGCCCGCTCAACCGGTCATCAGCGATCTGGACATGAATGGACGCAAGGCATCGGCCCTCATCGTTCCAACCAAGCGCGGTGAGATATTCGTGCTTGATAGAGCTACCGGCAGGCCCCTCACCAAAGTGGACGAGCGCCCGGTCCCGCGAGGCAATCTGCCCGGCGAACGCTATTCGCCGACGCAGCCTTATCCCGCCGGCTTCGCGTCCTTCGCTCCGCCTGCACTCACCGAAGCGAGCATGTGGGGCGCGACCCCGATCGACCAGATGTGGTGCCGCATCCGGTTTCGTTCGCTCGATTACAAAGGTATGTTCACGCCGCCATCGGAGCGCGGCATGCTGCAGTGGCCGGGAACATTCGGCATCCTCAATTGGGGAAGTGTCAGCATCGATCCGGATCGTAAGCTGATGATCGTCAATTCCGCTGCGATCCCGCAGGAAGTGCGGCTCTTCCGCCATGGCGTGAACACGGATCGCCCCGCCATGGCAAAGGATTCGCACGCGGCTGGCTATCTGCCGCAGTATGGCACCAACTATGGCGTGAGCCTGCTGCCGATGCTGTCACCGCTGGGCATTCCATGCGAGGCTCCACCCTGGGGAAAGCTGTCGGCCGTCGACCTGTCCACCGGGAAGATCGCCTGGAGCCGTACCCTTGGGACTTCGGCGGATACTGCTCCGTTGGGCATTCCGGTTCCGGGCGCTTTCAACCTCGGCGGGTCGGCGAACACGGCCGGCGGCGTAACGTTCATCGGAGCGACACTCGACAACTACTTGCGGGCTTTCGATACGGCTACAGGGGCAGAGCTCTGGAAAGGCAGGCTGCCTGCGGGGGGGCAGGCCACGCCGATCTCGTATGTGTCCCGCAAGTCGGGCCGGCAATATGTGGTTATCGCTGCCGGTGGACATGCGTACATGCAGACGACACCGGGAGATCATGTCGTCGCTTTCGCTCTGCCGATGCAGGCTCGTCGCGAACGATAGGCTCGGGTCTGGCTCCCCGCGGTCCTGTCACGGAGCTTCCCGCTTGACAGGAATGCGCCCCCGCCATGTAGATGGCTTGGACAGAAACCGGGGGGAAACATGTCTTTGAATTGGATGGGGAAGGGCGTCATTGCGCTTTCGTTCGCGGTAGGGGCTGGGCAGGCGAGGGCGGAGGCGCCGGTCAGCATCTGGACGGGATGCGGTGAAAACAAGGTGTCCGGCCTTTCGACGTTCATGGTGGGGCCTACAGCTGCCCGGAACCAGACGCCGCTCGCCACGGCGCAGGAGGGCATAAGCCGTTGCAACGATGCCCTCGCGACGCTTGACGCATCCGCTCCCTGGCAGCGTCGCGCGGCGCTGCTGCGGTCCCGCGCCAAGCATTATGTCAGGGCGCGCGACCATGCGGCCGCACTGGCCGACCTCGATGCGATTTCGGCGATCGAACAGCCGGATCAGGCTTACGGCCGCAGCTTCGCGGTTTCGACGCATATGCTGCGTGCCGCTGCGCAAATGCAGGCGGGACGACGCGACATTGCCGCAAACGAGGCGGTGGAAGCGATGCGGCTGCGCCCGTGGAGCGAGCGGGTCGCGCAATTCGCCTTCGTCATGGTCATGATGCGCGATGACGTTCCTGCCGACGACACGCGGCGATGGGATCAACTGGTACTGCTCGACAGCGCATTCTTCGAACGGCGTGCGGCTTTGCTGGCTCGTGCCGGCGATTGGGCGGGCGCGACTGCCGACTGGCTGTCCGCTCCGGACGTGCCGGGCGCGATCGCGCAGACATACATTACCGTACCCAATGTCGTCGTTCAGGGCGCGCCCGGCATTCCTGTCAAAGGCGTGGATGTCCAGCGCACGGTCGATGCGGTGATTACCGCGGCAATGGCGGGCCGCGCCGACCTGGCTGATGGCTGGCTGGCGGATTTGCGCCGCAACATCGACGCGCCACCGCCACAGGACGGTTTGGCAAAGCGCCTTGGCGCGGGGACGGATCCTGCTGCCCAAAAGGCGGAACTGGAGAAATGGTCGGCGCTAATCCAGGTCGCCAAGGTCGCAGGCAGCGGGGACATGGCCGGGGCGACGAGCCTGCTGGCCGCCATGCATACCATCCCGATCAGCACTGTCACGACCGCCATGCTCAAGTCGATAGCCACCAGGGCACCCGCGCCGGTCCGGGGAAGGCTTGAGTCCATGGTGGCTTTGATCAGGACCAATGCGGATCGCACCCGCGATGAGCACCTCGCCCAGTTGGACCCGGATACGCTGCTCGGCGACTTGCCGGATCATGAGGAAGTCATGCTGGCCAATCCCTATCGCTCGGCCGTCAAGTTCCTTCGTGCCAACGGGGCGTCGGCCAAAGTCGACAAGGATGGAAAGGCTGCGAAAGTCTCGTTCTTCGGCAACAAGTCCCAGCCTTTCGCCATTGACGAAATGACGCTGCTGAGGGCTGCGGAACTCACGCTGGAGCAACGGCATGCGGCCTTTCGCATCGTCTCCAACGATGGCTATGTGCAAACGTCCACGATGACAATGTACGGCACCCCCGTCGGCCCGTCGACGGTGTCGGGCAACAGTGTGGTTATGTCCATCGAGTTCGTCGATCCCGCCACGAAAGGTGCGGTGAATGCAGCGGAGGTACGCTCGGCTCTTGGTCCAATATACATCAAGGAAGCGCCCGAAACGAAGGGATGAGCGGACGATCCCCGCCTTCGTTCCCGCGCTGTCCGAAACGGGCGTAGAGGGTCGGCAGGACGAACAGCGTCAGCAGGGTAGCCGAGATCAGCCCGCCGATCACGACGGTGGCCAGCGGCTTCTGCACTTCGGCGCCGGCCCCTGCGCCCAGGGCCATCGGCACGAAGCCGAGGCTGGCGACAAGCGCGGTCATGGCCACCGGGCGCAGGCGCTGCATGGCGCCGGTGCGGGCCGCCTCGGCGCGCGTCATGCCTGACCGGATCAGGTCCTGGATCGAACTGACCATCACCAGGCCGTTGAGCACGGCGATGCCGGACAGCGCGATGAAGCCGACCGCTGCCGAGATCGAGAAGTCCATGCCCCGCACGAAGAGGAGCAGGACACCGCCGACCAGCGCGAAGGGGACGCCGGTGAAGACGATCGCGGCATCGCGAACGCTTCCAAGGGCGCCGTAAAGCAGCAGCAGGATGAGCACGAAGCAGGCCGGGACGACGAGCTTCAGGCGTTCGGTGGCGGACTGCAGGTTCTCGAATTGGCCGCCCCATTCCAGATAGCTGCCGGCAGGAAGTCGAACCTGCCGCCCGATGGCGGTCTGGGCATCCGCGACTACGCTGCCGACGTCGCGACCACGCACGTTCGCCTGCACGACGACGCGGCGCTTGCCGTTCTCGCGGCTGATCTGGTTCGGGCCGTCGACGATGCGGATGTCGGCGACACTGGCGAGCGGAACGTAGGAGCCGCCGGGGACGGGCACCTGTACCTGCCGCAGCAGGTCGATGTCCGCGCGCTGGGCATCAGAGAGCCGGATCACCACCGGGAAGCGGCGGTCGCCTTCGAAGATCATGCCGGAGTTTCGGCCGCCGATCGTGGCGGTGACGGTATCCTGCACGTCCTGCGCGGTGACGCCGAGCCGTGCCATGGCATCGCGGTTCACCTTGATGTCGAGCATCGGCAGGCCGGTGGTCTGCTCCACCTTCACGTCAGTCGCCCCTTCCGTCTTGCGCAGGATGCCGGCAATCTGCTCGGCGGTGCGGTTCATGGCGTTGAAGTCATCACCGAAGACCTTCACCGCGATGTCGCCGCGAACACCGGCGATCAGCTCGTTGAAGCGCATCTGGATCGGCTGGGTGATCTCGTAGGCATTGCCGGGGAGCTTCGCCAGTTCCCCTTCGATGCGCGAGACGAGTTCGTCCTTTTCCAGCCTGGGGTTCGGCCATTCCTGGCGCGGCTTGAGGATGACGAACATGTCGGTGGCGTTGGGCGGCATCGGGTCCGATGCGAGTTCGGCCGTGCCGGTCTTGGAGAAGACGAACTTCACCTCCGGCTGCTTCGACATCATCCGCTCGATGGGCACCTGCATTGCCTGGCTCTGCTGGACCGAGGTTGCGGGGATGCGTAGCGCCTGGATCAGCATGTCGCCTTCGTCCAGCTGGGGCAGGAAGACCTGTCCCAGCGAAGCGAAGGCGGCGGCGGCAATCACGAGGCTGCCCAGAGCCGCGCCGATGGTGAAGGTGGGGCGCCTCATCGCCCGGTCGAGACCGGGTTCGTAGCGCTGCTTCAGCCAGGTGACGATCCGGCCATCCTCTTCCTCGACCCGCTTGGACAGCCAGATAGCGATCATCGCGGGAACGAAAGTGAGAGACATGACGAAAGCGAAGGCCAGCGCCATGATGACGGTGAGGGCCATCGGCACGAAGGTCTTGCCCTCGACCCCGTTGAGAGCGAGCAGCGGCACGTAGACGAGGATGATGATTGCCTGCCCGTAGACCGAGGGGCGGATCATCTCGCGCGCCGCCGAGGTGACGGTGGTGAGGCGCTCCTTCACGCTGAGCAGCCGGCCATGGCGGTGCTGGTCTTCGGCGATGCGGCGCAGGGCGTTCTCGACGATGATGACCGCGCCATCGACGATGAGGCCGAAGTCGAGAGCACCAAGGCTCATGAGGTTGGCCGAGACGCCGGCCTTGAGCATCCCGAAACCGGTGAGCATCATCGTCACCGGGATAACGAGCGCGGCGATCAGCGCGGCGCTGAAATTGCCGAGCAGCACGAACAGTACGACGATGACGAGCACCGCGCCTTCGCCGAGGTTTTTGGCCACCGTCCTGATCGTCGAGTTCACCAGCGCGGTGCGGTCTAGAACCGGCTGGACCACGACATCGGGCGGCAGGGAGGCATTGATGGATCGCAGCTTGTCGGCAACTGCGGTCGCCACCGTGCGGCTGTTCTCGCCGATCCGCATGATTGCTGTGCCGACGACGACTTCGGTTCCGTTCTCGGATGCCGAACCCATGCGGATGGCCTGTCCCGAACGGATCGAGGCGACCTGATCGAGCGTGATCGGCACGCCCTCGCGGGTGGCGACGACGGTGCGGCCCAGTTCCGAGGCATTGCGGATCAGCGCGTCGGAACGGACGGCAAGGCCCTCGCCATTGTGGTTGACGAAACCGCCGCCGACACTGGTGTTGTTGCGCTCCAGTGCGGTGCCAAGGTCGGTCAACGAGATGCCGAGCGAGGCAAGGCGCTGCACGTCGGGAACGACGAGGAACTCCCTCGCATAGCCGCCGATGGAATCGACCCCGGCCAGTCCCGGCGTGTTCTTGAGCAGCGGAGTGACGATCCAGTCCTGCGCCGTGCGCAGGTAGGTCGCCTTTTCTGCCTCCGTGGTCAGGCGCTCGCCTTCGGGGGTGATATAGCTGCCGTCGGGCTGCTGGCCGGGTTCACCGGGGCGGTGCCGGTCGTCGGCACGGTGCTGGAGCTTGACGGTCCACATGTAGACTTCGCCAAGGCCGGTGGCGATCGGCCCCATTTCGGGGTTTACGCCGTCAGGCAGGTTTTGCGCGACACCCTGCAGGTGTTCGCCGACCTGCTGGCGGGCGAAGTAGATATCGGTGGCATCCGAGAAGACCGCGGTCACCTGCGCAAATCCGTTGCGGCTGAGCGAGCGGGTGAATTCGAGCCCGGGAATGCCGGCCAGCGCCGTCTCGATCGGGAAAGAGACCTGCTTCTCCAACAGTTCTGGCGAGAGGGCAGGTGCGCGGACGTTGATCTGGACCTGGTTGTTGGTGATGTCCGGCACTGCGTCGATCGGCAGGCGGGATAGCGATGCCGCGCCGATGACGGCGGCGATGGCGGTGAGAAGCAGGACGAGCCAGCGCTTCTCGACCGCCCATGTGACTACGCGGGCGATCATGGCTCAGTCCTCCACCGCTTCGTTCTTGCCCAGCTCGGCCTTGAGCGTGAAGCTGTTGACGGTGGCAATCACTTCGGTGCCCTTGAGACCGGACCTGACGATGACCTTGTCCCTGGCGCTGTCGCCCAGCGTCACGGGAACGGCCTGGAAGCCGGTGCGGGTGCGAACGAAGATGACCGTCCTGCCTTCGTCGGTCTGTACGGCCGTGGTCGGCACCATGATGGCGCTGTTGCCTCCACTGCGGTCCGAGAGCGCGATCGATGCGGTGACGGGTTCGCCGACCCGCCACAGGCCCGCGCGGTTGTCGAGGGTGGCGATCACCGGCACGAGCCGGGTGGCGCTGTCGAGCGCGGGGGACACGAACGTCACGCGCGCAGGGGCCTCGCGGCCCGCTGCCCTGACCATGACCGCGTTGCCGGGCTGCACGCGCCCCGCATCCTGCGGTTGCAGGTTGAACGCAAGCGAGACGCGGGAGAGGTTCGCCACGCGGAACAGTTCGGCATCGGCTGCAACGGTCTGGCCCAGCACCACGCTGCGCGCGATGATCTGCCCGGAGATCGGCGAGGTGATCGCGATACGGTTCAATGCGCCGCCGCCTGCACCTGCTGCCGATACCTGCTGCTGCGCGAGGCGAAGGGCGATGCGTGCCTCGGTCGCGGCGGTACGGGCGGCGACGAGATCCTGTTCCGGTGAGACACGTTCGGCGAACAGGCGCTGCTCGCGGTCGAGGTTGGAGTTGGCCAGGGCGAGACGCGCCCGGGCCGCCTCGATCTCGGCATTGAGCGATGCGGCCTCGCGGCTCTCGATCACGGCGATGGCCTGACCCCGGCCGACCGGCTGGCCGAGGTTGCGGGTCAGCGAAACGATGCGCCCGCCGATCGCGGCCGAGACGACCTGCATGCCTTGCGGATCGCCGTCGATCGTCGCGGGAAGGTCGATCATGCCAGAGCCGCCGATCATCGGCCGTTCCAGCTGGATGCCTGCCGCGCTGATCTGCTCGGCGGTCATTGCGAGCTTGCCTTCGACCGGCCTTGCCTCCGTTGCGGCGTTGTCTTCGGGTCCCTTTGCGGCCTTGTCGCTGCCGCCGCAGGCCGAGAGGGCGAGGGCAAACGAAAGAGGCAGGACGGCGTATGGGAATGTGTTGCGCTTCATGGTGATCAGTTTCCCCCTTGAGGTGCGATGTCGAGTGCGGGGACGGGCGCGGTCAGGCGCTCCAGCTGCGCGCGGGCATTCTGATAGGATGCGAGAGCATCAATGGCCGCGATGCGCGTGTCGGCCAGCGTGCGCTCGGCATCGAGCAGGTCGAGCTGGGTGAACTTGCCCTCCCGATAACCGATGCGGGCGATGCGGGCGGCTTCCTGCGCGGCCTGCAAGGCCGGGCCGGATGCGGCGCGCGCGGTGGTTGCCGCGTTGTCGGCCTCGGCCTGCGCATTGGTGATGGCCTGCGCGATATTGAGCGCCGTCACCCGTCGTTCGGCCTCGGCCTGCGTGCGCTGCGCGCCTGCCTGGGCTAGTGCTGCACGACCGTTGTCGAAGACCTGCAGCGGGATCGACACCGTGAAGACGGCGGCGAAATCGTTCGTCGCCTCAAGGCGGCGCACTGATGGACCGACATCCATGTTCGGCCGCCGGTTCGCCCGCGCGAGGCGGACCCCCGCATCGGCAATGGCGAGATCGGCGTCGGCGGCTGCCAGCGCCAGAGTGCCTTGCACGCTGACCGGCTCCGACGGTCCGTAAGGCAGGGATGCGGCAGGAACGCGGTCGAGGAAGCCGACGTCGAGAGGGCCGTCGAAATGCTTGCCGATGCGTCGCTCCAGGTTGGTGCGGGCGGCGTGGGCGAGGCGGCCCTGACGCTCGACATTGGCCTCGGCGGTCACCCGTGCCACCTCGGCACGCTGTTGTTCGAGGGGGGAGGCACGGCCCGCCTGGACGCGGACCCGGGAGGCACCGAGCGCATCGCCGGAAATCCGTGCCTGTTCCTTCGCGTTGACCAGCCGACGTTCGGCCGACACCGCTTCCACGTAGAGCAGGGTTATCTGCAGTCGCACGTCGGCAGCGACGATTGCGGCCTGGAGTTCGGCGCGAGACAGCTCGGCATTGGCCATGGCGATGCGCGCGCTGCGCTTCCCGCCCAGCTCGAGCGTCTGCATGAACCCGAAGGTCGTCTCGCTGCTGCGCGTTCCGGAGTAGGCACCGGTGCCGAGGATGTTTTCCGTCTGCACCTGGGCGACCGGGTTGGGCCGAAGGCCGGCGACCGTGCGCGCCGCCCTGGCCGCGTCGATGCCGGCGCGGCCAGCTTCGATCGCCGGAGCGGAGCCGCCTGCAGCGATGACGGCATCTTCGAGAGTCAGGGGTAATGCGCCGGAAGGCGCGTTCGGCGATTCCTGCGCCTGCACCGGTGCGGCACAGCTCGCCGCGGCGAGAAACGCCGCGAACATTGTCTTCATGATGTGAAATTCCTGACGAGGGATCCCGGGCCGGCATCAGCCGACCTGCGGAAGCGTCAGGCGCGTGGAGGGCGCGGCGTTACGCCGTCCTTCGTTGGAGACAGCGAGGAAGCCGTGATTGATCCGAGAATTTGTGATGCCGCGCCAGTGCCGAACTGCGGCACTCCCATCGCCGGCGTACCGAGGTCGTGGCTGTGGCAGGCACTGTGATGGTGAGGAAGACTGCTATCTCCGTCACCGGGCACTTCGTCACCGTCGCCGGGAGCATGATAGGAGAAATCGTACCCTGCAGTATCGCCGCCTGTTGCCTCGCCAGCGTGCGCCATGCCGGACCAGCTGATCAGGATCAGCATCAGGCACGCAAGGAAGGGCAGCAGCTGGCGCATCGGTGACGCTCTATCGGCTGCCTGAAAATCTGGCAAGCAGGCGAATGGAACGGCCAGCAACCTCGGGAGAGGGTATTGCCGCCAACATCCCGGCCCACGGTCGTTTCGAAGCCGGCCTGGGCAATCAAAATTCGATCATCTCGCAGCGATTGCGGCCATTGCGTTTCGCACTGTACAGGGCAGCGTCGGCGTGAGCGAACAATTGTGCCGGGTCGGCCGGGACGGACCCGGCAATCGCTCCGACGATCCCGATGCTCGCGGTGATCCGTCCATGAACGCTGGCCGGATGGGCGATCGCAAGGGCTTCGATCGCTCGCTGGCAGTTGGCGGCCACCGCGGCTGCTCCACGGGCATCGGTATCGGGCAGGATGAGCACGAACTCCTCGCCTCCATAACGGCAGGCGAGATCGCTTGCCCTACGCAGGCATGTTCCAAGAGCATCGGCGACGAGCCGCAGGCATCGATCGCCTTCCTGATGGCCGAGGCCGTCGTTGTAGGCCTTGAACCAGTCGATATCCACGATGAGCAGCGAAAGCGGCGTTGCCGACCGTCTTGCCCGCCTGACTTCACGATGTAGCGCGGCATCGAAGCCGCGCCGGTTCAGCAGTCCGGTCAGGTGGTCCTGCCGCGATGCCACCAGAAGGCGACGACGCGAAGTGCGAAGCACCCGTTCGATCCGGAGGCTGCGGGTCAGGTCCATCGCGATGGTCAGTAGTGCCGTGATGCCGAGGTCGGCGTGTCGTACCGGATGGAACGTGACGGCGTAGTCGCGTCCCCCCATCATGAGCCGGTGGTCGGGAAGAGGCAGGCCAAGGTCGGCCAGTTCGAAGCATCGGCGCAGCACCGGCGCGGCGCCGGGAACGAGATCGTCGGCTTGTCGATCCAGCAGCGTGGGCAGGCCGAACATCGCCGCAGCCGCTTCGCTGGCCTTGCCGATTGCAAGATCGCGATCGAGCATGCAGGCCGCCAGCGACGTCGATCCGAACAGGTGTTCCACGATCCTCCAGAGGCGCTCGCCATGGGATTGCCGCAGCCGCCTGTGAGGCTCCCGTCAATCATTGCCTTGTTTTCTAGGAAATTTCCCTAGTCAGCTTGCCTGGCGCCATAAGCGCGGCGGTCGTGGACTGTCATGTAAAGGAGTGCAAAATCGGACCTGCCCTTGTTCGAGACACCACCTGTAAAACATTGCAAAGCCCGGCCGCGCCGCCTCGCAATCGGCATCGGCACTGCTATGGCGAAGTCTCAGCCCAGTGCAGGGGTAACAAAGGGCAGCCGTGCGGATAGCGATACTTGAGGACGATGTGGCCCTTGCAGGGCTTGTGGAGATGACGCTCACTGAGGCGGGCCATTCCTGCGAAGTGTTCGGCGACGGTCAGGTTCTCGTGCGGGCGTTGCACCGGTCGACTTACGACGTCCTCATTCTCGACTGGAACGTGCCGGGCTTGTCTGGGCTCGAAGTCATATCCTGGGTACGGGACAATCTGGAGATCGCCCCCCCGTCGCTGATGCTCACCAGCAGGTCGGCGGAGGAAGATATCGTCGCCGGGCTGACTGCAGGTGCCGATGACTACGTGATCAAGCCGGTCGCGCCGGTCGTCCTCAAGGCGAGGATCAACGCCTTGGCGCGCCGTGCCTATCCTGCGGCTCTTTCGGGTTTCGAGCACTACGGCAGCTATTGCTTTGATACGCGAGCCGAAACGGTCGAACTTTCCGGAGAGTCGATTGCGCTGACCGCAAAGGAATTCGCGCTGGCGCTGCTCCTGTTCAGGAACATGCACCGCGCCCTGGCGCGCGCCTACATTTTCGAAGCCGTATGGGGGCGCAACCCGAACCTCCCCACGAGAACCCTGGACGTGCACATCTCTAACGTCAGGACCAAGCTGCACCTTCGCCCGGACAACGGCGTCAAGCTGGTCCCGATCTACTCATATGGATATCGACTTGAAGCCCTGGCATCGTAGAATCCGCGCATCGTCGAGCGCCGCCCTCCTGCTGCTGGCTTTGGTTCCCGGCGGGATGGCCGTCGCCAGGACGGATGGCGCCGCGGTGGTGGAGCCAGCGCGCCCCGATGTGCGTTACGTGGTCCGGCCCGGAGACAACCTTTTTCGGCTGGCCGCCAACTACTTCATCCGCACGGAAGACTATCGCATCGTGCAACGGCTCAACCGGGTGGCGGATCCGTTGAGGTTGCCGGTGGGCATGGTGCTCGTCATCCCGCGCGAACTGCTGAGGCACGAGCCGGTGAGGGGAACCGTGCACAGCGTTCGCGGCGCGGTGCGGGTCGGCGGGAAGCCCGCTGCCGTGGGCATGACGGTGGGCGAGGGGATGCTCATCGAGACCGGGCAGAAGTCGTTCGTCACGCTCTCGCTGCCTGACGCGACGACCATCGCCCTGCCGTCGCAGTCGGCGGTGCGCGTGCAGCGCCTGCGCCGCCTGGTGTTCGACAGCCATGTCGAGCGCCTGTTCGGCATCGAGCGGGGCGGCGCGAGCGCCACCGTCACGCCGATGACCGACCCGCAGAGCGATTTCCGCTTCTCGACCCCCCGGGCCATTACCTCTGTGCGCGGCACCAAGTTCCGGATGGCCTATGATGCGGACGCCGGGCTGGCGACGAGCGAGGTTCTGGAAGGCAAGGTAGGCTTCGATGCCGGGGCGCACGAGACACAGACGTTGCCCGCAGGCTTCGGAACGACGAGTGAACTGTCGGAGCCGGTCGCCCTGCTGCCTGCTCCCGAACTGCTTGAGCCGGACGCGGTCCAGACCGGCGAGGGCCTGCACTTCGCCCTGAAGCCACTGCCCGGCGCCACGGCCTATCACGTGCAGATCGCCGCCGATGCCAGGTTCCTTGAGGTTCTGGACGAGGCGACCAGTCAGTCTCCCGAGGTGCGGTTTGCCTCTCTGCCCGATGGAGCCTACTTCGTGCGGGCAACGGCTATCGATCGCAACGAACTGGAGGGCGCACCCGCGACGTCCTCTTTCCAGCGGCGTCTCGAAGGGCTGCGCATGGGGATCGAGATGGGCTGGGCAGGCCCGTACCGCCAGTACCTGTTCTGGTGGAACGCGCGCGATGCATCGAATGCACGGTTCCGCTTCCAGCTTGCCAGGGCAGGCAAGGAGGCAAGACCGCTGATTGACCTGCCCGAACTTTCAAACACGTCCCAGCCGGTGATCGACCTGCCGCGCGGACGGTATCGCTGGCGCGTGCAGACCAGCCGGATCGTCGATGGCAAGGTCAGTATCCAATGGTCGGACTACGGCGAGTTGAGGGTCGAGGGGAACAGGTGAGGTTACGGCGGCATCTCAAGCTGCGTACCCAGTGGTGGCTGATTGTCATCGCCACCAGCCTGCTGGTCCTGTTCATGACGATGGACCGCACGATGGTGCGGTTCGACAACGGCATCTACGATCATCTGCTGCAACTCGTTCCGTCGCCGTCGTCCGATGCGATCCTGCTGGTGGAGATCGATGACGACAGCGTGGGCAGGATCGGCCGCTGGCCATGGAACCGCGCGACCCATGCTGCGCTCATCGACCGGCTCAATGCGGCGGGAGTTAAGGCGATCGGCTACGATGTGCTTTTCACCGAGCCTACCGATGTGGCCGACGACGATGCGCTGGCCCGTGCGATGGCCGGTGGGATGGCGGGTGGGGCTCCCGTTTTCCTGCCGACCCTGCCTGGTGCTTCATCCGAAAGCGGCGCCGCCACCATCCTTCCCATCGATGCGCTTCGTGAGGCTGCCGCCGGGATTGGCGCTGCCACCGTCGCGCCGGACCCGGACGGTGTCGTGCGCAAGGCGCCGCTTTCGGATGGAAGGTCCGACCGATCGCCGCTGCTGATGCGGGTCATGGCGCAATTCCTTGCCGAGGCTGGGCATGTCTCCTCGCAGGCCGGGCTGATACCGTTTGGCGGTGGTGACGGCCGCTGGCCCGAGGTTTCGGCCGCAGCGGTTCTGGTCGGGGAGGTGCCTGCCGAACTGCTCAAGGGCAAGATCGTGCTCGTCGGCGTGACGGCGTCCGGCCTCGGCAGTCGATACGCAACGCCCGCCGGTGGCGTGATGTCCGGGCTCGAAATCCAGGCCTATCTGCTTCACGGGCTGCGTGGCGGCACGATGATGACGCAGGCCGGGCTGTCTTCCTGCCTCATCGCGGGACTGCTGCCGCTGTGGATCCTGATGCTGGGGCTGGGGCCGTTCAGGCGGATGCCGGCGCTGGCCTGCCTGGCGCTGTGCTCGGCGCTGGTGCTGGCTCAGTCGCTTTGTGCCCTGATGCTGCTGCGTATCTGGCTGCCGCCTTCCGCAGCGCTGACCGGGCTGGCACTGGCTTATCCCGTCTGGGGCTGGAGACAGCTCGCGGCGACCGAGCGGTTCATGCGCATACAGCTCGAACGCCTGCAGGAACAGCCCATGCTCGTTCCGCAAAGGAACGTCGTTCATACCGAGAGAGGCGTCGGCTACACGATCGCACTGCTGAACGCGGCGATCACCCGCGACCGGGAGATGCGCCATTTCGTTTCCGACCGCCTCGACCAGTTGCCCGACGCGACGATCGTGGCCGATCTGAACGGCGACATCCTGCTGGCGAATGTCGCCGCGCGCACACTGTTCGGCGGCCCGGGTGGAGGACTGGCAACAGGGGCCAGCGCGGCTGTGATCCTGAGCCGTTGCCGCCTCACCGGCAGCGGCGACCCGGTTCGCTTTCCTCCGTCTGCCGAGGAACCGATCGCCTGCGAAGTCCAGTTCGATCAAGGGCGCTTCTTCCTTGTCGGGATGGCCGGACAGACTTCGGCGGAGGGCGTGCGCGTCGGCTGGGTCATCCGCTTCGTCGACATCAGCGACGCCAAGGCGGCGCAAAAGCAACGTGACGACGTGGTGCAACTGCTCACCCATGACATGCGCTCACCCCAGGCGTCCATTCTAGCCATTCTGGAAACCGCGCCTGCCGACCGCATTTCGGCCAGGGAATCCGGTGTGATCCGGCACTATGCGGAACGTACCCTGCAACTCGCGGACGGCTTCGTCCAACTGGCCCGCGCCGAGAATCTCGAGTACGCGCTGGAGGAGGTGGACCTCGGCGACATGCTGATGGACGCGATCGATGATCTCTGGCCGCAATCGAAGGCCAAATCGATCGACATCGTAACCCACGCAGACGAGCGGCTGCTGGTGACGGTGGAGCGCTCTTTGCTGACCAGGGCGCTGGTCAACGTCATCGGCAATGCCATCAAGTACAGCGCGCAAGGGACTACGATCACGTGCTCGCTGTCCTGTCAGGCGCGCAGCGATGGGGGCGACTGGGCGGTGTGCGCGGTCGAGGATCAGGGGCCGGGTATAGAACCGGCCCTGAGGCAGGCGATCTTCGAGCGCTTTCGCCGCGGACCGGCCGGCCTGGGGCCGAGGATGAATGGAGCGGGTCTCGGGCTCAGTTTCGTCCACACGGTGATTCTCCGCCATCACGGGGAAATTGAATGTGCGAGTGAACTCGGAGACGGCGCGACATTTCTGCTGAAGTTGCCTCTGCGCCGAGGCGAGCCCACGTCTAAGGATCGCGCGCAGTGACGCGCATTCCGCCGGGTTTCCACGTCATGCGAAAAAAGCGCGGCCCAGCGGCAGCTTGCGGATCGGACTGACGTGTCGTCCCGAGCAGTCGCGAGCGCATTCACACGACTGTGATCATCGTCATGCCGGCCTGCCACTGGTCCGGAAGTACGTAATCCCGGGCGCTCTCTATGGCCCGGCAGGCTTATATGACGTTGCCGAAAACCCGCCGGGGCCTGCAGGCATCTCGCGCAGAAGGCGGGCGCTTGCTAGAGAGGTGGAATGACCTTGCCGATGCCTTCGCAGCCCGCCACCTCCATCGACGCGCCGGACTTCGTCGTCATCGACGTTGAGACGGCCTGCTCGCGGGTCAGCAGCATCTGTCAGGTCGGCATCGTCGGCTTTCGCGAAGGACGCGAGGTGCTGGCTTACGAAACGCTGGTGGACCCTCGGGACGAGTTCTCCGCGTTCAATGTCGGTATCCACGGCATAACACAGAGCCATGTCGCCGGACGACCTACCTTCGGTGAAATCCATGCCGTGCTCGACACTTATCTGAGCGGTCGGATCACGGTGGCCCATTCGGCTTTCGACAAAGGGGCCTTGGCCGCAGCCTGCCGGCTGGGCGCGCATCCGCTGATCGATACCGAATGGCTGGACAGCGTCAGGGTGGCCAAGCAGGCCTGGCCGCACCTGGCAAGCCATCGGCTCAACGTGCTTGCCCGGTTTCTCGGCATCGAGCATCGGCACCACGATGCCCTGAGCGATGCGCGCGCCGCAGGGATGGTGATCGTCAAGGCCATCGAACATATCGGCATCGACCTGCAGGGCTGGATGGCCAAACCTCCGCGCGCCAAGCCCAAGCCACCGGTCCCCGCATCGGACGGGCCGCTGAGTGGCGAGCGTGTCGCGATCCTGGGCGAAGCGCTTGACGGCAAGCTCGCGACTGCCGTTGCAGCGGCGGGCGGCCGGGTCGTGCGGTCGGTGGGCATGACCACCACCCTGCTGGTGATCGCCAATGCGCAGCCCTACGGGCGATGGGTGGAAGCCAGCCCGATTCATCGCCGTGCACAGGAACTGCGCGATGCCGGTCGGCCGGTCACCATCCTGTCCGAGAACACATTGCGCGCCCGGCTTGATCCGGGGCTCGATCAGGCAACCTGAAGCGGGTATAACGCTTCCAAAGCCATGGACGCTCGCGAGCCGGGGCGATTAACGGCGGGCCATGAGTATCATCGCTACCATCATGAATTCGACCACGGGCCAGCCGATCCAGAAAATGACCTTCGAGCGTATGCCCAAGCCCTGGGTGACGCTGCATCTGGCGAACGGGGAACAGGTTACCGCCGACCGTGTCCATGTCGGCAAGCCGGCGCCGGGGAAGTTCATTGCGCCTGTCGAAGTATGGGTGACACCCAAGGCGTAATCAGATCGACGGATATCGACCTTCGCGCTGCGCCGTCGATATCCCGATGGCCTGCAGGGCAAATCCTTTGTCCTCAATCCCTCCCAATTCGCCGGACTGCGTGACTTCCGGTCAGTTACCTGGCGCGAAGCGCCCCTATCGCGCGGGGTCGGGCATCGAGACTTGTCTCTGCCCGATCCAGGTATGACGTCTTTATCCAGGTATTACAGCAGCGTCGGGCGCTGTGGGTTTCTCTCATTATCCGAACATTCGACGTGCGAGGATTTTCGCATGTGCGTCTTATCGCGCATCGAATGTTTGTCCGTGCGGCTGGTGCGGTTTGCGATTGCGTTCAAAGCCGAAAGATCGGGGCGTCTGTTCGCCAGGTAGGCAATATCAACGAGAATATAGACCGTTCTCCGGCGTCCAATCACCATCCAATACATAAACATTCAGGGTAACTGAAGGCATAGATAATTTTTTCACGATAAAAAATTTATTTATCACTGGGGATAAGCAAGGAAAGATCGGAAACTTCGCAAGGTTTTCGGTCCCTTTAGATTTCACTTTTATTTGAGATGAGGGACTTATGAAGGCTCGGGTAAACAGGACAAATCTCATTTGTGCGTGCTCGTATGCAGCACTGTTCATCGGATGTTCGGCGCCGCTTCTTCCGCAGGTCGCCATGGCGCAGGCAACGGCTGAGAGCGGCGGCCCGGGCAACGATATCGTCGTTACCGCCCGCCGCCGTGAGGAGAAGATCCTCGAGGCGCCGCTGGCGATCACGGCTATGACGAGCGAGGCGCTGGACGAACGCGGGATCAAGGGCCTTCAGGACCTGGGCAGCTTCGTGCCCGGGATGAACATCGTCGGCCAGGCTACAGGTGGCGGCGCGCGTGCTGACCGTTCGTTCGTAGGTGTCATCCTGCGCGGCATGCAGCCGTCGACTTCGGCTGCACAGACCGTATCGATGTTCATCGACGGCGTGCCTGTGACTCAGGCTACCGCGTTGCAGACGATCGCGAACCCGGCGCGGATCGAGGTAATCAAGGGGCCTCAATCGGCGACTTTCGGCCGCCAGACCTTTGCCGGCGCGATCAACATCGTCACCAAGGATCCGAGCGAAAGCCTGTCCGGCAGCCTGAGCGGCATGGCCGGCACTCGCGCCAACTATGACCTTGCGGGTGAACTGAGCGGCCCGATCTTCGGCGACGTGCTCGGTTTCCGGGCCACCGCGCGCGTCATGGGCAAGCATGGTTCCTACAAGAACGCCAGCAACCCGAGCGACACGCTGGGCGACCAGTCTTCGAAGGCTGGCACGCTGCAACTGACCTTCAAGCCGACCGACTCCCTGACGATCAAGGGCTTCGGCCTCTATTCGCAGATGAAGGACGGGCCGTCTGCCAACGGCTTCATCAGCGCCTACGCCCTGCGCGATCCCAGTGGCAACCTCGTGCGTGAGGATCAGTCGAACTGCAACGTGACCGGATCGAGTGGCATCACTACGCGCTGGTTCTGCGGCGTTGCGCCGAAGCTTTCGGCGCTTACTCCTTCGGCGAACACGGCCAACACCTCGACCGTCACCAATTTCCTCAACGACAAGAGCGGCCGTCTAGTTGATAACGACCTCAACGGATACGGCCTCGTCAACGATTACTATCACCTGCATCTCGATGTGAACTGGGACATCGGCGACAGCGGCTTCTCGGTTCGCTCGCTGACGGGCTGGAATCATGAAGCCAAGAACGAACTCGGCGACCTCGACAACTTCAATGGCGAGGGATTCAAGGGAACCGGGTCGCTCTACAAGGACGGCTATTACAACTTCATGTTCCTGATCGAAGCGCTCAGTCGCGATTTTTCGCAGGAAGTGCGGTTCAGCTACGATAATGGTGGTGCCCTGCAGGCATCGTTCGGCGGCAACTACCTGAACGCCCGCCAGCATGGCTCGAACGGCAGTCCCAACCTGATCGGCGCGCGCCGCAACGGTGCGACCGGCTCGGAAACCTACGGCATCTTCGCCAATCTCAGCTACAACTTCACGCCGGAGTTCTCGCTGGCGCTCGACGGGCGATACCAGATCGACAAGCTCTACGCCGAAGCGGGCCAGGGCGGCGTGACCTCCACCGGCGCGACGATCCCGGCCGGATTCTACGACGAAGGCACGAAGATCGCGGGCAAGAGCTACAAGAACTTCCTTCCGCGTGTCATCGCCAAGTACGACTTCGGCGACAACATGGTCTATGCGTCGTACTCAAAGGGCGTGAACCCGGGTGCGTTCAACACGCTGTTCATCACCTCGATCCCTGCCGTCGTCGCCGAGGCCGAGAAGCTGGGCTACGGCATCGAGGTCGCGCCGGAAAAGATTACCAACTACGAGATCGGCGCCAAGGGCCAGCTCTTCGGCTCCATGGTCACGTATGATGTGGCGGCGTTCTGGGCCGACTGGACCAACCAGATCCAAACGCAGTCGACGACCATCTATGCCGATCCCGACGGCGCGGGCGTTCGCCCGTTCCAGGTGAACGGTTCTACCAATACCGGCAAGGTCCGGGTGAAGGGCATCGAGGCGAACGTCTCGACCCGCCTCTCGTCGGCCGTCTCCGTGGAACTCACCGGCGCCTATATCGACAGCAAGGTACTGGTCGCCAACAACAGCGGCGTCACTGCACTGACCGGCATGACCGATTTCCGCGGCAAGCAGAGTCCCTTCACATCGAAGTGGTCCGGCACCGCGGCGTTGAACTACAATGCGCCGATTTCCGATGCGCTCGACGGGTTTGCCCGCCTCGACTTCGTCTACAAGTCCGGCACCTACAGCGATGTGTCGAACCTCGTGCGCTCGCCCGACCTGACGCAAGTGAACCTGCGCGCAGGCATCGGCAACGATACCTACCGCGTGGAAGCGTTCATCACGAACCTGTTCAACGACAAGGCCTATTACAACATCTCGAACAATACGCTGATCCAGCCGACCACGACTTCGCCCAACCCGGCGGTCTTGGCCAGCGTGGTGGCGCAGCTGCGCGAGTTGCGTACCGTCGGCATCCGCGGAACCTTCAACTTCTGACAGACCCCATGACTGCACCCGGACCGCTGCGGCTGTCCGGGTGACGTTTTCACGAAAGTGCGTTCCGGATGCCGATCGAGATTACCGGGATCATGTCCCACCACTTGTCCAACGAGGACATGGTGCTGCCGCCCAGGGTCTTCGACAAGGCGATGCTGCGCGCTCATGCCCAGGCGCACGAGCAGGCGGGCTTCGACCGCGTGCTGATCGCCCAGAGTTCCTACTGGCCCGATTCCATGCCGGTCGCCGCCTACATGGCCGGTGTGACCGAACGACTGGGCTTCATGGTCGCGCACCGCCCCGGCTTCGTTTCGCCGACGATGGCCGCCCGCCAGTTCGCCACGCTCGATCACCTGAGCGAGGGGCGAGCCGCGATCCATATCATCACCGCCGCCAACGACCGTGAGACCCAGTGCGACGGCGACTTCCTGACCAAGGAGGAACGCTACCACCGCAGCCGCGAATTCGTGGACGTGCTGCGCCGCATGTGGGCGGCAAAGGCACCGGTCTCGCACGAAGGTCGCTTCTACAAATTCAACGAGTCCCTGCCGGAGATCGGACCTTACGAACGCTCCGCAATCCCGGTCTACTGGGCCGGCGGTTCGCCGATCTCGGTCCGCTACGCGGGCGAATGCGCCGATACTTATGCGGTCGGCATGGAATCGCTCGCCGATACCGGGGCGATCATCGAACGGATCGGGGCTTCCGCAGCGGAGGCCGGGCGCGGCATCGCGGTGCAGGGCACCGTGCGCTACATCCTCGGCCGGACCGAGGGAGAGGCCTGGGACAATGCGCGCGAGATCCTGCGCAAGTTCATCGCCAATGGCGAGGAGCGTCTGAAGCTCACCGGTAATAGCTGGTTCCAGCCGGGCGGGCGCAGCGAAAAGGCATTTTCCAACGCCGCAGGCATTTCCAACGAGGACCGTTTCGGGGCGCTGACGGGGTCGGACTCCGTGCTCGACGAAAGGCTCTGGATCGGTCCTCAGCAACAGGGCATCCCGATGGCGCCATCGCTGGTGGGCACGCCGGAACAGGTGACCGAAGCCATCATGCGCTATTACGACCTGGGCATGACCGGGGTGCTGTTCCGGGGCTTCGACCTCTACGAAGACGCGCTGCGGGCCGGGGACGAACTGATCCCGCGTCTCAAGGTCGCCGCGCTGGACCGCGACCGTGCGAAGGCGCGCGTGTCCGAGCCGCAAGATGCCTGAGCCGGGCGGCGGCGAAGTCCGCGCGCCGCTCTCGATCGCGGTCGCATGGGGATCGGGCTCGTTCTGCCAGAGCCTCGTCATCTATGCCTACAGCGTGCTGGTTCTGCGTTACCTTACCGACACGGTGGGGTTGGCGGCAGCGCTGGCGGGTACGTTGATGGCGGTGTTCAAGGTCTACGATGCGCTCATCAACCCGGTGATCGGGTGGTTCGCCGACCGGATCGACACTCCGATGGGGCGCCGTCGCCCGTGGATGCTGCTGGGCGGCGTGTTCTCCTCGGCTTCGCTGGTGATCGGGTTCAACATTCCGCTCGATGCGCCGATGGTGGAGAAGATCATCTGGGCCTGTGCGGGACAATTCCTGTTCTCGACCGGATTTTCGCTCTTCGCGATTCCATGGCTGGCGATGCCGCAGGAGATTTCGGGCAGCGCTCGCCAGCGCACGCAGATGATGGCCTGGCGGGTGGCGTTCTCCTCGCTGGCGCAGGGCGCTGCGTCACTCAGCGGGCCGATGCTGCTGGTGGCGCTCGGAATGGGTGCGCTGGCCTACGGCACGATGGGCTGGGTAATGGGCGCGCTGTGCTTTTTCTCGGCGCTGGGCACGGTGGTCTTCACCCGCAAGGCGCGCGTGCGCACGGTGGAGAGCGCCGAACGTCCGCCGCTGGGCGCGCAGTTCGGGTTGTTGTTCGGCAACCGGCCTTTTCTCGTGCTTGTCGGCATCAAGATCTGCCTCTATTTCGGGCTTGCCGTCGCCGCATCGTGCATGGCGTTGCTGACGCGCTGGGTGCTGTCGGTGAGCGACTACTGGCTCGGCATCTATACGATGGTCAGCACTCTGGCGCTGCTTGCCTCGCAACCCTTGTGGCTGTGGCTGAGCGGAAGGCTGGCCACACGCGGCGCGCTGGCCTGCGCCTTCGCGCTTCATGGCCTCGCGCAACTTTCGCTGTTCTTCAACCACGGTTCGGTGCCGTTGCTGATGGTGCAGGCCGTGCTGCTCGGTGCCGGTGGGGGCGGGGTCTTCATGCTGAGCCAGGCGCTCCTGCCCGATGTGATCGAGCATGACTATCGCCGAACGGGGCTGCGCCGGGGCGGCGCTTTTGCCGGCGTGGTATCTCTTCTGGAGACAGGCTCATCCGCTTTCGCGCTTTTCGCACTGGGGCTGGCCCTGTCCGCAGGCGGCTATGTCGCCGGAGCGCAGGCGGGGCAGCCTGCCCATGCCATCGAGGCGATCCGCTGGTGCGCCTGCGTGCTCCCGGCCGTAGCCGAACTGCTCGGCATCGTATTGCTCACGCGCTTCCGGCTCGATGCTTTACCTTCGGAAGCCAGGGCATGAAGTGGATTGCGGCGTTCGTCCTGCCGCTTGCCGCTGCGAGCCTCGGTGCGCAGGACATGCCGCCTGCCTACAAGCGCAATTTCGAGACGCAGGACAGCTCGCTGGACCGGGTCGCGCGCTGGGACAAATACGTGCCGACCGAGAAAGTGCAAGGCGCATCGGGTCGCCCGCTACCCGTCGCACCGCCGGACCGGCTGGCGATCGCTCCCGAAGCGCTGGCGACGGCGAAACGGCAGGCCGATGCCTCGCATACCATGGCGCTGATCGTCTACGCGGGCGGCAAGGTGCAACTGGAGGATTATGCGCCGGGCTTCTCCGCCGAGTCCCGGTTCGACAGCTATTCCAGCGCCAAGGGCCTGCTGGCGCTGGCGGTGATGATCGCCGTCGACAAGGGCTTTCTGCGTCTCGACGATCCGGCTTCGCGCTACATTCCGGCGTGGCGGGCGGACGGGCGCAAGGCGATCAGGGTACGCGACCTGCTCTGGATGCAGAGCGGGCTTGCCATCGGCCGCTTCGAAGTGAAGCCGTACAACCCGGTGCTCGACATGTTCATCGGGCTCGACATCATGCCCTTCGTCGATGCCGCGCCGCTTGCCCGGCCTCCGGGAGAAGCCTTCGAGTTCAATCACATGAATGCACAGGCGCTGCATGACGTGCTCACCGCGGCGACGCGCATGCGCTATGCGCAGTTCCTCTCCCGCTACTTGTGGAAGCCGCTTGGAGCGAGCGATGCCATGGTGGCGCTCGATCATGAGGGCGGCGAGGCGCGGACGGTCTGCTGCTTCGTCAACACCGCGCGCAACTGGCTGCGTATCGGGGTAATGCTTGCGAATGGTGGGACGTTTGAGGGCCGGCGGATCATCTCGCGCGCAAATGCCCGGATGCTGTCCGCCCCGTCGCCGCGCAACCCGGCGTTCGGCATGTTCATGCAGGTCGCCAATCCCGGCGGGGCATCGGGCGCGGCCAACACCGGGTATCATGCGCCCGACCTCTATTACTTCGAGGGTCATGGCGGCCAGCGCCTTTACGTCGTCCCGTCGCGCGGGCTGGTCGCCTATCGGACCGGACGGGTCGATTACGACTGGGACGACGTGCGCTTCGCCAATACCCTGCTCGATGGCCTGAAGTAGATCAAAGGCTTTCTGCCCACTCGATCGCGGCGTCGGCGACCTGCTCCCAGCCCGTGTCGAGCATGGTCCAGTGCGAGCGTCCGGCGAATTCCAGATAGTCCGTGCGCGACGGGGCACGGCTCTGCCGGGCATGGATCGCGCGGGTCATCGCGGCGTCGGCGATGAGGTCCTTCCCGCCACCGATCAGCAGCAGCGGCGGGCGCTTGGGGTTGGCCCAGTCGATCTTCATCGGCTTGACGATCCCGTCCCAGTAGACCCGCCCCGGCGTCGGCACGATGTAGCGGTCGTAGGCGGCATCCGTCACGTCGGAGGGCAGGGTCTGCGCGAAACGTCGGGCGAAGAAGCGGCGCGACATGTGCTTCACCTTGCTCCGGCTGAACGGGTCGAGGAACACCGGCAGCGCGGAAACGAGGGCATGAGGGAAGATCGGCACGCCGGGCGTGGGCGCGGGGTCGATGGCTACGCCCGCGACGCCGAGGCCCCGGTCGAGCAAGTGCTGCACCACCACTCCGCCGAGCGAATGCCCGATCAGGATCGGCGCTTCGGGCAGGGCGCGGATGATCGCCTCGTAATGCGCGACGATCTCTCGCTGGCCCAGCGCTCCGAGCTTCGGGTGAGGGCGCGCGCGCAAGGCTGCGGGCTCGCCTTCGTCGAGCGGCCAGTCGGGGGCGAGGACGGTGTAGCCGCGTGCCTCGTAGCGGGCCTTCACCTGCTCCCAACTGCGGGAATTGAGCCAGGCGCCGTGGATCAGAACGATGGTCTTGCTCATGGCATGTCTCCTTGGACCGGCGTCAGGCGCCGTAGCGTTCGGCGGGGCGGCTGCGCGACAGGTTCGGGCGCAGCGCGCGGCGGGCGGCGAGATAGGCGTCGAGGTCCGCATTGTCGGGAAGCGCGGGAATGGTGATCGTCTCGCCGAGGTCGAGGCCGGTGAGTGCGGCATCGACCATGTCATCGACGTCCATCACCATTTCGGCGGGTAGACCGGCAAGCTGCTCCTCGGTCCAGATCGGCGTCCGGGTGATCCCCGGCAGCACCGCCTGCACGCGCACGCCCTTCGCGCCCAGTTCGACGTTCAGCGCCTCAGTGAAGGCGAGGACATAGGCCTTGGTCGCGGGGTAGACCGCCGTGAACCCGTCCGGCATGAGCGCCGTCACCGAGGTCATGTTGATGATCGTCCCGCTGCCCGTTTCGGCCAGGCGCGGCGCGATTGCGGCGGCGAGGCGGGTGACGGCCAGCACGTTGAGGTCGATCATCCCGGTGAGGTAGGCCGGGTCGGAGCCGACGAAAGTGGTCTCCCCGGCGATCCCGGCATTGTTGACGAGGCCGGTGATCGCCGCATCATCGCGCAGTCGCTGCTCAATGCGGGCGAGGTCTTCGGCCTTCGCGAGATCGGCGCTCAGCGTCTCGACCTTCACGCCGGTTTCGGCGGCGAGCGTGGTTGCCAGTGCCTCCAGCCTGTCCGCCCGGCGGGCGACGAGGATCAGGTCGTGGCCGCGACGGGCGAGGCGGTCGGCATAGACCGCGCCGATGCCGTCCGACGCGCCGGTGATGAGGAAAGTGCCTTTGGTCATGTGCATGTCCTTTCGTGGATACGGTTTGTGGGAGGTTTCAGTCGCGGATGAAGTCGAGGAGGTCGGCGTTGAAGCGGTCCTGATGCGTCTGGGTCAGACCGTGGTCCGCACCTTCGTACACCTTGAGCACCGCGTTCGGCACGATCTTCACCGTTTCGAGCGCGGAAGCGCCGATCGGCACGATCTGGTCGTCATCGCCGTGCAGGACGAGCGTGGGCACGTCGAAGCGGGCAAGATCGGCGTGGAAGTCGCTCTCGGAAAAGGCGCGGATGCTGTCGAGCTGGCCCTTGAGGCCGCCCATCATGCCCTGCCGCCAGAAGTCCTCGCGGATGCCTTCGGACACCGCCGCACCCTCGCGGTTGTAGCCGTAGAAGGGGATGGTGAGGTCGCGGAAGAACTGGCTGCGGTTGTCGTAAGTGCCCTTGCGGATGGCGTCAAAGGCGTCGATCGGCAGGCCGCCGGGGTTGGCCTCGGTTTTCAGCATAAGAGGCGGAACCGCGCCGATCAGCGCCACTTTGGCGACCCGCTCGGTGCCGTGGCAGCCAACATAGCGGGTCACTTCGCCGCCGCCGGTCGAGTGGCCGACGAGTATCACGTCGCGCAGGTCCAGCGCCTCGATCAGTTCGGCGAGGTCGTCCGCGTACTGGTCCATGGTGTTGGCGTTCCAGACCTGATCCGAGCGGCCGTGGCTGCGGCGGTCGTGGGCGATCGTGCGGAAACCCTCGTTCGCAAAGAAGACCATCTGCGCGTCCCAGGCGTCGGCCGAAAGCGGCCAACCGTGGGAGAAGACGGTCGGCTGGGCATCCTTCGCGCCCCAGTCCTTGTAGAAGATGCGGGTTCCGTCGGTGGTGGTGATGGTGGTCATGTCGCTTTCTCCTTTCTCGATGGGGCCGTTGCGCCCTGTGAGGAGAGGGATAGACTGCGCCGCCGGCCTGCAGGATCGGCGGTTCCGACATAAGGCAGGCCAAAACTGACAAAAGGGGCTTCGAGCATGGCCGTAGACGCGCGCATCAAGGCCGAGATCGGGCTCGTCCTCTATCCGGGATGCCAGGCGGCAATGGTCCACGGCATCACCGATCTGTTCGCCATAGCCTCGCACTTCTCGGTCGAGCGGGGTGGGCCTGCATTAAGGGTAAGTCATTGGAACATTGACGATAAGGGCGGGTTCGCACGCGCTTCGGACACCCACCCCGGCGAACGCGGCGAGCCTGCGATCCTGATCGTGCCGGGGCGTCTCACCGGCCCGGTCGGCGCCGAGGAGGCGGTGCCCTATGCGCGCTGGCTGCTCGACCGGCATGGCTCGGGCGCGACGCTGGCGTCCACTTGCGGAGGCACGTTCATGCTGGCGGCGACGGGTCTGCTGTCAGGGCGTCCCGCGACTACGCACTGGCTTTTCGCCGAACCTTTTCGCCAGCGATTTCCAGATGTTAGGCTGGACCCGGACAAGATGGTGATCGAGGATGGCGACATCATCACCGCCGGCGGGCTGATGGCCTGGACCGACCTTGGCATGCGGATCGTCGATCGGCTGCTGGGGCCGACGGTGATGATCGAGACGGGCAAGTTCCTGCTCGTCGATCCCTCGGGGCGGGAGCAGCGGCATTACAGCAGCTTCGCGCCGCGCCTGACGCATGGGGACGAGGCGATTCTCAAGGTCCAGCACTGGCTTCAGGGCCGGGCGGAGCGGGCCGTTGCGGTGCCTGACATGGCCGGGCAGGCGGGGCTGGAGGAGCGTACCTTCCTGCGCCGGTTCAAGGCGGCGACTGGGCTTAAACCCTTGGAATACGTCCAGAATCTGCGGGTCGGCAAGGCGCGCGAGCTGCTGGAATTCACCCGCCGATCGGTGGACCAGATCGCCTGGGCCGTGGGTTACGAGGACGCGACGGCGTTCCGCCGGGTGTTCAACCGCGTCATGGGCCTGTCGCCCGGAGAGTACCGGAATCGCTTCTCAAGCGGCGCCGATCTGGCGTTTGCGGCCTGACCGGACACGGCACCCAACGGTGCCCTAACGGCACCTAGCGATACCCTGGCGTGCCCATACCGTGCCTTCAGGCGCGATCTCCCGGCACTCCGCACGCCAATGCGACCATGACTTCCAGCTCGCCGCGGATGCGCGGGCCGATCGCGTCGGCAAACCCGGCATGGGCACGCAGCTGCGATGTCAGGAAGCCGGAGAACAGGGCCGCCTCGGTGACGCCGACCTCGCGCCCCGTGCCGACAAGATCCTGCAATGCGCCGCGCGAAGTGCGGCCGCGCAAATAGCGCAGCTGGGCACCGAACTGGCGCAGCGAAGCATCGCGCGCGGTGGCGACGAAAAGTTCGTCGCTGCCCCTCGCGTTGCCGCCGCGCAGCACCATCGCGGCAAGGTCGTCCGCGAGGTCGGCGGGGCGCAGTTCGTCGCGCGCGGGGGCTTCGGCCTGCAGACGCTCGACGTTGGCGCGGTAGAGGCCCTCGAACGCGGCTTCGAGGAGGGCGGGCTTCGTGCGGAACTTGTGCGACACCGTGCCGAGCGTCAGTCCGGCGCGTTCGGCGACGGCGCGGTGCGTGAGGCGGGCGAGGCCATCCTCGTCGATGATCCGCGCGGCGGTCTCGACGATGCGCGCGGCGGTCTCGTCCCGGTCGGGCAGGACGGGCATCGAGCGCAGGGCCTCTTCGCGCGCGAATTCGCGCCAGGGAGCGGCGGGCATCGCGCCGCCGGTCAGCCATGCGCCGAGCACGCGGGCGGTTTCGTCGAGCGCGGCGCGGTCGATCAGGCGTCGCCAGCGGATCATATGGAAGAAGCTCTCGTTCTCGAACACGCGCTGTGCGACGATGCTGCCCGCGTCGAGGCCGAAGCGCTGGCCCGCCTCGCTCCAGAAGTGCGCCCACAGCGCGGCCCACTGCCGCGCGGCATCGATGAATTGCGCCGATTCATGGGCAAGCAGCTGGCATTCGCGCCAGGCGAAGGCCAGCCCGCGTTGCTCCTCGCACCATGCATCGACGATCTGCGTGAAGAACCCTGCGAAAGCGGCAGGCGAAGCGTCCAGTCCAACGCAATGCTGCCACTGGCGGTCGCACCAGAGCCTCGCCTCGACGATGCATTGTTGCTGGGAAGCCAGCAACAAGTGTTCCAGAGATCCGAAGTGATGGTAGATCGAGGAGACCGGTGCATCGGTCAATCCACTGATCTGGCGGGCCGACATTCCTGCTGCCCCGACCTGTTCCCATTGCCCTGTAACCACGGCGATAAACCGGTCGTATGACGATGATTCTGCGGTTCTCATGGCGCTCATGACATTGGGAGTCCGACTGGCAATTTCACTCTCCTAGCAGAGACCGCGCCTGCGATCGAGTGATACCCGCGCACGCCCGCCGTTGCGGGAGTGCCGGAAAAGTGTCATCCAACATACATACAGTCGTTCTAGCTGCCGCGTCGATCCAATCTTCTCGGGGGCTCGTCGTGAAACTGAACACTTGTCTATTCCTGCGCTCGACGGCGATCGTCGGCGTTCTTGCCTGCGCCTTCGCCGGCGCTGTCGTCGCTCATGCCGAGGAGGCCCCGGACGTTGCCGCCGATGATGCCGCTATCGGAGAAGACATCGTCGTCACCGGCTCGATCGTCTCGGCCCAGCAGGACTCGATCGAGGCCAAGCGGGTGATGGACAATCTTGCCGACGTCGCCGCATCGGATGCGGTCGGGCGCTTCCCCGACCAGAATGCCGCCGCCGCGCTCTCGCGCCTGCCCGCCGTCGCGGTGCAGCGCGATCAGGGGCAGGAGCGTTACATCCAGGTGCGCGGCGCGCCGAACCGCTGGACCTCGGTAAGCATCGACGGCATCCCGATGGCGGGCGTGGACGAGGGCGGCGACACCCGCGCCTTCCGCTTCGACGCGATCCCCGCCGTGCTGCTCTCGCAGATGGTGGTCAACAAGTCGCTGACCTCGGACCTGCAGGCCGACGCTGTCGTCGCCACGATCGACCTCAAGACCTATTCGCCGATGGAGCAGAAAGGCCTGCACGTCTCCGGCGACGCGGGCTACGGTTTCATGGGGCTGGGCAAGGGCGAGCAGCGGCAGGGATCGCTGCGCCTGTCGTGGTCGAACGACACCTTCGGCTTCGTCGTCGGCGGATCGCATTATCGCCGCAAGCAGCTGACCGACAACCGCGAAGTCGGCGCCTACGACGCCAATGGCCCGACCGAGTTCGACGTGCGCCAGTACCAGATCGAGCGCTGGAACAACGGCCTGTTCGCGGGCGTCGAGTACCAGCCCGAGGAAGGCAAGCGCCTCTACGCCAAGGGCATCTTCTCCGAATTCAACGACAACGAGCGCCGCAACCAGTACGAATTCCGCCTCGACCGCGCGACCGGCGGCACGCGCACGCTGGAATCGGGCAACCTGAACGGCGTGCCGCTGCGCGGCAGCTTCAACTTCGGCGAGTATCGCAACCGCAACTATATCGGCACTTTCGGCGGCGATTATGAAGGCGACGACGGTTTCAACGCCTCGTTCAAGTTCAACTACGCGCGCACCGAGAACACCAGCTACCTGCCCCTCGTCCAGTCCTCGACCAGCGGCGCGAACAACCTGGCGTTCAGCTACGACAATTCCGATCCGCGCTTCCCGATCGTGTCGATCGTCGGTGATTTCGACCAGAAGAGCCTGAGCACTTCGGGCACCTACATGATCACCGCGCGCCAGAAGACGGTGTCGGACAGCTATACCGCCAAGCTCGACCTGTCGAAGCAGATGGGTGACCTCAAGCTCTCGGCGGGCGGCCTCTACATCGACCGCGACGTGGCGGGTAACAACTTCTCCTCGTCCAACATCGTCTACATCGGCGCGCTGAGCGCGGCGACGGGCGAGCCGTTCGACGTCAACAGCTATGTCACCGACAAGGCCTGGGACACCGGCTTCCCGCTCGGCGTCACGCTCAACTACGTCGACAACGTGGCGATGCGCCGTGACATCGACAGCCTGCTCGGGCGGCTGGAGGCGGCGGGGCTCTACGATCCCTCGCTCGACGTGCCGACCACCGACAAGTACGCCCAACGCGAGCAGACCCTCGCGGGCTATGTGATGGCCAAGGTCGAGAGCGGCCCGCTGACTGCCGTGGGCGGCGTGCGCGTGGAGAACTACGTCCTCGACAACAGCGGCTCGGTGCTGGCGGGCGGCGTCTATACGCCGCTGACGCGCCGCACCAGCAAGACCGACTTCTTCCCCAGCCTCAACATCAAGTATGCGGCGACCGACAACCTCGTGCTGCGCCTTGCCGGCCAGCGCGGCGTGTCGCGCCCGGCCTATGGCGCGATCCGCGTCGGGGCCTCGATCAACGACACCAACAGCCCCGGCACCATCGGCGGCGGCAACCCGGCGCTCAAGCCCGAGTACACCTGGGGCGCGGACGCCAGCATCGAATACTACCTGCCCGGCAACGGCATGATCTCGATCGCGGGCTTCTACCGCTCGGTCGACAACGTGCTCTACCAGGCGCAGAACCCGGTGGGGTCGGACTTCTACAACTTCGGCGGGGTCGACCGTTCGGGCTACCTGCTGACCGGCACCTACAACGGCGACAAGGGCAAGCTCTACGGCGTCGAGTTCAACGTGCTCAAGCAGTTCGACTTCCTGCCGGGCGCGCTCGACGGGTTCGGCTTCCAGGGCAACCTGACGCTGCTCGACGGCGATTTTGATACGCCGACCGAGAAGAACATCGCCTTCCAGGGCATGTCGGACAAGATCGCCAACGCCTCGCTGTTCTACGAGAAGTACGGGCTTTCGGCGCGCGTCAGCTATCAGTGGCGGTCGGACTGGCTGGACTCGCTGGGCGGCTTCGGCAGCGGCGAATACCGCAAGGGCTACGAGAACCTCGACGTCTCGCTGCGCTATGCCCTGACCGACAACTTCACGCTGTTCGCCGACCTCGCGAACCTCACCAATGAAAAGTACATCGCCTATCAGGGCACGACCGCAATGCCGACCGAGGTCGAGCAGATCGGTGCGCGCTACCTGTTCGGCATCCGCTTCAGCTACTGACAGGGAGAATGATGATGCGAAAGATCGCTACGACCACTTTGGTGACCGCGCTGGTGCTGGCGGGCTCGCCCGTGATGGCGCGGGAGCTGGCGACGCTGACTCGCCTCGATGCCTCGAGCGTGGAACTGAAGCGCGACGATACCGCTCCCGTGGCGGTGTGGATCAGCGCCGACACCGTGCTGGACAAGGGCGACCAGCGCTTTGCCGCCGCCAGCAGGGACGGCGTGCTGAAGCTGCCGATCGCGGCGGCGGACCGGCGTTACGTGATCCTCGAAGGGAAAGGCGGCAAGGGCCGCACCGTCGTCGCCGAGCGCGTGCTGCCGCTGCAGCAGGGCAGCAACTTCCGCGATGTCGGCGGCTACGTCACGAAGGACGGGCATACGGTGAAGTGGGACAAGGCGTTCCGTTCGGGCGCAATGCCGCTGCTGACCGACGCGGACTATGCGCTGCTCGGCCAGCTGGGCATCGGCAACGTCGTCGACTTGCGCTCGATCGAGGAGCGCGAGGTCGCTCCGGACCTGCTCGACGACAAGGTGGGCGCGCTGTTCATCGCCAACGACTATTCGCTGAAGCCGCTGATGGCGAAGATGGGCCAGGGCGGCGGAGACAACATGTATGCCGGGATGGAGAAGCTGCTGGCGCCGCAGTTCCGCTCGCTGTTCCGCCGCCTGATCGCGGACGAGGGCGCGGTGGTGTACCACTGCTCGGCCGGGCAGGATCGCACCGGTATCGCGACGGGCCTGCTCTACGATGTGCTCGGCGTCGATCGCGAGACGATCCTGAAGGACTATCACTTGTCCACGCAGCTGCGTCGTCCGCAGTTCGAGATGCCCAAGGTCGACCCCAAGGACTATCCGAACAATCCGATCCTGAAATATTACGTCGCGACCGAGGACGGCAAGCCGCGCCAGGCCGAACCGCTCTACACCCCGGGCGGCGCTTCGCACCTGGCGCAGTTCTTCGCCTATCTCGACAAGCAGTACGGCGGTTCCGAAGCGTACCTGCGCACGCTTGGCTTCACGGACGCGGACTTCGTGAAGTTGCGCAAGACGATGCTCGACTGACGATCGGGCGGGCGGGGGCATTCCGCGCCTCCCGCCCGCCCGTTGCAGGCCCTGTTACAGGCCGCGCGCCTTCAGCATCGCGTCGAGGCGCGGGAAGACCTTGCGGGTGTTCCCTTCGAAGATCGCGTGGCGTTCCCGGTCGCTGATGTCGAGCGCGTCGATGTAGCGCTTGGTATCGTCGAAGTGGTGCCCGGTGGTGGGATCGATGCCGCGCACCGCGCCTACCATCTCGGAACCGAACAGGATGTTCCTGTTGGCGATCACGTCGGCAAGCAGGTCGATGCCCGGCTGGTGATAGACGCACGTGTCGAAGAACACGTTGCCCATGATGTAGTCTTCGAGGTCCGGCTTCTTCAGCATGTCGGCCAGGCCACGATAGCGGCCCCAGTGGTACGGCACCGCGCCGCCGCCGTGCGGAATGATGAAGCGCAGTCCCGGAAACCGTGCGAAGAGGTCGCCCTGCATCAGCTGCATGAAGGCCACCGTGTCGGCCGCGAGGTAGAAGCCGCCGGTCGCGTGCATCGCCGGGTTGCACGATCCCGAGACGTGGATCATCGCCGGCACGTCCAGCTCGCACATGACTTCGTAGAGCGGGAACCAGTATTCGTCGGTCAGCGGCGGATGGTCGAAGTGGCCGCCGCCCGGGTCTGGGTTGAGGTTGCAGCCGATGAACCCCAGCTCCTCGACGCAGCGGCGCAGCTCGGCGATCGATGCGCAGAGGTCCGCCCCGGGGCTCTGCGGCAACATGCACACCCCCGCGAAAGTATCGGGGAACAGTCCGACCACGCGCGCGATGAGGGTATTGCAGTGGAATGCCCACTCGCGCGAGATCGCCTGGTTGCCGACGTGATGCGCCATGGCGGAGGCGCGCGGCGAGAAGATCGTCAGGTCCGCGCCGCGCTCCCGGATGAGTTTGAGCTGGTTCTGCTCGATCGTCTCGCGGATTTCGGCGTCGGAGATCTCGGGGTAGGGGGGGCTGGCCTCGCCCGCCTTGAACGCGGCGACCTGCGCCTCGCGCCAGGCGTCGTGGGCCTTGGGCAGGACGGTGTAGTGACCGTGGCAGTCGATGACGAGCGACATGGCTCAAAGCTCTCCCTTGGATGGATCGGTGATGGCGGCGAGTTTGGCGGCAAGCCCTGCGCCAGAATCGGCGCCAATGTCTCCCAGGGCCTGCTGGCGCCGGACGGTGCTTTCGGTCATCAGCGGGTCGATGCCGAGATCGCGCAGCATTCGCGCAGCTTCGGCCATCTCGGCGGCGCGCCGGTGGCCGTGGACCAGCATGCGGTCGAGGTTGTAGTCGGCGCGCGTCGCCCAGGAAATCGGTTTTTCGCTGGCGTCGAGCGAGGCCAGCACGGCATCGGCAACTCCTTCGGCATGAGCGGCGAGCATCATCTCGGCCGTCAGCGCCTCCAGACCCTTGACCATGACGGAGCGCACCAGCTTGATCGCGGAAGCCCGGCCGATGGCTTCGCCCACGATGGCAGTCCGGGTGAAGCCCGCAGCGTGCAGCAGGCTTTCCGCCGCGCCCGCGTCCGGGCCGGAGATGTTGAGCGGCACCGCCATGCGCGCCGGATCGACGGGGGCCATGACCGCGACATCGACATAGCGCCGTCCGGCCTCGGCAAAGGCCCGCGCCGCCTCCCGCTTGGTTCCGGGTGCGACGGAGTTCATGTCGCAGAACAACGCTTCGGCCGCGATAAGTCCCGCGCATTCGCGCGCGACGTGCAGGGCCTGGTCCGCAGTGACGAGCGAGAGTACGAGCGATGCACCGGCGACGGCCCCGGCGGTGCTGTCGCAGGCGATCACGCCCAGTTGCCCGATCAGCGGGCGGCGCGTCGGCGCGGCATCGAAGGCGGCGGCGCGGGCGCCCCAGGCGGCGGCACGGGCGAACGTCGATCCGGCCTCTCCGAAGCCGATCAGGGCGATGGTTCCTCTCATGCCCTGCCGGGTGCCGCCAATGGCCGGGCGTCGCAAATCGGAACTGGCGGCAGGCTATAAGCCGGCGCTAATCGAATCATGCCGGCGTCTACTCTGCGCAATTCCCCCGGATGGCGAAAGTGGAACCACTCTTAGCCAAATCCAATCGCCTGGTTCAAAGTCCGTTTTCCGCGTCGCCGCCTGTTTCGCCATCTCGGGACAAAACCCATCCTGGGGGCAGGACAAGGAGTGCATGTCATGAGCGGTATCGTCGTCCAGAACATCGAGCGTGCCGACCCGGCCGTGATCGACGGGCTCGCCCGGTGCGGCGTGGCGACCGTCCATGAGGCGCAGGGCCGCACCGGCCTGCTCGCCAGCATCATGCGCCCGATCTACAGCGGGGCGCGCATCGCCGGGTCGGCGGTGACGATCAGCGCGGCCCCGGGGGACAACTGGATGGTCCATGTCGCCATCGAACAGCTGAAGGACGGCGATATCCTGGTGCTCGCCCCGACCAGTCCTTGCGAGGACGGCTACTTCGGCGACCTGCTTGCCACCAGCGCCCAGGCGCGGGGATGTCGCGGCCTGATCATCGACGCCGGCGTGCGCGACGTGCGCGATCTGACGGAAATGCAGTTCCCGGTCTGGTCCAAGGCGATCAGCGCGCAGGGCACCGTCAAGAACACGCTGGGTTCGGTCAACGTGCCGGTCGTCTGCGCCAACGCCATGGTCAATCCGGGCGACGTGATCGTGGCCGACGACGACGGGGTCTGCGTGGTGCCGCGCGCGAAGGCCGCCGAAGTGCTGGCCGCCGCGCAGGCCCGCGAGGCGAACGAAGGCGAGAAGCGCGAGACGCTGGCGCGCGGCGTTCTCGGCCTCGACATGTACAAGATGCGCGAGCGTCTGGAACAGGCGGGCCTGAAGTATGTCTGATCCCGCCGCTTCGGCGGCAGCGCGCACCGCTTCTTCGTCCGGGCCTGTCGGTGACGGGGGCGCCGTTCCCTGCATGTGGATGCGCGGGGGAACGTCGAAGGGCGGCTACTTCCTGAAGGACGATCTTCCCGCCGATCGGGCGGCGCGCGATGCATTCCTGCTGGGGGCCATGGGCTCTCCCGATCCGCGCCAGATCGACGGCATGGGCGGCGCCGATCCGCTCACCAGCAAGGTCGCCGTGGTGGCGCAATCTTCCCGCGAGGGGATCGACGTCGATTACCTGTTCCTGCAGGTCTTCGTGGATCAGGCCATCGTGACGGACGCCCAGAACTGCGGCAACATCCTTGCCGGTGTCGGTCCCTTCGCGATCGAGCGCGGTCTCGTCGCGGCTACCGGCGATGAGACGCCGGTGGCGATCCACATGGAGAACACCGGACAGGTCGCCGTGGCCACCGTGTGCACGCCGGGCGGCGTGGTCACGTATCGGGGTGATGCCGCCATCGACGGCGTGCCCGGCAGGCACGCGCCGGTGCCGCTGGAATTCCGCGATACTGCCGGATCATCCTGCGGGGCGCTGCTGCCCACCGGGCATGCGGTCGATGTGGTGGACGGCGTGCGCGTCACCCTCATCGACAACGGCATGCCCTGCGTGGTGCTCAGGGCCGCCGACGTCGGCGTCACCGGTTACGAGGACCGTGAGACGCTGGATGCCGATACCGGCCTCAAGGCCCGGATCGAGGCGATCCGGCTGGCCGTCGGCGAACGGATGAACCTTGGTGACGTGCGCGACAAGTCGGTGCCCAAGATGATGCTCGTCGCGCCGCCCCGGCACGGGGGCGCGATCACCGTGCGCAGCTTCATCCCGCATCGCGCCCATGCGACGATCGGCGTGCTGGGCGCCGTCTCGGTGGCGACCGCATGTCTGCTGGAGGGCTCGCCTGCGGCGGACCTCGCGGTCGTGCCCGCCGGGCGGCGCACGACGCTTTCGGTCGAGCATCCGACCGGCGAGATGACTTGCGTGCTGGAAACCGATGATCTCGGTGCGGTTGCCAGTGCGGCCCTCTTGCGCACGGCGCGCAAGCTGATGGACGGGGTGGTGTTCGCCTGAATTCTCTGATCGATGCATGACCCCGTCATTCCCTCGAAGGCAGGGGATGGCGTAAGGGCGGGGAATGCCGGCGCGTGCCGGGCCGTGGTTATTGCGACGGCTGATTACAATTTCTCACCATTTGCGGATGGGCGGCGGGCATTCGTCGCCCTAGCCGGATTCCATGGCATCCGCGTATCGCATCCCGCTCCGTCACCGCGCCTTCGGCGCTCTGCTCACGTCCGGGGCGCTCACGTCCGGGGCGCTCGTGGCTCCGCAGGGCGCTGAAGCGCAGCAGCAGGCTGCGCAGCCGGGCGGCGCGGTCGCTCAGGTGAGTTCCGCAGATGGTGACGACATCGTCGTCACCGGACAGGCCCTGCCCGGCGCGGTGATCGGCGACATTCCGCCGGAGAACAAGCTGGGCCAGGCCGAGATCGCCTCCTACGGCGTCGATTCCATCGCCGACCTGCTCGACGAAATCGCTGACCAGACCGCCAGTATCGCCGGGCGCGATGCGTCGAGCGGGCCGGTGGTGCTGGTCAACGGCAAGCGCGTCTCGGGCGTCAACGAAGTGGGCGACCTGCCGGTCGAATCCGTTCTGCGCGTCGATATCCTGCCAGAGGAAGTCGCGATCAAGTACGGCTACGATGCGCAGTCGAAAGTCGTGAACATCATCCTCAAGCGGCGCTTCCAGTCGAAGGTCGTGAACCTTGGCGGCGGCATGTCGGGCGAGGGCGGCGGCGGTCAGGGCACGGGCGCCTTCACCTACACAAAGATCCACGATAACGACCGCCTCAACATCACCGGCAAGGCCACCAGCCAGGCCGCGATCCGCGAGAGCGATCGCGATATCACCGCAGATCCCGACAGCACCGTCACCCCCGTCGACTCCATTCCGGGCGAGAGTGATTACCGCACCGTCCAGGCATCCACCCGCAACTATGCGCTGGGCGCCAGCCTCGCCCACCAGTTGAGCCCGAGCGCGACCGCCTCGTTCAACCTCAAGGGGACGTACAAGACCAGCCGGTCGCTCGATGGCTTGGCCACCGGGGAACTGACGGTTCCAGCCGACAGTCCCTATGCGGACGGCACGGAGAGCGCGTTCACCCGCTATCTGTCTCAGGACCCTTTGCGCAAGGCCGTGAACACCGGCGGGGTTTCGGCGGGCGGCACCGTCAACGTGGACCTCTCGACCCGCTGGAAGCTCTCGGTGATCGGCAGCTACGCGCATTCGGAATCGGAAACGCGGGCCGACAACGGCTATGACGTGACGACGCTTCAGGACGCGCTCGATGCGGGGACTGCGGGCGTCGATCCCTACGGGGCGCTATCGCCCGCGCTGCTGGGCGACATGATCGTCAACCGGGCGAAGTCGAACTCCGACACCGGCAGCGCCAGCATGCTCGTCTCGGGCAAGGTGCTGCCGCTGCCTGCGGGCGACCTTGGCGTCAGCCTGAAGCTGGGGGGAGACTTCACCGCGCAGTCCTCCACCAGCGTGCGGGACGGCATGGCGAGCAGCGGCGATGCCGACCGCACCAACGGCAGCGCGAGGCTGAGCGTCGATATCCCGCTCACCAGTCGCAGCCGGGGCGTGCTCGGTGCGATCGGGACGCTCAGCGTCAACCTCAATGCGGGGGTGACGCAAGTGTCCGATTACGGCAGCCTTGCGACGTTCGGGTACGGGCTCAACTGGCGCCCGCGTGACGGGATCACAGTGATCGCGGCGATGAACCAGGACCGCAGCGCGCCCAGCGTATCCAACCTCGGCGATCCCACGGTCACCACCAGCAACCAGCGCATCTACGACTACGTGACCGGCCAGACCGTGCTGGTGACCGCGATCACCGGCGGCAACCCCAACCTCAAGGCCGACGACCGCCGCAGCTTCAAGCTGGGCCTCAACGCACAGGTGATGAGCACGCCCAAGCTCAATTTCAGCGCCACATACGTCAACAGCCGCAACCGCAATGCGGTGATGTCGCTGGGCGGCGTGACGCAGGCGGTCGAGGACGCCTACCCCGACCGCTTCATCCGGGACGAGGACGGCAACCTGCTCTCGGTCGATGCGCGGCCGGTCAACGTCTACCGCCAGCGCAGCGAGCAGGTGCGCTGGGGCTTCAACCTTTCGGCACAGCTGCGCAAGCCCACCCGCCCGGCGCGCCCGTCTGCCGGTGCATGGGGCAGGAGAGGGCCGGGCAGCCGGGCCGAAACGAGCGGGGAGACGCCGCCCGCACCGCCGTCCGGCGAGGAGCGTCTGGCCGAAGGGCACAGCCCCGAAGACGGCACCGGCAACGAAATTACCGTCAACGGCGATCGGGAGCGCGGGGCCGGGGCTCCGGGCTTCGGCCGACCGCCGGGCGAGGACGGCATGGGGCCTCGGCCGGATGGCATGGGACCGCCGCCCGACGGCATGGGTCCTCCTCCCGGAGAAGGTCTCGGCGGTGGTCCGGGCGGCTTCGGCGGCGGCCCGCGCGGCCCCGGCGGCAGGGGCTTCGGCGGTGGCGGCGACAACGGCGTGCGCCTGCTCGCCTCGCTCTACCATACCTGGGTGCTGCGTCAGGACGTCCAGCTTACCGAGGGTGGGCCGACGATCGACCTGCTTGACGGCGGCACGATCACCGGCTCGTCCACGCCGCGCCACAAGGTGCAGGGCAGCCTTGGCCTGATCGACAACGGCCTCGGCCTGCGTCTGGAGGGCAACTGGCAGAGTTCCGCCGATGTCACGGGCAGCACATCGGCCTCCGGCATCCTGCACTTCGCCTCGCTGGCGACGGTGGACCTGCGCGTCTTCGCCAACCTGCAGAACCGCTTCCGGGGCAAGGACTGGGCGCGGGGCACGCGGGTCAGCCTGTCGGTGGAGAACCTGTTCAACCAGCGCCAGAAAGTCACCGACGACACCGGAGCGACGCCTTACGCCTACCAGCGCGACTACCTCGATCCGATGGGCCGCACGATCCTGCTGTCGGTGCGGCGCATCTTCTGAGGCACGGCCTTGACAGACATTCTCAATCAAATAAGTTGGGAATTCACAAGGTCGTGATTTCGCCCTGATCGGGGGCGGAACTTCGATCGAAAATATGCGAAAGGAAGCCCGGATGACCACGTCCCGCAACGATTTCCATGTTTTCCGTCGCGGTCTCGAATGGGCCGTCAGCCTGCACGGGGTCGCGCTCGACGTCTTCGCCAGCCAGAAGGCCGCGCTCAACCGGGCGATCGATGCCGCGCACCAGATCGGGATGCAGGGCAGGGAGGCGCAGGTACTTCTGATCGAAAGCAATGCCTCGCCACGCCCGCAGTGGGTCTTCGGCCGTCATCCTTATCCGCCGACGGCCTGACTTCACCTCGAATCGTCATCGCGAACGAAACGAGGCAACCCGGGGCAGCACCTTGCTGCTCCGGGTTGCTTTGCTTCGTCAGCATGACGAAAGATGGTTCAATCCAATGCCATGGCGTGCCGGGACTGGCTTACGCTTTCCATATGTACTGCGCAGATGCAAAAAACGGCGCTTTTGCCGTCATCCAGTGCCTTGCCAGTCGGTCCCTGTTGGCGTACCGGGGCGCCATCAGCCACTAGGCCGGTCAACGATACCTGTCATGGTGGCTCCCGCCCACTCCATGACGTAGGGATCACGATGAGCCTATACCTAGATTACCTCGCCGAAATCGAAAGCAGGAAAAATCAGGGTCTCGCGCCCAAGCCTATCGACGACGGCGCGCTCATCGCGGAAATCATCACCCTCATCGAGGATACCGGCAGCGAATACCGCGCCGACGCTCTCAAGTTCTTCATCTACAACACGCTTCCCGGCACCACCAGCGCGGCCGGCGTGAAGGCGGCGTTCCTCAAGAAGATCATCCTCGGCGAAGCCACCGTCGCCGAAATCACCCCGGCCTTCGGGCTCGAACTGCTCTCGCACATGAAGGGCGGTCCTTCGATCTCGGTGCTGCTCGACATCGCGCTCGGCGATGACGCGGCCATCGCAGCCGAGGCGGGTGAAGTGCTCAAGACCCAGGTGTTCCTCTACGACGCCGACATGTTCCGCCTGCGCGACGCGCTTCTGGCCGGCAACGCCGTGGCGAAGGACGTGCTGGAAAGCTACGCCAAGGCCGAATTCTTCACCAAGCTGCCCGACGTCGAGGACGAGATCGAAGTCGTCACGTTCATCGCCGGTGAAGGCGACATCTCGACCGACCTGCTCTCGCCGGGCAACCAGGCGCACTCGCGCTCGGACCGCGAACTGCACGGCCAGTGCATGATCTCGCCCGAAGGCCAGCAGGCGATCGTGGCGCTCAAGGCCGCGCACCCGGGCAAGCGCGTGATGATGATCGCCGAGAAGGGCACGATGGGCGTCGGCTCCTCGCGCATGTCGGGCGTCAACAACGTGGCGCTGTGGACCGGCAAGCAGTCCAGCCCCTACGTTCCCTTCGTCAACTACGCCCCCGTCGTCGCGGGCACCAACGGCATCTCGCCGATCTTCGCGACCACCGTGGACGTGACCGGCGGCATCGGCATCAACCTCAAGAACTGGGTCAAGCAGATCGGCGAGGACGGCAAGCCGATCCTCAACAACGACGGCAACCCGGTACTTGAAGAGAAGTTCTCGGTCGAGACCGGAACGATCCTCAAGATCGACGTCAGGAACAAGAAGCTGACCGACGAGGCCGGCAACGAGCTGGTCGACGTCGCCGCCGCCTTCACTCCGCAGAAGATGGAATTCATGAAGGCGGGCAGCTCCTACGCCATCGTCTTCGGCAAGAAGCTCCAGACCTTCGCGGCTGAAACGCTGGGCGTCGAGGCACCCACCGTGTTCGCGCCGAACAAGGAACTCACCGTCGAGGGCCAGGGCCTGACCGCCGTTGAGAAGATCTTCAACCGCAACGCCGTGGGCGTGACGCCGGGCAAGGTCCTGCACGCGGGTTCGGACGTGCGCGTCAAGGTGAACATCGTCGGTTCGCAGGACACCACCGGCCTGATGACCGCGCAGGAACTGGAAGCGATGGCGGCCACCGTCATCTCGCCGCTGGTTGACGGCGCCTACCAGTCGGGCTGCCACACCGCTTCGGTGTGGGACAAGAAGGCCCAGGTGAACATCCCGAAGCTCATGTCCTTCATGAACAACTTCGGCCTGATCACCGCGCGCGATCCCAAGGGCGTGTATCACTCGATGACCGACGTGATCCACAAGGTCCTCAACGACATCACCGTGGACGACTGGGCGATCATCATCGGCGGCGACAGCCACACCCGCATGTCGAAGGGCGTCGCCTTCGGTGCGGACTCGGGCACCGTCGCGCTGGCGCTGGCTACCGGTGAGGCGACCATGCCGATCCCGCAGTCGGTCAAGGTGACCTTCAAGGGCAAGATGCAGCCCCACATGGACTTCCGCGACGTCGTCCACGCCACTCAGCAGCAGATGCTGGCACAGTGCGCGGGCGAGAACGTGTTCCAGGGCCGCATCATCGAAGTCCACATCGGCACGCTGCTGGCCGACCAGGCCTTCACCTTCACCGACTGGACCGCAGAGATGAAGGCCAAGGCCTCGATCTGCATCTCGGACGACGAGACCCTGATCGGCTCGCTGGAAATCGCCAAGTCGCGCATCCAGATCATGATCGACAAGGGCATGGAGAACGCGGCCGGTACGCTGCAGGGCCTGATCGCCAAGGCCGACGCCCGCATCGCGGAGATCCGCTCGGGCGAGAAGCCGGCGCTGTCGCCGGACGCTTCGGCCAAGTACTTCGCCGAGGTGGTCGTGGACCTCGACATCATCGATGAACCGATGATCGCCGACCCGGACGTCAACAACCCCGACGTCTCCAAGCGCTACACGCATGACACGATCCGCCCGGTTTCGTACTACGGCGGTACCAAGAAGGTGGACCTCGGCTTCGTCGGCTCGTGTATGGTGCACAAGGGCGACATGAAGATCATCGCCCAAATGCTCAAGAACATCGAGAAGACCGAGGGCAAGGTCGAATTCAAGGCGCCGCTCGTTGTCGCCCCGCCGACCTACAACATCGTCGACGAACTCAAGGCCGAAGGCGACTGGGAAATCCTCCAGAAGTACTCGGGCTTCGAATTCGACGATATCAACCCGAAGACCGCCAACCGCACCGAGTATGAGAACATCCTCTATCTCGAGCGTCCCGGCTGCAACCTTTGCATGGGCAACCAGGAGAAGGCATCGAAGGGCGACACCGTCCTCGCCACCTCGACCCGTCTGTTCCAGGGCCGCGTCGTCGAGGACACCGCCGAGAAGAAGGGCGAATCGCTGCTCGCCTCGACTCCGGTGGTCGTGCTCTCGACCATCCTCGGCCGCACGCCGAGCGCGGACGAGTACAAGGCGGCGGTCGAAGGCATCGACCTGACCAAGTTCGCACCGGCCGCAACCGCCGCCTGATCGCAGCGTACCGATTGAAAGAGTGGCGGGGGGGGGGGGGGGGGGCGG
>NZ_JBMDIO010000041.1:0-39249 GCF_057808725.1 Novosphingobium sp. FG90
CCGCAGCGGGACTATCCCGCCGCTAGCGTGGCCGAATATTGCTCCGCCGTTCTCACGGCCTGATGAGACGAATTGAATTGTTGTCCCGCGGCAGATGATCTCGAAAGGTATGCGGTATGACTTGAGAGGGTGGTCATTCATGGTAGGCTCCGGATGATGGAGCCTCCCATTGAGGTCATGGCGGGAAATATGTCGAAAGAGCTATGAAGACCTTTGAAGAAAGTGGCCTTTCCAGCGCTGATATTGACAGGATTATCTTGTCAGTTGGCCGCCATGTAACCCCAAATTCCGTCCGAGACTTTTTGTAGGGCTGCTTCGTGCGACACGCGAGAAGGGGGAGGGGCCTCATACCCGACAGGTCATTGGCGGTTTCGTGGACCGTGATGCGAATAGGTGCGGTCGGAATAATTGGGCGAAACCAGATGCGATACAGAGTGGCTTTGAGGCCCGCAGGGCAGTCATGTCAGAGCACCTGGACGGGAGGCTATTGGATCTCGAGTTGATCAAAACAGGCTCGGACTTGTATCGTATCGGTATTTTCGATCCAGGCGAAGGTGAGGTGCCTTTTAAGGTGCCTTATCAGATTTCAGGATCAGTTTTGCGATACCGTGCCAGCAAGCAAGCTCCGCGACTGTCGTGGGCGGGCAAGTTCATCCATCCGGGGGTAGGAGAGAAGCGCGAGCAGTACCGCAAGTTTCTCTTTCTGGCCCCATTCTTTTGTCTTTGCGCGCTATTTGTCCTGTGTGGCGTGATGCTCTCGATCTCGACCTGGATCGGCTTGAGAACCAATGGGCTGCCTTGGTTGTCTATGATGATATTCACCGGGTTGGCGGTGTTGATCTGGTGGTCTTTATCACGGCGCTGGGAGCGCTTGTTCGATGATAGGATTTTACTTCTCGGCATGGGCGACGTGGCAGGGGATATGCGAGGTGTCGTACTTGATCGTGCGGAGGTTGATGGAGTGAGGTCGATAGTCTTACGCCATTACATAGCGGATTGCCCGATTTGCCGCACGACGACGATCACGCTCGCGAAAGGCGATCCAGAGTTTCCAAGGCGGATTGTTGGTCGCTGCGACAATAGTCCGCGTGAGCATATTTTCAGCTTCGATCGTGTGACGCTTGAGGGCGCGCCGCTGCGGCAGCGGTGCCAGTGTTAAAGAGGCGTTGGCTGTTTAGCCGTCAGTTGGCCCGCAGGGCCCATTGATCATCAGAGCATGAGGAAAGATTGCAGATGCCGGTAGATGAAGGGTCGACGTTGACGCGCGCGGATCTTGCGGAGGCTCTGCATCGCACGGTCGGATTATCGCGGACCGATGCGCTTCACATGGTGGAACAGATCCTCGTGCGAATGTCGGATGCCCTTGCAGCGGGCGAGAATGTGAAGATTTCGAACTTCGGGACGTTCCTGCTGAACGACAAATCCGAGCGGATCGGGCGAAATCCGAAGACTGGCGTGGAAGTGCCGGTATCTGCGCGCCGTGTGGTGACGTTCAGGCCGAGCCAGGGGCTACGCGATCAGGTGGCGGGATCTCGCGCAACGTAGGTTGCCAGGCCGAGCCAAGATCTGTTGCCGCCGCGAAACTGGCGCACGACGTCACCGCGATCCCAATGGCCGGTGAAGATTCCGCGCCGGTTGATGCCGCCGACAGGGCGGGTGCGTGCCGCGAGAAGGCGGGCGCGGCGCGTGTCTCGATCGAGGTGCCGCAGTGGTTCCATGAGAGTGGTCCTTTCTGAATGAGGGATCGAGAAACGATCCGTGGCTACGCTTTGCCGCGCGCTTCATTCAGGAAGGCGCGGCTTTGCAGATATTGGCGTGAGAAGATCGATCACGGTAATGTCGAGCACATCAGCCAAATTTTGCATTGTTGCGAGGGTCGGGTTCGCTTTGCCGTGCATGATATGGGAGATGTGAGAGGCGGCGACCCCGGATCGCTCGGAAAGTGCAATTTGGGTCATCTTGCGCGAAGCGCAGGAGGTAGCAAGGTTCGCGGCAAGCGTTTGCTTGAGGGTTGCGGCGGGGACCGTCTCGGAGAGAGGTAGTCGGGTCATATGTGCATGATCGACGAATAGATCAGGCAAGCGGCCAATTTGCCTCCAGTCATCCATGCAAAGCGCGTGGGGCCAACCATGCTGAGGCACAATCCGCTGATGGAAAGCACGATTGGCACGCCGACGGCGAGGGGCAGCCAGATCCAGTTGAGAAGCGCAAAGCGGCGCAAGCGTTCATATCGGGTGAGCGGCGGGGCACCAGCTGGCCGAAGCTGGAAGACGCCTGATGCTCGGGTGGTGGCTACCGCCAGGGCCATGGGGATGACCGTGAACAAGATCGCCAGGGGAAGGGCGGCTTTCATATCAAATGTCATCCATGGCGAGATGGTCCTGAACAAAGTCCGAGACGAGAACGATCGCGGCGCCAATGATCGACCATGCCGCGATGGCGACGACTGACCAGATTTGCCATGTCCGAACGGGCACCCCTGTAAAATTTCCGAAGAGCGTTCCGAAGGAAAAGAGGGCGATGAGCACCCCCATGATGGACATCCATGGCGTCCATAGAGGGCGATCGAGGAGCTTGGCGAGCATCGATAGTTCCATCCGGTTCATGGGGCGGACATCGGAAAAGCCGCCACGATTGTCTTGGTAACTGTGAAGCATTCGGTCGACCCACAAGGCAAGTGAAAGCGCACCTGATGGCGGGTCGCCGGTCTGGCAAAGGTTTTGGGACAGGGGGTGTCGGGATTGCCAGACCGGCGGGAACAAGACTGCATCTCGCTCGCGAGAGCAGGATTGAGGTTCAATTCCTAACAAAGGGTTAAAAGCTTTTGAGACCAAAGTTCCCGAAAAATGAAATCACCTGTCATTTGAAAGTGATGATCGGCTTGACTGCGCCGTTCACTTAATGTTCTAAATAGCGCATAGGTCTCACCGAAGGAGGACAACCTATGAAGATGAAGGACGTACTGGAGGGGTACAATTACGATCTGCCCCTGATGGACGCGGTGAACGATGTCGAACTTCGACCTGTTCGCCGGCTGCTGGCAGGAGCCCTTGTGGGTGAGAGCCTGGATGCCGGATATTTCGCGACCCGTGAAATGGCCGATGCCTATTTCGACCTGTGGAACGACGGCCGCAAGGGCGTCCGTTATGGCGAAGGCTATCTGGCCTTTGAGGAGATCCTGAAGGACAAGAACCCGCTGCAGATGAAGCTGTGGTATCTGACGTGCGAACGGGATCTGAAGGAGACCGTGAAGGATATGCGCTGGCTCGCGATCCTGGCGAACCGTCGCGCCTACATGGCTCGGGCCGTTCGGGAATCAGGGGCGCAAGTGCTGCATGTCTCGGCGCGCAATCTGGTTGCCGGCAAGACGCCCGCCGAAATGGTGGCGGATCAGACGGTCTGGAATTGAGCGCTCAGGCTACGAGCGCAAGGATGGTTTCCGGCTCGGTCGGCTGATGCCGCGAGACGCGGAAGGGTTGTAAAGGGTTGTCGGTGCGCACGACGAACTGGTCGGCGCCGGTGGTGTCGCGAAGCTGACAGGCGACGGCATAGCACTTCTCGAACGAGGTGAGATGGCGGCGGCGGGCTGAGGGAGACGAGATAGTCATAGGTTTGTCCTTCGGGTGATGTCCTTCGGGTGATGTGCGCAAATGCGCGGGAACGAGCCATGCAGGTTCGTTCATGTTAAATTGACCCATTGCTATCTATAAAGGATGGAGCCGGAGTCGACGTTCAGGCGTTGCGCTGGTTGATCCACGGTAATGCATGGGTCTCATTCAATCGACGGGGTCGAAGCCGCTGCTACGGTTTCGGCCCCGTTATTGTTTGCAATCTCCTTTCTCGTTCGGTCCGTAATGCGAGGACGACATGCGGATCGGTGTGGCTCTGGATCAGCCGCAAGAGCGCGTCATCGGGTAATCGAGCTGGATCGAGACGCGGTCCTTTCGTCTTGGGCGCGGCACGGCCGAGGCCGAGCAGGACGATGCGATTGCGCACTTCAACGAGGCGTTCGCCGCGCTCTGCGCGGGTGAAAGCCCGATCGAGGCCGTAGAGCCAACCGGAGTTGGCTTGGGCCAGCATGGCTTCGCAGCGGGTCAGATCGTCGGCGTGCCGGCATCGTCGGATGCGCTCGACGGTGAGTTCGCGGGCGGTTTGCCGGACGCGCGCGTAATGATCGCTGCTGGGGCTTTCGATTGCGAACAGGCGGTGCATATGGCGCACCCAAGATCCCATGCTCTCCCATGCGAACGCGGCGGGCGCTGATTTCTCGGCCTTGCGATATGCGCGCGCTGGTCGTGGCGATCGAGGCGGTTGCTTGTCGCCGTAGAACAGATCGGGTTGACGGATGGGCATAGCAGCCTCCATAGGTTGCTAAGTGATTGATTATTAACATAATTGTTATTATCGCGCCAAGGCTATGCGCGTCTTGCAGGGCTTGCGAGCGCGTGGGATGCTGGCCCTGCCATTGCAGGAGGAACGCGGATAATGGACCCGAAACAGATGGCCGACGCACAGTTGGTCGATGCCTGGGACAAAGTCGAAGACGGTGAAAACCTGACCAACTTTGAAAAGGCCGTTCTCGATGAAATCGAACGGCGCAATATCGACCTGTAGAACGCCGTTAGATTTGTGACGATTTGTCCATCTGTGCCGCAGGTATCTTGAACATGGACACCAGAAATGCTAATCGCCGCGCCAGGTGCCGGGTAAACGCGACCACCCGGCACCGCCTTCATTTCATCCGGCCTTGACCAAGGCCCTTTCGATTAGACGACGGATGCTTAGGTCGGCCAGGTGCGGCTCAAGGCTCAGATGCTCGAGGAGTCACTAGGGCGCGGCTCAGTCCAGGAGTGTGTTGGAACCGTCAGGATCGGCGGCGGGCTGGGCTTTAGCAATGGCGTTGAATGCCGCTTCGCTCAGTTCTTCGGGAGCAAGCGCGATGTGATCGAGCCGTGCCAAGCGTTCGTATTCCGCAGCCGGCAACATGACGACACCCACGGCTCCATTGCGCTCGACCGCAATCGGGTGGGTCATGGCTTTATCGTAGTAGAAACCGAAGCGCTTCGAGACTTCGCTCGTGCGGAAGGTTTCAATAGACAAGCTCACGGCCTGATCTCCTGCAAATGAAGCCAGCGGCTGTTATGGCGTCAAAGTGATCGCCTGTTGATTTGGTTGAAAGCTGATACGCAATCCAAGAGCATCGGCAATTTTGCCGATCGTCGCGAAGCTCGGATTCCCTTCACCAGACAGAGCCTTGTAAATGCCCTCACGGCTCAGACCGGTATCGCGTGAGAGCTTGCTGATATTGCGAGCGCGCACCACGTCGCCCAGAGCGGCGGCAATTACGGCGGTATCACCATCCTCAGCAGCGGCGTCCAGATAGGCCGCAATGTCCGCTTCGCTCTTGAGGAAGTCGGCGGGATCGTAACGGCTAAAAGTCACGTCCATGATTTCATTCCTTCCATGCGCTCGCGATTGACTTTGCCTGCGCGATGTCTCGTGCCTGTGTGCTCTTGTCACCGCCACAAAGCAGGACAATCACGATGGGGCCGCGCTTCATGTAATAAACGCGGTATCCCGGCCCATAATCAATGCGAAGCTCCGATATTCCATCCCCTACGGGCTTTACGTCGCCTGGATTTCCAAGGCTCAAACGACGTAGGCGAATCTGTATTCGGGCTTTCGCATTTGAATCACGCAAACCAGCCAACCATTGATTGAAGGCGTTAGACTGGATCATCTCGATCATGTGATAACCATAGTTGACAGGCTCCCGACTGTCAACCAAGGTTGGCAATCGAAAGATTTGACCGGAACTTAGAGATCCTCGCGGACCATGATTGTCATGACGCGGCGCGTGACGCTGGCGTAAGTGGGGTCAGGGGAACCCCACTTCAGGTCGGCGTCGTAGGCGTCGATCTGAAAATAGACCGTCGTTCCCCGGTAATCGATCTGGCCACGATCGCGCTCGGTCCTGTCGTCTTCGGGATAGGTGAACTTGCGGACTTCGGCGAGGATCTGGGCCTGGGCGACAAGCTCGGCCATCGTACTGTCAGCGAAAGTGCCAAGGCAGGTGCGGGTAATGACGATCCGGCCGGTACGGTCGAGGCCGTGGCGGCAGCGATCGTTGAGACGGGCGATGATTTCGCGCTCGGACATGACGGCGGTGGCAGTTGCGAGGGACATGGCAATTCTCCTGTGGGTCAGGCGGCGAGACGGGGACGCTGCGATGCGGGCACCGCAGCGTTGAAGCGTTCGATCCAGCTGCGCATGGTCGGGCGTTCGTCGACGGGGATCGAAGCGGCGACGTCCTGAAACCGGATCAGGTCGAGCGGGGCCTCGGTGATGATCTGGTCGATGTCCTCGGCGGGAAGTAGCCCCTCATGGCGGATGAAATCCGTCATGCGGCCCGGCCGCGCCTTGGTGGTCTTGCGCCAGAGGCCCTCGACCGTTCGCAGGCGTGGTGCCGCCCTCGCCTCCACCAGAACGATCAGTCGCAGACACCATGCAGGAAGGTCGCGGATCTCCTGGGCGCGGTTGGCTATGCAGAGCCAGCAAGCGCTCTTGTCCGGGACCGGCAGACCTTCGGCCTCGATGCGGCGGATGCAGGCATCGCGATCCCAGTCCCATTCCCGAAGGGGATACTGGCATTCGTAGAGTGGATCGTCGATCGACAGGGCATGGTTGGCGCGCAAGGTGTCCCTTGGGCCGGCGTCGTAGCCGATCAGGCGGATCACCCGCTGGCCGCGAGCCCATGCTTCCTGGGCGGGTTTCCATGTCTTCAGGAAGGCGTCCTGTGGAGCCTTCTTATATTTCAGCGAACATTAGGTCTGGCTGGGTCTGTCTTCTTTACCTCGCAAAGCCTACATTTCCGCCACTCCCAATCCCCCTCTCCTTCCAAGACGCCCGATTAGATCGGGACCGCGTTCAGAGCGCGGAGGGATCGTGCAGTTCAGCGCTGGTACGGATTGGGACGGGTCGTTGTAGCCGATCGAGTTCCTTCACTAGTTGCGCGTTGCGGCGTTCGAGCCGTTCCGCGCGCTGCTCGGCTTCGACTGCGCGCTTCAGTAGGCTGGCATTATGTGTCGCGAGTGCGATGTTGCGGGCTTCCGCATCACGAAGAGCCGTGCGTGTGCGATCCATCTCGCCTGCGGTCTTTTCTGTGTATTCAGCACGCTGCGCCTGAAGTCCGCGCAAAGCGTCAAGAACGACGGCATGGTGAGTATAAATGATATTGCGGCCGACCCCTGCCGCTCGTGCGAGTGCGGCTACCGTTGGCGCAGTGGCTGGATCGTTAGCGAATGCGCCGAGAGCTTCGCGCAGACGGGCATCGGTCTTTGCCCAACGGCGAGCTTGTGGCGTAGCAAGGTCAGATTCGGACGCCATCAGTACTTCCTTCGTCGAGCTGGTCGAGTATACGACGAGATTCCTGAATGCGGATTTCGGCAAGCGCGCGGCTCTCGGCGTCGAGATCATCCCGCTGGGTCAGCAAGGTGTTGCGTTCGAGGCGCGCTTTCCAAACACCTCTATGCCGGTCGGTCACGGCGAAGTTAGCGCAGTTCAAGCAGGTGCTTTGCGTGCGAAGCACCTGATTCGGCTCGCGTTCGCCGCCTAGGCAAGCGGAGGTTTCGCGGCGGTACAGGCAGTAGCCCCAATCGCAAACGCCAAGGCGCATATCCGTCTCGGCGAGGATTTCGGTGATATAGACATCAACGTCGCCCGATCGCGTGCGCCCGCGAAACGGCGATCGTTCAGAGAGCATGATGCCTGCCTTACCTGCAACATGCGGGGCTAGGAGCAGGTCTTCCAGCGCCATGCGGGTTTCTTCCGCAGTCTGTTAAGAGATGCCATCCTCCGACGGCACCCACGATAAAAGCGGTCGTCAGATAGGCGGCAAGGACCGTGTGAAAGAGCCGATAGGGGAAGCTGGGATTGAAGATGATTGTCAGCCAGCTTGGCCCCGGCAGGAACTGGCCGTTGGCGCCGACCTCATAGCCAACGGGCGTTTGCATCCAGCTGTTGACCGACAGGATCCAGAATGCGGAAATAAAAGTCCCCAGCGCGACTGCAAGCGTCGCGACGAAGTGCAGCTTGCGCCCAACCTTGTTGATCCCGAACAACATGACCCCGAGGAATCCGGCTTCTAAGAAGAAGGCGGTCAGCACCTCATAGGCCATCAGCGGTCCGATGACAGGTCCCGCCTTGTCCGAGAACACTGACCAGTTGGTGCCGAACTGGTAGGACATGACAATGCCCGAGACGACGCCCATCGCGAACACGACGGCGAAGATCTTCAGCCAGTAGCGAAACAGGTTCGCATAGACGCCCTTGCCGGTCTTCAGCCACAGAGCTTCGAGCACGGCCAGATAGCTTGCCAGCCCGATGGAAAAGGCCGGGAAGAGGAAGTGAAAGCTCACCGTGAAGGCGAATTGCGCCCTTGCGAGAATGATGGCGTCCATGAATATCCCCGTTCAGCTGGCGAGTTCGGACCAGCTCTTGAATAGCATGTAGATGGCAACGACGAGCACGAAGACTGCGAAGAGGCTGTTCAACCGGCCCTTTTCGGCGGCCAGTACCTGCGATGCACGCGTGCCGATGACGCTCCCGACAATGCCGCCCACGATGAACACGCCGGCCAGACCCCAAAGGACGTAGCCCGAAAGCGCATAGTTGAGCGCTGTCGTCAGACCGAAGGCCGCGACCGCGACGAGCGAGGTGCCGATCGCGCGCAGGATGGGCATGTGGGTCGAGGCGATCAGCCCCGGCACAATGAGGAAACCGCCGCCGATCCCGAAGAAGCCGGAAAAGGCGCCGGTCCCGAGACCATAGCTGACAACCTTGCCGACATTCTCCCGATTGCATTGCGCGCCCTCGACGCCCTGGTCGCCGCGACCGCGAAACATCAAGACTGCCACAACGATCATCAGGATCGCGAACAGGAACAGCAGCTTGTGCCCATCGATGCTCTTGCCAAGCGTTGAACCGCCGAGCGCACCGACGACGCCGGCAGCAGCATAGATCCCCCCGCACCGCCAGTTCACGGTGCGGGCATGGGCATGGTTCCAGAGGCCAGTAAGCGCATTGGCCGCGACGGCCAATGCACTGGTGCCGATCGCCTCATGCGGATTGCGGACGCCTACGAGATAGAGCAGCAGCGGCACGGCGAGGATCGACCCGCCGCCCCCGACAAGCCCGAGGACAAAGCCCACCAGCGCGCCTGACAGTCCGCCGAGGGCATATTGAAGCGGCTCAAGCATGGCTCAGTGCGCCGCTTCGATCGCGTGCGGCGCGACCATCCATTCCCGGCCCTTGAGCATGCCATGCCAGTAAACCGGCGGCAGGATGGTGTCCTTGAGGAGCCAGGACAGGCGCGAGGGCCGCGTTCCGTCGATCAGCCAATTGGGAAAGCTGGGCAGCAATTTGCCGCCATAGCCGAACTCGGCGAGCACGATCTTGCCAGCCTCGACCGTTAGCGGACAGGAGCCATAGCCGTCATAGTCAGCGGTCGGCGGCTTGCCCTCGAGCACGGCAAGTACATTGACCGCGACAACCGGCGCCTGCTTGCGCGCCGCAGCGGCGGTCTTGGCATTCGAGGCGGAGCAGGCGTCGCCCAATGCAAATACATTAGGATAGCGCACATGTCGAAGCGTCGCCTCGTTGACTTCGATGAAGCCGGAGGCTGCTGCGAGGGAACTGGTGCGCACGAAATCCGGCGCGACCTGTGGCGGCACGACGTGAATCATGTCGAAGCGCTCTTCGACGCGTCCGGTGCCGTCGCTATCCTTGCGTTCGAAAGTCGCCACTTTTGCGGCGCCATCGATCGCGACGAGCTTCGATTCGAAGTTGAGGTGCGCGCCATAGCGCTCGACATATTCCATCAGTGCCGGGACATAGGCGGCAACGCCGAACAGCACCGCGCCGGCGGTGTGGAACTGGACGTCGATGTCTTTCAGGACGCCTGCCTTTTCCCAGCGATGACAGGAAAGGTACATCGCTTTTTGCGGCGCGCCGGCACACTTGATCGGCATTGCGGGCTGGGTGAACAGCGCCCGTCCGCCCTTGAATTGCTTCACCAGTCTGTTGGTGTAGGGCGCAAGATCATAGCCATAGTTGGACGTCACGCCGTTCTTGCCGATCGTATCGGCCAAGCCCGGAATAGCGTTCCAATCCAATTTGATACCCGGACAGGCAACGAGAACACGGTAGCGGACTTCGCCGCCATCACTGAGGATCACCTTGTTTTCGTCGGGGGCAAAATCCGAGGCTGCTGCGCGGATCCAGTTCACTCGGCTCGGCATGACCTGCGCTTCAGTGCGTCGTGTGAACTCTCTCTCGAAGACACCGGCGCCGACCATAGTCCAACCGGGCTGATAATAATGCTCCTCAGATGGCTCGATAACTGCAATATCGAGCTTCGGATTGCGCTTTAGAAGGCTTGCTGCCGTCGCAATCCCCGCTGCACCGCCGCCGACAATCACGACATCGTGAATATGGACTACAGGGGCCGATTGGCTCCGAGAGGAGGAGAGGTCATACAACTTCGTCGACCTCGCGCCGGAGCGGCAAAAGGCGAGAATCGGCCTAGGAAGGCGCGCTAGCGCACTTGCCATGGCCTCAACATTCGCATCGGTAATCGCCCCCGAGACTGCGGGCGCATGCGCGAACTCTAAGCCCAGTCGTTCGGCAGCTTCACGAAGCTCCGTAGCGGCAATCTGACCCTTCTCCTCGTTATCAGGTCGATTGCAGATGATCGCCTTGTAACCTTGGGCGGCGATTGCCGGAAGGTCGGCGAGATCAATCTGCGGGGAGATTGCAAAGTCCCGATTGAGCGGCTTGATGTCCATGGCTTCTCCTCGATCCCGCTCTGAAGCGGGCCTCTTTTCATTTTGTAATGATGCGGTGCGCGGTCATGCCGGCGAGCATGGCGGCGACGAAAATTCCGGCTTCAATTGGTGCGATGGCAAGGTCGGCGAGTGCGGGGCCGGGACATAGTCCCCCGATCGCCCAACCGATCCCGAACAATGACGCTCCGCCAAGCAACTTGGCATCCAGCAAGCTTGTACCGGGCAAGTCGAACGCCTCGCAGACGATCGGTCGCGGCATCCGCTTCTGGACCAACCAGGCGATCGCCATCGGCACCATCGCACCGACCATCACGAAGGCAAGCGTGGGATCCCAGGCCCCGAACAGATCGAGGAAGGCGCGCACCCGCGCGGGGTCAGCCATGCCGGATATGGTGAGCCCAGCTCCGAACAAGGTGCCCGCTAGCAACGAGATGGCAGGGACCTTCACTTCCCAGTGCCGCAGGTTGAAAGGCCGAGCGGGCGGTAGAGCGGACAGAAGCTGACCGCGCTTGTCAGAAGGAATATAACTGCGACGATCGCCAAGCCGACACCGAGGTCCCCGCTGATCGTTCCGGTCCACCAGAGATAACCGATCGCCAAGGCTGCGATGGTGCGCAGCATCCGATCGACCGTTCCCATATTCCTCTTCATGTCCGGTGTCCTCCGACTATCCGTTGATGAAACCGAAAGCGCGCATCAGCCCAACGGTGGCGAAGCCGCTGACCATGAAGGTCAGCGTTGCGACCATCGACCGGCGCGAAAGTCGGGAGAGACCGCAGACCCCGTGACCGCTCGTGCAGCCTGAACCAAGGCGCGTGCCGAAACCTACGAGCAGTCCGGCAATGACCAGTTGCAGGACTGATCCTGTAAAAAGCGGTCTGATACTGCTGGAAGACAGTATGACGAGGAGCGCACCAAGCGGCAGTCCGGCGATGAACGCGAGCGCTATGGCGCGCGGTGTGCCCGTATCGGAAATTCCCGACGCGCGGGCCAACATACCGCTTACACCAGCGATGCGACCAAGTCCGAGCAGCATGATCGCTGCCGCAAGCCCGATCAGCAGGCCGCCAACCAACCCCGCGACGGGGGTGGCATTGGGGAAGCCGGGCAGCATCATACTGCGTTGACCGGAATCTTGAGGTACGTGACGCCATTGTCCTCGGCAGGCGGGAAATGACCGGCGCGCATGTTCACCTGGACAGAAGGCAGAATGAGGCGCGGCATCGCGAGCGTCTTGTCGCGGGCCTCGCGCATCGCGACAAATTCGTCTTCGCTTACCCCGTCATGGATATGGACGTTGGCTTGGCGCTCGGCCTCTACGGTCGTTTCCCAGACATAGTCCTTGCGCCCTTCCGGAAGATAATCGTGGCACATGAACAGCCGCGTTTCCGGCGGGAGCGACAGAAGCCGCATCGCAGATTGATAGAGGGTTCGGGCATCGCCACCGGGAAAATCAGCACGTGCCGTGCCGTAGTCGGGCATGAACATGGTATCGCCGACAAAGACGGCGTCGCCGATCACATAGGCGATACAGGCCGGCGTGTGCCCCGGCACATGCAGCACGGTTACATCAAGATTGCCGATCCGGAAGTGATCACCGTCTTTCCACAAATGATCGAAGTCGGAACCGTTGCGCTCGAAATCGGTGCCCGCGTTGAAAAGCTTACCAAATGCCTGCTGCACCGTGATGATTTGCTCGCCGATGGCGATTTGCCCGCCCAACTTCTCCTTCAGATATGGCGCAGCTGACAGGTGATCCGCGTGAGCGTGCGTCTCCAGGTGCCAGTCGATAGCAAGCCCCTTCTCCTCGACAAAAGCGACAAGCGCGTTTGCCGAGGAGAAGGAGGTGCGACCCGAGGCGGGGTCATAGTCCAGCACGCTGTCGATGATCGCAGCGTGGCGGCTCTCGGGATCATGAACAACATAGGTCACCGTGAAGGTCGGCTCGTCAAAGAACGCCTTGATCTGGGGGGTGTCCGTTTGAGCGGCTGAGATCTGCGATGAGGCGGCTGCAAGAGCGGAGTCGGCCACGGAAAACCTCACAAATTCACATTTACATATATCGTGTAATCGAATAATCTTGTTGCGTCAAGAGGGAGGAGCGTCGAAGGAGACGTCATGGAAATGGCCCAAAGAATTGAATCTCGCTCACCGCGCATTGGAGAGCCCGCGCCAGACTTTCGCGCCCGTTCGACCGGGGGCGAAATTCAGCTTTCAAAGTTGCGTGGACGATGGGTGATCTTTTTTTCCCATCCCGCTGACTTCACGCCAGTTTGCAGCACCGAATTCGCTGAACTCGCCCGTCGGCAGTCGGAATTTGATGCCCTTGAAACGTCGCTGTTGGGACTGTCAGTCGACAGCCTTTACTCGCACATGGCGTGGGTCAGAGCGATCCGAGAGACGCTCGGAGCGGATGTCCGCTTCCCGATAATCGAGGATCCGAGCATGGCGATTGGGCATGCCTATGGCATGGTTGACGAGCAATCTGCTGACAGCATGGCTATGCGTTCGACATTCTTCATCGATCCCGAAGGGGTCATAAGGGCGATCACATGCTACCCCCATAATGTTGGGCGATCGGTCGATGAGATGCTGCGGTTGCTTAAAGCACTGCAAGTGGTGGGCAGTGCCCAGAAACTTGCGCCTGAAGGATGGCGGGAAGGACAGCCTTTGCTCTGCCCACCATCTGACATCGCAGAAGATCGCCAGGACTGGTTTTGCCGCTTTGCGGACGCGCTATGAACGAGGCATTTTACGAGGACCGCGAAGCTGCGACCGTCGCGTCCGAAAAGCTCAAGGTCTTTGCGCAACCACAGCGCCTCATGATCCTCTCTTGCCTGTTACGCGGGGAGCGCAACGTATCGGAGATCGGCGAAGCGACAGACATTGTCCAACCAGCACTCAGCCAGCAGCTAGGGGAGTTACGCCGGGCCAATCTCGTTCAAACGAGAAAGGAGGCCAAACTCGTTTGGTACGCGCTTGCTGACGAGGGGGTCGCTTTGTGCGTCCGAACAATGGAAGCGATTTTCGGAGGCCTGGGTAAGGTCGAAGAAATCCGGCCGTCTGCCAAACCGGAGCGTCGTCCATCATTACCTGAAGGGGTGGCCGGATTTGCTCAAGTGCTTGATTAAGATATTTACGCGCTGTTTGCCTCGTTTGGCTTTGTAGCGAGTGCTGCGGTGGTCGCTGCAAGCGACACGCTCTTAACGTCGTAGAAGAAGTTTCATGTGCGCAGCTTTTGGGCCTTTGTCCTAAATTGCTTTCCCGACCAAGCTGCCAATGCCAGCGGTCAAACCCATGGCCAACGCCCCCCAGAACACCACACGACCGACAGGTTTGAGCGGGTTTGCACCGCCAGCGGCAGCTCCCACCCATCCCAGGAGCGCCAGGAACAGGAGCGATCCCAGCGCTTCGCCTGTTACGGTGAGCGACGCCGGCAGCAAAGCCGCAAGGATGAGAGGCAGCAGGGCTCCGGCCGTGAACGTCGAGGCAGACGTCAATGCCGCTGTGATCGGGCGTGCGGCAGTCATCTCGGTGATGTGGAGTTCTTCGCGAGCATGAGCACCCAGTGCATCATGCTCCATGAGTTGTTTCGCAACCTCATGCGAGGTCTTTTCGTCGACCCCTCGCTGAACATAGAAACCAGCCAACTCTGCCAATTCCGCATCGGGATTGTCAGCGATTTCCTGCTGCTCCCGGCGCAAGTCCGCCGCTTCGGTGTCAGACTGAGAGCTTACCGACACATATTCGCCCGCCGCCATCGACATCGCGCCGGCCACCAGACCCGCTATACCAGATATCAACATGGAAGAACGGGAGGCACCGGACGCAGCGACGCCGATCATCAGGCTAGCCGTGGATACGATGCCGTCGTTGGCGCCTAGCACCGCGGCACGAAGCCATCCGATACGAGAGACGAGATGGGTTTCCCGGTGGCTGCGCATCGTAATCCCCTTTGAAGCCAAGCCATTTCTTTGACCCGCATTATAGCCTGTTCGCTATCTCGTGCCAGTCCGGCAAGCTCGATCCGCACAAATTTGGAGGCGCGACGCCGTATCGGATCACAAGCGTCAGAAGAAATTCATATGGTCAGGACGATGTCAGATCGGTTCGGTAATATGCCGGGTAAAACCATCGCCGGATGAGAGCATGCGCATTCTGATCATTGAAGACAATCGCCACCTGGCAGATCTGACGGCGGAGGGCCTTACGCGTCGGAAATTCGTATGCGATTGTGCCTATTCGGCAGCGGAGGCGGATCTGGCTCTTGGGTCGGCTCAGTATGATGCACTCATCCTCGATCTGGGCTTGCCCGATGGTGACGGCGTACATTGGATCAAGAAGAGGCGTGACGCGGGCCTTGCGGTGCCGGTCCTGATGCTGACAGCCCGCAGTTCGCTCCAGCAGCGGGTCGATGGACTGGACGGCGGCGCTGACGACTATGTCGTCAAACCGGTAGAGGCGGATGAGCTGGCAGCGAGGATTCGGGCACTACTTCGCCGTCCGGGAGCTCGGGCAGCGCCCGTGTTGGAGGTGGGCAGCCTATCCTATGACACGAGCGCTCATCGCGCGCGGTATCAGGGTAAGGCCATCGATCTGTCACCTCGCGAGACCAGCCTGCTTGAGTTACTCATGCGGGAGGCTGGTGCAGTCGTTCGTCGATCTCGTATCGAAAATGCACTGTATAGTTTTCGAGACGAGATATCCCCTAATGCAGTGGATGCCGCAATCTCGCGGCTGCGTCGTCGACTTGAGGAATGCGGAGCTCGCAACATGCTCCATACGATCAAGGGGCTAGGCTACTTGCTAGAAGACCGGGAACCGTGCTGAAGCGACTTTCGGTTGGCCATCGGCTCATCGGTGGCCTGCTGCTGGTTGGCGCCATCGGTACGGTGTCGCTGATCTACGCTGTCCTCTCGGAATATGGCATACCGTTTAGCGCCTTGCTCGATCCGACCATGCGCGACGCGGCATCGACGGAACTGTTCGATCATGTTCTCATCCCACTGGTGGTGCTGATCCTGCCAATGGGCCTTGCAACCACATGGGTCATCAGAACGGCGTTCGAGCCCCTGAGCAAAGCGGCGCGTCATATCGAAACCGCACCGACCGAACGCGGGATGCAGATCGATGAAGCCGATATGCCTGCTGAAGCGAAACCGTTCGTGCGATCCATCAACAACCTGCTTCACCGACTCGACACCTCAGCTCAGCAACAGGCGGATTTTGCGTCTGACGTCGCCCACGAATTGCGGACGCCGTTGGCCATTTTGTCTCTAGAGCTTGATCGACGCGAGGGATCGGATGGAGATCCTCTGAAGGCGCAGGTCAGCGCCATGCGCCGTCTTGTGGATCAGCTCCTGCTACTGGCGCAGATCGACGCGGACGCCACCATGCCCATGACGCCTGAGCCACTCGATCTCGAGACATTGGCTGAAGACAGTGTCTCGTCCCTGGCAGCGACCGTCATCGCGCAAGGACGCGAGATCGCGATAGAGTCCGAAGGCCAGGTGCCAAAGATATACGGCCACAGGGAAGCGATCGGGGCGGGAATCCGAAACCTTATTGAAAATGCCGTCCGCGCGACGCCCATGGGTGGCACCGTGACGATCATATCCGGGCCCGGAGCGATCATCAGGGTGCGCGACCAAGGCGCCGGCCTCAGCGAAGAGAAGCTGGCGCAACTCATCCGCCGCCATCAGCGAGCAGACCATGCCAGCCCCCATGGCGCGGGTCTCGGCCTCTCCATAACCCATCGGATTATGAGCGCACATAACGGTCATATTCGAACGAGCGAGACCTTGAGAGAACTCATCCTGGATTTCCGCCTGCAGTAATTTCCCATCGTCAAGACGCCGTCAGGTTGAACCCGATATCGCGGCGAAATGGAAAACGGACGCAAATATCTGGTGGGCGGCGCCATTGTAGCCGTCGCAGTCGCGGGCTTGGGCTGGACTATGTTTCCTCGCTCGGAAACCGTCTCGGCGGGAACGCAGGTCAAGACCGAGAAAGCTGCCGGCATGCTTGCCGTGCTGCCGGACAGGGCGAGATTGCTCGGCATCAAGGCCTCTCCGGCATTGCCTGCATCAGAAGCGCCGATCGCCGATCTCCCCGCCACGATCAGTCCGCCCGCTAACGCGCGTGTAGCGGTGACCGCGACACTTCCGGGTGTGGTGATGCGCACCATGGTTGTGGAAGGCGACAGCGTACAGGCCGGGCAACCACTGGCCGTGGTTTCGAGCCGTGACATTCTGACGCTGGGCGCCGATCTCGCGCGTGCAAATGCACGGTTGGGTGTCGCGCAGACGAGTGCCGCCAGGCTGTCCCAACTGGACAAGGAAGGGGTGATTGCCGGAGCGCGAGCCGACGAAGCCCGCGCAGTGGCCATGGAGGCGCGTGCGGACGTTCGCGAGAAAAGCCGCATTCTCAGCCTTGTCGGCGGGCATGGGAGCAGCGGCACCTACACGCTGACAGCTCCGATCGCGGGCAGAATTACGCGTGCCAAGATCCAGACAGGCGACCCGTTGGACGGGACGACTGCTCCCTATGTGATCGATGCGAATGGCCGTTACGAAGTCGTCGCGCAGGTTCCCGAGCGGCTTGTTGGACAGATCAGACCCGGCATGACGGTCAAACTCGGCGCGCTTTCTGGCACCGTCACATCTGTCGGCAGCACCATCGACGCGATGACGCGATCTGCCTCGCTGAAGGCGAGCCTTCCCGCCGCTCCAGGGGTCATCGCAGGCGCCACGGGCAATGTCACGATATTCGGGCCTGCACCGAAAGGCGCAGTCGTCCTGCCTGCCGCGGCCGTAGTGGATACTGACGGCAAGTCGGTGGTCTTCGTGGCGGTCCGGGGCGGTTATGTTCAGCGCAGGGTGACAAAGGGCGGCGCGGTGGATGGCCAGGTCCTTCTCCTGACCGGCGTCAGCGTCGGTGAGAACGTCGTCACTACGGGCACAAGCGCGCTCAAAGCGCTCGCCATCTCGAAATAGGTCGGGCCCATGCTTCAGTCACTCGTCGCGAAGGCTCTGTCCTATCGCCTGCTCGTCGTAGCGCTTGCGCTGGCTGTCGCCGGCCTCGGCGCATGGGCCTTCGTTCAGCTACCCGTGGATGCTTATCCCAATATAGCGCAGACGCAGGTCAAGATCATTCTCAAGGCTCCCGGCATGACGCCGGAAGAGGTCGAAAGCCGCGTCATTGCCCCGATCGAGATGGAGATGCTGGGCATTCCCCGGCAGTCTATCCTGCGTTCGTCCGCCAAATATGCGATTGCCGATATCACCATCGACTTCACCGATGGCACAGATATCTACTGGGCGCGTCAGCAGGTGGCGGAGCGCCTGTCCGGAGTGATGGCGGATTTGCCGGCGAGCGTGTCGGGTGGCCTGGCGCCGATTTCCACGCCTCTGTCCGATATCTTCATGTTCACGATCGAGGGGCCGCTCAGCCTCCAGCAAAGGCGAGAGCTTCTCGACTGGACCATCCGTCCCGCGCTGCGGACGGTGCCCGGTGTCGCCGACGTCAACGCACTTGGTGGATATGTCCGTACCTTCGAGGTCCGGCCCGATCCTCTCGCCTTGGCCGGAGCCCATCTATCCGTTGCCGACATCAAGACGGCCATCGACGGTGGCAATCGCAACGACGGAGCCGGCCGCCTCGTCACTGGCGAAGAATCCCTGATCGTTCGGGCTGTCGGCGCGATCCGATCCGTGGCCGATCTCCAGTCGCTGGTCATAACGAGCCGTGACGGGCGCATCGTCCGCCTGGGGGATGTGGCGAGTGTCGGGACGGGCAGCCTGACGCGCTATGGCGCGGTATCCAAGAACGGCAAGGCAGAGGCGGTCGAGGGCCTTGTGATCGCTCTTCGCGGTGCCGATGCACGGCAGGTTGTGACCGGCGTCAAAGACCGTCTGGCCGAGGTCGAGCGTGGCCTGCCAGCCGGAACGCACATCGCGGTCTTCTACGATCGGTCCGATCTGATCGGCCGAGCGGTTGGAACGGTTGAGGAGGCGTTGCTGGAAGCGACCGTCCTGGTCGTAATCCTTCTGATCGTTTTCCTCGGTGACTGGCGAGCCGCCGCGATCGTGGCGGTCACACTGCCGATGGCCGCGCTGGTGACGTTCCTGTTCATGAGCATGGCCGGGTTGTCCGCGAATCTCATGAGCCTCGGTGGACTGGCCATTGCTATTGGCATGCTTGTGGATGGTGCGGTCGTTGTGGTGGAGAACGTCGTAGAGCGTCTGTCGCACCAACAGGATGACTCCCATCCGCGCCTTCACCAGGTCTTCCGCGCAACCAGCGACGTGACGGTGCCGGTATCGGCGGGCATCATCATCATCGCGCTTGTGTTCCTTCCTCTGCTCTCGCTGCAGGGGCTGGAAGGCAAGCTGTTCGCGCCGGTTGCCCTCACCATTGTCTTCGCCCTGGCAGGATCGCTCCTGCTCGCGCTGACGCTCGTTCCCGTTCTTGCCTCGTTCGGCTTGAAAAGCGGACATCATGGGGACCCATGGGTGATGCGCTGGCTAACGCCTCGCTACCGTGCGCTTCTGAATGGCGCGTTTGCGCGCAAGCGCCTGGTCTACGGCCTCTCGGCTCTCGGACTGGTCCTCGCCGGATTGGCCTATGGAGCAGTGGGCAAAACCTTCATGCCGACGATGGATGAAGGGTCAGTCATCGTGCAGCTGACGAAGCTGCCCTCCATCAGCCTGGCCCAGTCCGTCGAGGGCGACAAGGCGGTCGAGCGCGCGTTGATGGGTGTCCCCGAGGTGCAGGAAGTCATCGCGCGGGTTGGTGCTGACGAAATCGGGCTTGATCCGATGGGACCTAATGAGACCGACACCTTCGTCCGTCTGAAGCCGCAGTCCGAGTGGCGCGGCAGCAAGGAGTTCGTCCTGGAGCAGATCCGCAAGGCCGTCGACGGCCTGCCTGGCATCCAGCCCAGTTTCACCCAGCCGATCGAAATGCGTGTCTCGGAAATGCTGACCGGCGCCCGGGGCGACCTGGCTGTCAAGATTTTCGGACCGGATTCGGCGGTCCTCGCGGATCTTGCAGGTCGCGTGCAGCATGAGTTGGGCCAGGTGCGCGGCGCGACGGAAGTGTTGACGGTCGCGAACGACAGCGTGGACTACCTGCAGCTCGACATCGACCGAGCAGCCGCAGGCCGGTTTGGCATGCCGATCGATCAGTTACAGGACACCTTGCGCGCACAGGTGGAAGGCGTTCGGTCCGGTATCGTCGCCGAAGGTCAGAAGCGGATCCCGATCGTCATCCGCGGTGACGAAAGCATCCGCAATGATGCGACCCGGTTTGAAGACCTGCAGATCATGACGCCGGGTGGAACGCTCGCCCGGGTCAGCGACATGGCGCAGGTGAAGCATACGCAGGGTCCGGTGAAGCTCGACCATGAGAATGGTTCCCGCTTCGCTCTGGTCCAGGCCTTCGTCTCTGGTCGTGATCTGGTGGGCTATGTGGACGAGGCGAAGGCCGCAGTCGCGAGCAAGGTGCCGCTCCCGCCCGGCTATCGCATCGTGTGGGGTGGCCAGTTCGAAAATCAGCAGCGTGCATCGGCTCGGCTCATGATGGTCATTCCCGTCGCGCTGCTCCTTATCTTCTTCGTCCTGCTCGCCACCTTGCGTTCGCTGCGGGCCGCCACGCTGATCCTGGTCAACATTCCCTTCGCCATGGTCGGCGGCCTGATCTCGCTCTGGGCATCGGGAGAGTATCTGTCAGTGCCTGCTTCCGTCGGCTTCATTGCTCTGCTTGGCATCGCGGTGCTGAACGGCTTGGTGCTGGTCTCCTATTTCCGCCAACTCCGTCAGGAGGGGCAGAGCATGACGCAGACGGTGCGCCTGGGTGCCGAGCGACGCCTCCGCCCCGTCCTAATGACCGCGAGTATTACCGCTTTCGGCCTGGTCCCCCTGCTGTTCGCGACCGGTCCGGGATCCGAAATACAGCGCCCGCTTGCCATTGTGGTCATCGGCGGGCTGGTCACGTCCACGTTGCTCACTCTGGTACTTCTCCCGATCCTTTTCGAAAGGTTCGGAGAGGGCCGCGGCGAGCAGGATTTCGAAGAGGTGCTGGCCAATGGCTGAGCTTCTGCTGGTCCTCCACTGTTCCCCTCCGGATGCGGGAACTCTGGTGGAGGCTATTCGAACCGTTGCGTCCGCGCCGATCCATCGCCGTGAGGAAGCCGTTCTCGGTCGCGACTTCAGCGACGCCGGAACGCATGAGCAGGTAAGAGGAGTCCTCCATCGGATCGCATTCGAGCTCGTCGTCGAGGATTCCATGATCCCCGCCATAATCGCTGCGGTTGCCTCATCGCGCCGCAAACAACCTGTGCGCTGGCACTCCTTGCCGATCATCGAGCGCGGGAGGATTTCATGAAGAAGCTGACTGCCCTCTTGCCGCTATCCATCTCGATAGCGACTGCGCTCGCAACTGCCGCGCACGCGCAAGCGACTGGTCTTCAATGGTCCTTGCCGCCTGAGGAGCAGGTGGTGAAGGCGCTTGACGGTCATCCGACCGTCGAGGCAGCGGGCAAGCGCGTCGGCGCTGCATCGGCGGCGAGCGATATGCTCCGCGTTGGCCCTCACGAGGTCCAGCTCACCGGAAGCTACATCAATCGCGACGTGCGGCTGGAGCGGAATTATACGGAGTTCGACGGCACGGTCAGCCGATCTTTTCGCTTGCCCGGGAAGGCTGCCCTGGATCGCGAGGCAGGCCAGCTTGGTGTCGAAGTCGCGCAAAACCGGATGGAAGATACGCGCCATCAGGCGGCCTTGTATCTGTCGCAGCTCTGGTACGACTGGCTGACGGCAAGCGAGCTCAACCGCACGGATCAATCGAACGTCGCATTACTCGAACGCGGTCTCGCTGCCGTGAAGAGGCGAGTGCAGTTACGCGATGCATCGATGCTTGACACCGACCAGGCCCAGGCGGCGCTCGATCAGGCCAAGGGTGTCGCGGCAGCCAGCCTGGCTGATATGAAACAGGCGCGAGCGCTGCTGCAATCGAACTTCCCCGATCTGGCCCTGCCGTCGGACGCACCATCCTTGGCTGATCCAGTCCTGCCTTCTCAGGACCTGACTGCACTTCATGATCTGGTGATCCAGCGCAGTCATGAAATTGGGGCTGCTGATCGCGAAGCTCTGCGTCTTGAAGTCGTCGCACGGCGGGCGAAGGCTGATCGCTTGCCGGACCCACAGCTGGGCGTCCGGGCCTTTAGCGAGCGTTCTGGCATTGAACGCGGTGTCGGTGTCGTCTTCTCGATCCCATTGGGAGGACGATACCGGAAATTCCAGCAGGATCAGGCGGAAGCCAATGCCTCCGCTGCCTCTATGGATCTCGCGCAAGCGCGCCGGATGGTGCTGGCGATGGCCGATACTGATATGGCGAACGCCTCTGGCCGCTACGTCGCTTGGCAGCGGCTTCAGGGTGCTGCCAGAAGTTCGCTCGACGCCGCCACACGGACGGAGCGCGGGTACGAAGGGGGCATTATCGACCTGTCCGATCTGCTCTATTCCCGACGGCAAGCACATGATGCGGACCGGCTGGCCATAGACGCGCGCAGCTCTGCGACACGAGCTATCGTGAAATTACTCATCGATTCTCATACGATATGGCAAGGTAACGAGAAGGAGCCATGAGGGCGTAGGTTGGCAATCGCTGTAGAGAATGAAGTCATCTTCCCATTCACGCGGAGGAATCTGAAATGCAGAGTTCAAAACCTGGAATCCCAGTCCGGCCCCTAAAAGACTCAGCCCGAGCAAAGGCGAAATGGGACCCCGTTGTTAAGGTGACCCATTGGTCAATCGTTCTTGCTGTCATCGGGAATGCAATTTTCACGGAAGAGGGTTCGGGGCCGCACGTCTGGGTGGGATACGCCCTCGCAACCGTTTTGGCGTTTAGACTGCTCTGGGGTTTCGTTGGACCCAAAGAGGCACGGTTCACAGCGTTCCCACCGAGTCCGCGTAAAGCGCTTGCCCATATCCCGGAGATTAGAGCCGGACACAATGAAATCCATCCATCGCACAATCCGTTAGGTGCATTGATGGTCTACGCTATTTGGGGAACGCTTAGCATCATCATAGCGACCGGCATTGGCATGGCTGGTCTGCCCTCCACGAAATGGATTAGCGAGGCTCCGTCCCACGCCGTTGGTCGGGGCACAGATGACAGGGACAGCGTCTTACTCAAAGGTTCTGAGCGGAAAGAGATAGGCGATGACGCAGAGGACGAGCCCTTGAAGGAAGTGCACGAGTCAGCGGTAAATTTGCTGTACGTTCTGATTGCCCTCCACCTTGCCGGAGTTGTTTTCGAAACGAGGAGGAGTGGGAAGTATATCCTTACAGCGATGCTTCCCGGCCGAGCACAATAGGATGGAGGTGATGCTGCAACGTGGCGATGGCGGCTCGGCTTTCCGATTAGTCGATGATTGAAGTGCTGGCCTACAGAACGGCTTGGACCGCAAGATCGGTGGCAGCTTCATGCTTTGCCTGTACAGCCTTCCGTTCGGAATAGCGGTTGACGAGCTGGCCGGCGTGCGGGCGGGTCAGGATCGTGAACCGCACCAGTTCCTCCATCACGTCGACGATGCGGTCATAATAGCTCGACGGCTTCATGCGGCCGGCCTCGTCGAATTCCTTGAACGCCATCGCCACGCTCGACTGGTTGGGGATCGTGATCATGCGCATCCAGCGGCCAAGCAGGCGCAGCGTGTTGACCGCGTTGAACGACTGCGAGCCGCCCGACACCTGCATGACCGCGAGCGTGCGACCCTGGGTCGGCCGCATGCCGCCGAACTCCAGCGGCGGATGGTCGATCTGCGCCTTCATGATGCCGGTGATCTGGCCGTGCCGCTCGGGGCTGCACCAAACCATGCCTTCGGACCAGAGCGCGTGCTGGCGCAGCTCATGGACCGCCGGATGATCGTCACCCTTCACCTGATCTGGGAGCGGCAGGTCGCTGGGATCGAATATCCGCACCTCCGCGCCGAAGAGGATCAGCAGTCGTGCCGCTTCCTCAGCCGCGAGCCGGCTGAACGAGCGTTCGCGCAGCGACCCGTACAGCAGCAGGATGCGAGGCGGCGGCTGATCGTCGCCCATGCCGGCGGCGGGCCGGGTGATCGCGATGCCGCGATCGAGTGCTGGCAGATGGTCGGCGTCGGGTACGTCACGAAGGCGCGTCATCCAAGATCCTTGACGAGATAGGTCGCGCGCGGACCGCACAGCGACGTGAACTGCGCGGTCGCTGCGATGAAGGCCGGCGCGGCGTCGCGATCGGCATCGGTGTAACCAAGCCTGCGAAAGAACTCCCCGGTGCCGCTGGTCAGGAGGTGCAGCCGCTCGACCGCGCCATCAGCAACGCCTTCAAGGCGTTCGACCAGCATCCGGCCATATCCTTTGCCGCGCCGGGTCGGCAGCACGACCAGCGAGCGGAGCAGCCGGTCGGTGCCGCTACCTTCCAGGCCGATGAACCCGATCAGCTCTTCATCGTCGGACAGGCTGAAGAACATCTGTAAGCGCCGACGGAAGGCGGCGTTGACGTAGGGTTATTTGGGTTTCCGCGAGCGCGGCGCCCATTTCTTGGCGAGTGCCGCGAAGCGAGCGTGGATCACCTCGATGTTGGGCTGAGCGTGGGCGTCATGGTCGTCGCCAAGAGCATCCAACGCCTCTTCATGGTATTCATGCGACGGATCGGTGAGAGCCTCCAGCTTCTCGGCATAGCCCCAAGGACCTCCCGAGTCCTCCGGTGGGCGCATTCCGGTAGCTTCCAGCAGGCGCGGATAGCTGCCTTGCAGGTCAGCCGGAGCGATGCCGTGGATCCTGACGCTGTGCTCCCATCCGTCGCCAAAGTCGTAGAGGTACTGGAAGGTCTTGCCGCGCATTCCCTCCAACGCCTCAGCGAGGGTCGTCTTTCGTGCATCGAGCGGGCCACCAAAGCCGTAGGACGGGTTAGGGATGCCGAAGCCCGTGCGCCCGAAGGTCAGCTCCCACAGATGGCTATCGGTCCACCCCAACGCTTCCTGGAAGGTAGTATGCAAACGATCGAGCCGGATGCCGAGCGGCACTTCGATCATGCGGGTCACGGCGGGCGTCACGTCATCCAGAGTGATCGTCATGTGCACGACGAAGGCGTTGCTCAAGCAGCTTGCTCCAGGTTCTGGATCGCTTTTGCGGCCTGCCAGTTCCACGGCAGGAGTTCGTCGATCCGGTTGATTGGATGGTTGCCGATACGCTCGATTACGTCGGTGAACCAGGCTTCGGGCTCCACACCGTTCAGGCGGCACGTTTCGGCAAGCGAGTAAAATAGCGCCGAGGCATCCCCGCCCTTGGTGGACCCGACGAACATCCAGTTGCGGCGCCCCAGAGCAACGCCGCGCAAGGCATTTTCGACCAGGTTGTTGCTGATCTCCAGCAGGCCATCTTCGCAATAACGGACCATCGCCGTCCAGCGGTTAAGGGGATAACGGCATGCTTTCGCCAATGCGCTGTCCGAGGACAATCCCTGCATCTGGGCATGCAGCCATGGCCGCAAGGCCGCAAGCTTCGGGAGGGCCAGCTGCTGGCGAACCCGCCGCCGCTCATCGGGCGGCGCTCCTTTGATATCCCGTTCGATCGCGAACAATTCGCTGATCCTCACGACCGCTTCCGCAGCTACCGGAGATGGGTTCTTTTCCAGAATGTCAGTGAACTTGCGTCGCGAGTGAGCCCAGCAGCCAACCTCGATCACGCCTCGCGGTGCCTTGGTCTTGGGGTCATGGTACAGCGCATTGTAGCCGGCATAGCCGTCGGCTTGAAGGTATCCACGGTAACCGGCAAGGTGGGCCGCCGGATGCTTACCGCCGCGCCCGGTCGTGAAGCGGAACGCCACGGCAGGCGGGCTCATGTCCCCGCTTGAGCGGCTGTCGCGCAGATAGACCCAGAAGTAGGCGGTTTGGCTACCGTCTTCGCCCTGGAGCAGGGTCACCGGGGTCTCGTCGCCGTGTATCTTTGGAGCTTCGAGGATGTGGGCGAGCAACCGTTCGCCGAGCGGCGCCATCAACCAGGCCAGTTTGCGCGACCAGCGGCCCATCACGTCACGATCAATCTCCACACCCTGCCGGCGCAGGATCACCGACTGGCGATGCCAGGGCTGATGATCGACGAAGCGACTGACGACGAGATGCGCGAGCAGTGCGCTGCTTGCCATCACCTTGGGCAACGGCAGATCTATGGCCGGCGCCTGGCGGATCGTTTCGCAGGATCGGCAGGCGATGCGAGGGCGAACATGACGCAGGACACGGAAGCAGGCGGGTACGTAATCCAGCACTTCGGTGACGTCTTCGCAGATGACAGTCTCGCTACCACCGCAGCCGCATGGCTCGGCAAGATGCTGCGTTGTCTGGCGCGGGATATGTGCGGGGATCGGCGCCCTGGTTCCGGCCTTGCGCGCCGGTTTCGCGTTCGACGCCGCAGGGGCGTCATCATTGGCCGGATCCGGGGCATCCACCTCCTCGAACATCAGCCGCAGCTGTGCGATGTCCATTTTCTCGGAGCTGCGACCGAACTGGACGCGCAGCAGCCGGGCAAGACGGTGCTCCAACTTCTCGATCGTCAGACCCTGAGCTTTGACGGTCTGCTTTGCGGTCCCAAGTTCGGCCCGCTCCAGCTCCATGATCTCAGCCATCTCCCGCAGCATTTTCTGCAGGAGAACGGGGTCTGTGGGGAGGCGATCAAGGTCGAACCGCATGCCCCGAACTATAGCGCAAGCCGCGATCCCATCCTACATAAAACGGCAGTTTCCTGCGGTTTTATCGCTCAAGCGAGCATCGGCACGAGCACCTCGTCGTGAACAATCGCCTGCCGCCAGTCCAGTCCTTCGATCAGCATTGCCAACTGTGCAGCCGAGAGCCGGGCGGCCGCTCCATCCTGGGTTCTGGGCCATACGAACTTTCCGCGCTCGAGGCGTTTCGCATAGAGGCAAAGCCCCGACCCGTCCCACACCAGCGCCTTCAATCTATCGCCTCGTTTTCCGCGGAACAGGAACACCGCGCCGGAGAAGGGATCGAGCTGGAGAATATTGCGCACCTGCGCAGACAGACCATCAAAGCCCTTGCGCATGTCGCACGGCGACAGCGAAAGATAGATCTTCGCCGATGGCGGCAGCGTCAGGCTCAACGTTCAAGCTCCCCGATAACCTCGAGCGCCAATCTCAACGTCTCTCTGTCGACCAACCTGTCGATCGACACCATGAAGTCACCGCCGCGCCGGATTTCGATCCGGCCTGCGTCGGACTTGCAGAGCGGTTCGGCAGGCGTCAGCTCGACGGGCACGAACCCAGCCATCGCGCCGCGGAGCAATTGCTTGCGCCAGGTATAAAGCTGACCGGTCCCGATCCCGTGCCGACGCGCCACCACCGCCATAATGGCACCTGGCTGCGTGGTCTCCTTCAGGATCGCCAGCTTCTCTTCGTCGCTCCAGTGCCGGCGCCGTTCCATTCGAACGACCGCTCCGCCATCTCGGCGTGCGCTCATACGAGCCTCGTTTGACTGCTCGATATCCACTCGCAAGGCCTCCATCTGCCCTGCGAAATTCACGCCGATCCCAATCCGCACAAGGCCGGGTTCCGTCGGCGCTTACGAACATCTGGTCGGGACCGCCGAGATCGTCGGTCGGGAGCTGCGCGGCGCCGAGCGCGAGCCGCAGGACATCATCGGCGTGGCGAGCCTCCGAGAAATATACCTGCGTCATGCCGCCGCTCCCGCTTCATACCAGGGACGGGTCCGCTTGACGATCGCCCAGCCACAAATGGAACTGGCGCAGGAGGATGCGACTTCGCGCAGTCATGCGAAGTGGCGAACCCGGCAAAACCAGGCAGCGATTATCATGATGGTAATCCTCGGCAGGCCTGGCAGCCGCAAGAGCGCGCATTGAGCCAAGCCAAATCGGACGCAGGTGCATGACAGCGAAGGAGGCGGACGCGATACACGCACCCGTCCCCTCAGCCCCTCATGCGACGACGAACGATCAGATTGCCGGAAGCCCCCTCAGGGGTGGACGCAGATAGGGTGGCGCTGTCGAAGCTCGCAGCACCAGAGGGCGCGTGCCGAGCGCCAGCACGAACAGAATCGCAGCCGCCAACAGAATTGGGTCCGCAGCAGCGAGGGACGGCGCCGACAAGCCTGAGAAGGCGCAAGGCTGTTCTGCCTTGCCCTGATGACCGTCGCTACCGGATTTCCCATGTTCAAGGCCGGGGATCGTAATGACCATCGTCATCGGCCCGGTACCCGAGCAAATGCTGACCACGATCCGCCCGTTCGAAACGGTTGGCATGAACCCCGCCGGCATGACGATCTTCATCATCAGCGCGAGTACAAGCACCGCGCAGGCAAGGGGCCGATTGGCAAGGACAAGATTGCGAAGTCGATGCACCGATTGCGCTCTTAGCTACGAGACGCGCTTCTGTCATGTGCCATTGATGGTGAGACAATCTGCCCATTTTTAAGCGTTGGCCGCTTTTGGGGAACCCGGCCGTTCGCGTTCCCGCTCATAAAAGGCAATTTCTGGTCGGGACCGGTCATCCAAGAGGATGAGCAGTCACGAAGGCGGGGTTCACAATAAATTCGAGAACCAATCCGGGGCGGCAGCATGTCAATCGACCAGGCCCCAGAAACCGCTCTTGCGCCCGTGCATCTTGCGTAATCTCGCTTCATAATCGGTGTGAGATTCATGCGCGCCAAAATCGGAGATTTGTCGCGAGAGGCTGGCGCACTCGAGGAGATGGCGAGCAGCGTGCTTGTAACGCGTTGACCGGGCATGGATCAGAGTGAAATCGATCATGGCGCGCAGCACAAGGCTTGCTGCCAACGGATATTTCGCCGAAAGCGCGTCAGCGGCAGGCGTTAGGATTTCGTAATGGTCGCCGTCGATCTTCTCGAAGCGACCGATTACAAGGTCGGCGGCACGGTCAAGCTTCGGCCATGTCACGAAGAACGACAGTGCACCAAGAACGCTTTTGCAGGTTTGCGCGTGGTCGAAGGCACGCGTCTCAGCATCGATGTCCTCGAAATCGGCCAGCTGCTTGAGGTATTCACGCAAGTGCCTGGACGACAGCGAACTTTCGAAGCAGGACCAGCGCATGTCCTGTGCCTCACGCCCCCTCCCCAATGCGTCCAGAACGGCGATCCTTGCATCAACCCATTTGAAGTCCGGCCAATTGAAGCTGGAGTGACTGGGATTGTTCTGCGTTGCCGCATCAAGAATTTGAAGGGCATCGTCAGCACGATCTGCGGCGACGAGGCGATTGGCGATTTCAGCTGCGATCCGGGGCACCTTGCGGGTGGGTTCGTCGTACTGCGCGATGAACGCATCGACATCGCCTAATGCGTCAGCGATCTCCATGAGAGCGAGCTTCACCGTGCTATCTCGGCTACGCTCGTCAATCTCATCCTGGTAGATGGCACCGCTTGATGCCCAACCCACGGCTACCCGATCCTTGCCTGCCGGCCTTTTAACCGGCGTCTTCGCCAGCGCAGTCATACGACCGCGCAGATAGGTAAGCCCGCGCTCTCCCAGAACGGCAGCAAGGGTGCCGATCAGGTCGTCGTACTGGCCATACTCATTGGCGCTCAAAGCATCATAGACCGCGTCACCCAGCGCCTCCGGCCTGGGATTTGCCCGCACGGCAATCTCCGCCAGATCCGCGACAGCCTGGTGAAAAATGGCAATGACCATCCCGCTACTGTCATCGCAGCGCCCGAAGATGGAATTGGCCAGGCCAAGAAAACGCCACATCAACGCCAGACCCTCAGCAGGGTCCGACCGCGCGACCTGCTCGACAATGGCCTTCCTTTGCGTCTGAAGGTCCTCGATCAGGGCTTTACGGTTCTGCCAGTCGACGAAGGATCGCGATCGTCGGATCGTGCTGAGCCGCTTGTCCACCTCACGCGCCACCTCAGCCGGGCTTTGCGCGCCAGCCAGTTCGAGGCGCAGGCGGCGCTTGGCTAGGGCATTTCCCGTGCTGATTTCAATCAGCAGTTGGGCGAGACGAGCCGCCCCCAACTCCTCAAGATTCTTCGCGTTCAGGGTTTTCTTGGAAGCCAAAGTCTCAACTCGATCCGGGCTGGTTGCACGGTTAGTGCATAACGGGTTTTGTGAGCGTAGATCCCTCGAGCATCTGATGTCGAGCCCGGGCGCAAGACAACACGGCCTCATGGATTTCGGTTTCCATGATTTTGGTGAGTTCGCGCACGTGTCTGAAGGTCGTCTCGAGCTGGGTTCGGCTTTCCGCCTGGATATCGCGCGCGACCAGGTCCTCAATGCCGCCCATCATCGCGCGAAGTTCACCAAGGTGCCCCAGGGACATATGGGCTCGCTCCGGCAGGTCGAGGGTTTCATGACCACCGAACAGACCTTCAACAAAGCCTTCCAGCTCCTGTCGGCGCACTCGGGCGTACCTCGCAAGATTCTCAGCCGACGGCTCCAGATCAAGCCGGTAAAGCCTGAAGGGCGCTGTACGGCTATTATGCTTGGTCAGGCTGTTCCAAAGCTGATTGATCAGCACATCGATCAGATGATTGAGATCACCCATGGAATCGAACGGCGGAAATTCGCCGCCCCACAGCGCCTTCACCACTGGCAGCGGCGGAGCCGCCACCAACGGTGAGGCGATTGCTCCGAGAAATCGCGTGCGCACTTCATGGTAAGGAACCGGACAAGCGTGCTTCTCCAGCACATCGCGAACGACTTGCTCCTTCGGCGTTCTGAATTTTGACGTCATGTCTTCACATACCCACCAAAGACTGGCGATGCTATCAGTCGAGGAAAGCACGCATGATGCGCGACCGGCTAGGGTGCTTGAGCTTCCGCAGTGCCTTCGCCTCAATCTGGCGGATGCGTTCACGGGTTACCGAGAACTGCTGACCGACTTCCTCGAGAGTGTGATCGGTGTTCATGCCGATGCCGAAGCGCATGCGCAGAACGCGCTCCTCGCGCGGCGTGAGCGACGCCAAGGAACGCGTTATCATCTCCTTGAGGTTCGCCTCGATCGCCGCGTCCACGGGGATCACCGCGTTCTCGTCCCGGATGAAGTCACCTAGGGAGCTGTCTTCCTCGTCACCCACCGGGCTTTCGAGTGACACCGGCTCCTTCGCGATCTTGAGCACCCGCTTGACCTTCTCGAGCGGCATCGAGAGCTGCTCAGCCATCTCCTCGGGCGTGGGCTCGCGGCCATGCTCGTGGAGGAAGCGGCGGTTGGCGCGGACCAGCTTGTTGATCGTTTCGATCATGTGGACCGGGATGCGGATCGTGCGGGCCTGATCCGCGATCGAGCGGGTAATCGCCTGCCGGATCCACCAGGTCGCGTACGTCGAGAACTTGTAGCCGCGGCGGTACTCGAACTTGTCGACCGCCTTCATCAGGCCAATGTTGCCTTCCTGGATCAGGTCGAGGAACTGCAGCCCGCGATTGACGTATTTCTTGGCGATCGAGATCACCAGACGCAGGTTCGCCTCGACCATTTCCTTCTTAGCGATGCGCGCCTCGCGCTCGCCCTTCTGGACCATGTTGACGATCCGGCGGAACTCGGGGAGCGCCATGCCGATGGTTGCGGCGATTTCGGCGACCTCGTTACGGATCCGCTCGGCAGGGCCGGCTTCGGCGGCGGCGAACGCGGCCCACTTCTTGTCCCGGCCCGCCATCTCAGCGACCCAGGTATCGTCCAGCTCACGGCCAACATAGGCTTCGAGGAAATCGGCGCGCTTCACCTTGTAGCGCTCGACCAGTCGCAGCATCTGGCCGCCCAACGTCGTGAGACGGCGGTTCGACACGTAGAGGTTGTCGATCAACTGCTCGATCTTGGCCGCATGGAACTTGACCGATTCCACCTCGGCGGTCAGTTCGGCGCGCAGTTGCAGGTACTGTTCCTCGCGCGCCTCGGGGAAAATGATACCCAGCCCGGCCGCTTCCGTTCGGTCGGCCTGAAGCCGCTCGAAGCTGTGGAACAGCCCGGCGATGAGCGCGAACTTCTCCAGCGCCTCGGGCATCAGCGTCGCTTCCATCTGCGCCAGGCTGATGCCGCCCTCCTCCGCATCCGCCTCTTCGCGGCGCGGGCTGGCGATCGGATTGCCATCCTCGTCCACCTCGGCGGCGTCCTGCTCCTCGGACTCCTCGTCATCGCTGAACGAGGGACCTGCGGTCTTCTCGCTGATTTCGCCGCCGTCTTCGCCTAACGTCTCGACCTGCGGCTCCTTCGCCAGCATCGCGTCGAGATCGAGAATTTCGCGCAGCTGCATGTGGCCGGCGTTGAGCGCCTCGGACCACTCGATGATCGCATGGAACGTCAGCGGGCTTTCGCACAAGCCCTGGATCATGATGTCGCGGCCGGCTTCGATCCGCTTGGCGATAGCGGCCTCGCCCTCGCGGGTGAGCATCTCGGCAGCGCCCATCTCGCGCAAGTACATGCGCACCGGATCGTCCGTGCTGCCGAGGTTCTCGGCCTTCTTCGGTCGCGGCTCACGGCTCTCGAAGACAGCGCCGCCGTCAACGCCCTCTCTGCCATCGTCGGCGCCATCATTGGCCCCTTCGTCGGCAGGCACCCGATCCCCGTCGCTGTCGTCCGACGAGGCGGCGCTGGCGGGCGCGTCATCGGCATCCGGATCGTCCTCGTTCTCCACGACCCTGATGCCCATCTCCGACATCGCCGCCATGACGTCCTCGATCTGGTCGGCGGTCATCTGGTCCTGCGGCAGCGCGAGGTTCAGCTCGTCGACGGTGATCGTGCCGCGACGCTTGGCATAGGCGATAAACTTGGCGACTGAACCTCGGCTCGCCTCAATGATTGGCTCTTCCATTTCTTTGCCGCGTTCGCTTCTGCTCATACTTGGGTCGTCAACTCGTCTTTGAAGTCCCGTTCACGAGACCATGCAAGGCATATGTAGCCGCCCCTTTGCCGGACAAGTCCGAGCAGTTCCAGCGTGCTTTCCACGATGCATGCGTATACCGGCACTGAGGTCGGCTCCGCTAACATGATCCTTGAGCAGTTTTTTGCACTCGCCGAGCATCGCTCAGCATTCGCTTAGGATTGAAGGGTTTGGTAACCCTGCTTTTCAAACTCCGCGCTAACCAGGCTTTCATGCTGATGCATCAATGACGGGCATCAGCATGAAATAACCGCATATCGCGCTACTGCATGGCCACACATGCAGCACTGTGAATTCCAGCGCGCCTACGCCGCACCATTGCAGGCTCATCCCACGTCTGACTGAGATTCATCTTCCCGTTCGGTGATGCCGTCGTTCCACTTCAACCAACGCTTATATTCTTACCGATCGGGAAGATATGACCTTGCCTCCAGATGATAAAGATGCCATCTTACCGAACGGGAAGATATGATACACACCGCTCAACAATTCGGCACAGCGATTGCGACCGCCCGCAAGGGCCTTGGCCTCACCCAGCGCGAGCTTGCGCTTGCGATCAACACTGGTGAGCGCTTCATCGTGGATCTTGAGGCAGGCAAAGCCACAGCCCAGCTCGGCAAGGCCCTGGCTGCTGCGCAGGCTGTCGGGTTGCGACTGACGGCTCTGGGCTCGTCCGACTGAAGCGGCGGATGGAACTTGCCATTACTTTCGAGGGTCGTCATCTCGCTACGCTCGTGGCGGCGAACGACGAGGTCCGGCTTTCCTACAGCGTCGCCTGGCAGGCCGCACCGGACCATTTCCCGATTTCGCTCAGGATGCCCGTCGATGGCAGCACCTATAAAGGAGATATCGTTCTTCTCTGGCTCATGAACCTGCTTCCAGAAGGCGATCCACTGCGCGCAATGACCCGTGTTGTGGGAGCGACTGCGGACGATGTTCTCGGGCTGATCGCGCGTACCGGGACCGATCTTGCCGGCGCGCTCAGCATTGGCCTCGATACACCGGGCGGGACGCCCGACTATCGCGAGATCACGGGCAGCGATGCTCTGGAGCGGATCATAAGCGATCTGCCTGCCCGCCCCTTTCTCGTCGACGAGGAAGGCGTCTCGATGAGCCTCGCCGGCGCGCAGGACAAGCTTCCGGTGGCAAAGCTCGGCGATGCGATCGGGGTGCCGATGCATGGCGCCCCATCCACGCATATCCTGAAGCCCGACAACCCGCGCCTTCTCGGCAGCGTCCAGAACGAGGCGCTGTGCATGGTTCTGGCGCGGCGCGCCGGGCTACTCACTGCGCCAGTCACGACAGGCCTTGCCGGACAGCGATCCTATCTCCTGGTGACGCGCTACGATCGTGAAGGCGAGCCGGGCGCGGTGCGACGAATTCATCAGGAGGACTTCTGCCAGTCTCTAGGTCGCCCTCCCGTCGCCAAGTACGAGTACAACGGCACCGGTACGCGCGGCCCTTCGATCGCGGATTTCTTCGCGACCGTGCGCGCGCATATGACTGCGCGGGAAATCACGCAGCTGCTTGACGCGGTGATCTTCAATATCGCCATCGGCAATGTCGATTCCCACGCAAAGAACTATTCGGTCCTGCTCACACATCAGGCTAACCGCTTTGCTCCGCTCTACGATCTCATGTCGGGCCTGGGGTGGGCAAACATCACTCAGAACCATGCCCAGGCCATCGGCGGACAGCGACGGGGGCGGCACATCTACGCGAGGCATTGGCAGCGCATGGCTGAGGCTTCAGGTCTTTCCCCCAAGGCCACGGTCCGGCGCGTGGAGGCCGTGACCGCCCGTCTGTTGCGCGAACTGCCGCGGGCCAGCGAAGAGGTCGCAGCCATGCCTGCAGGCCCCGGATTGATGCTCAAGGTCTTTGAACGCGAGATTGCGCAGCGCATTGGAGAAGTGCGCGCTCATGCGCAGGAGCCCGGCGATGAAGAGTACGGCGCTCCGGGAAATGATGACGCCGATCAGATCGACGCGACTACCTACCACGGCTAGCTTCGGAAATACCGTAATGCCCCGTTCGTGATGCGGCGAGATTTTCGGATAGAGCCACCGCCTCCCGAACCGCACCCTCGCGCCAACCTGCCTAACAGGCGAAGGGGCGCAAGGTGGGCGAGCTCACCTTCGTCATTATCCATCTCTTTGCCGCAGAGCGCTGGCCGGCGGGTTGGCAATCGGATCTAGAAATCTTCACGAAGCAAAAATTTCGGTACCTCGAGGCAAACGGCTCGGGGATCACCGGTAGATGTCCCGCTTCTTAGCGGCTCGACGTCTTGGACAATGAGGAGATGGACACGGTTGTCACCCTTGCCGCTCAGTCTGAGATGGAATTGACTGACTACCACTTTTTTGGAATACGTGTCCGGGATTACCGATCAATTCGCTGCCTTTTTGCCGAACCAGGTTGATTCGGGGCTGCGGAAGGGGACACACACATGTTGTCGGGCCAGATTCTCGATGCAATGATCAGTTCGTGTGAGAACGCCAAGAGTGTACTGCGCCAAGCTGCCATCGACCCTGCCGATCGCAAGACGCTCAATATCTCAATGGGGGCCACTGTCGCTGCCGACATGCTCGGCAGGACGCCCGAAGCCCTCTCGAAAGCAGAAGCGCGTGGACGCCTGCCTGCGCCCAAGACTGCCAGCAATGGCCGCCGGTACTACACAGTCGAAGATCTGATCGCCATTCGCGAAGCGCTCGGCATCAAGATGGGCAAAGCCCCTGATGAGCGGGCCGTGGTCCTCGCGGTCCAGAACTTCAAAGGTGGCGTGAGCAAATCAACCACAGCCAAGCATCTGGCTGATTATCTTGGTCTGCGCGGCTATCGCGTTCTCGTGGTCGATTGCGATCCGCAGGCATCGATGAGCGTAATGTTCGACGTCAATCTCGAGGCCATGGTCGATGAGACCCATACGCTTTCGAATTTTCTGTCTCCTCGCATGGACGACGCCGACTCGTTTCGTAAGACGATCCAGAAAACCGCCTGGCCGAACATCGATATCTGCCCTGCCAATCTTGGGCTTCAGGACACCGAGTGGGAACTGACCGCCACCATTGAAGAGGGCCCCGACGCCATCGCCGGTGCATTCCGCATGCTGCGCATCGGTCTTGAGGAAGTGCGGTACGATTACGATGTCGTGATCCTCGATCCGCCGCCGGCGATGGGCTTTCTGGGGGTCAACACCCTGACTGCGGCCGATGGGCTCCTGATCCCGGTGCCGGCGCGCCAGCTGGATTATCTTTCGACGATCCATTTCATGCAGACCTGCCGCGAGGCCATGACCCTTGTTTCGCGCTTCGACACCTCGATCGACTACGGGTTCATCCGCGTAGTCTGCACGATGTTCCAGCCCAACCGGACAAACGAAGCGCAGATGCTGCAGGTCATGGAAAAGACCTATGCCGGTCAGTTGCTTTCAACCCCCATTCTCCTGTCGGAGGAAATCAAGAACGCCGGCCTTCAGATGTCCTCTATCTATGAGATCAACAAACCTTACGGTTCCCACCAGACCTACACGCGATGCCGTGACAACCTCAACATGGTTTTCCGCGAGGTAGAGAAGGACATCTGCAAGCAATGGCCCTCACGTATTGGCCAGTTGGGCACCGACAGGCTTACGGAGGCGGCATGAGCTCTGGAGGAAAACGGCGCAGCCTGCTCGCTAACGCGATCGAGAGCATTGGTGCCGCCCAGCCTGTAGTAAATGACGAGGCCGCGGCTTCGGCGGCACCCGATGTCGTAGAGCGCCCGAGCGAACCCGTCCCGGCGCCCTCGTTTCTCGAACGCAGGGGCGCGGGCCTCGACGAACTCTCGAAGACGGTCAAGAAGCTCACGATCCGGATCAAGCCGAGTGAGTGCACGATCTGGCCGGGCAATGCGCGCGACTACGACCAGCTGTCTCACGAGCGTTGCGCGAGCCTCATCGATTCCATCCGCGAAGAAGGCACCAACAGGGAACCGGTCGTCATCCGGCGCACCAAGAACGGTCCAGCGTCTTATGAGCTGATCGTCGGCACCCGGCGCCATTTCTCGGTCTCGTGGCTCAACGCGAACAATCACTCGGAAATCGAGCTGATCGCCCGCATCGAAACCCTCGATGACGAAGCCGCTTTCAGGCTCGCGGATCTCGAGAACCGGGAACGCGAGGACGTCACCGACCTCGAGCGAGCGCGCAACTATCAGCATGCCGTCCAAGCGTACTATAACGGCGGCCGGGTTCAGATGGCCGAGCGTCTGGCGATCCCGCGCCAGAACCTGCACAACCTGCTGCAGCTTGCCGAACTGCCTGACGAGGTCATTGCTGCATTCGCTGAACCGAACGATCTCAAGGTCCATCATGGAATGCGCTTGTCCCCCATCCTCAAGGATGCGTCGCGCAGGGACAAGATCCTCGATGCAGCCCGGGTTGTTTCTGCCGAACAGCAGGAGCGCCGCGACGCTGGACTTGCAAAGATCGAGGGCGCCCGCGTGTTCGAGCGTCTCATGGCAGCGTCCGCTGAGCACAAGCCTAAGGCCGCGCCCCGCTCCAAGCCAGCGGTCATGAGCCAAGCAGGCGGCCGAATCGCGGAGGTTCTCTCAGATAGCAAGGCGAAGGGCCTCACTGTTAACATCAACCCGCAAAACACCAGCACGGTGGACGAAATTCTGGAAGCATTGCGTCCCGTTATCGAGAAGGCCAAATTCTCCCGATAGAAACACAGATTTCGTATGAATTATCGATTTAAAACAGAAACTTACGCGCTGGTAAAATATCTTTTACGCGCCAGCTGGAATTAAACGATGCCAAAGGAACAGCGAGAAGACCGGCAAGTTGACCTCTTCCTCCCGCAACTGACGACCCTGCCCCTCAGGGATCAGCGCGAGACGATGGAACGGCCCTTTTTCTCGCTGTCGAAGCGCAAGCGCCTCAAGCCGATCGATTACGTGAGCCCGGATGGCAAGGTGACTGTGCATGTCTCGGCCAACTCCGAGTACGGCCTTGCGACCATCTATGACCTCGATATCCTGATCTACTGTGCCTCAGTTCTAATCGAGCACAAGCGGCGCGGCACAAACGACATCCCCCAGACCCTCCACATCGTTCCCCACGACATGCTCAAGACGTTGAAGCGTGATGTTGGCGGGCGCGCATATGACCTCCTTAGCAACACCCTCGACCGGCTTCAGTCGACGACCGTCAAAACCAACATACGCTCAGGCGATGCGGTCGAGACGACTTTTTCGTGGATCGATAGCCACAGCCAGATCCGCGATCGCAAGGGATCGATCCGCGGCATGCGGATCACCCTGGCCAAATGGTTCTACGACGGCGTGCTCATGGAAGGCGGGGTTCTTGCTATCGACCCTGCGTACTTCTCCCTCACGGGAGGCAGGGAGCGCTGGCTCTATCGTGTAGCGCGCAAGCATGCTGGGGGAGCAGGCCCCGACGGGTTTGCGATCACGATGCCCACGCTATTCGAGAAGAGCGGCGCGGAGGGTGACTATCGCCGCTTCAAATTCGAGATCACGAAAATCGCCAAGGAAGACGCCCTGCCCGGCTTCTCCTTGAAGATCGAAGCAAGAAACGGTGCCGAACCGATGTTGCGAATGGTTAAGCGCAGCAAGGACGAGGAACTTCCGGTCAGCGGGACGACGGGGCGTTCGGGCACATCGCGGTCAACGGCTGAAGCGACGGGAGACGACCAAACTGCGGCTCCAGCCGTCCCCTCACCTCCCCCGGCGTTTCCCGAAGGTCATATTGCCTACACCGCGTTCGGCTCGATCGCCCGTGCAAGCCTGCCTAGCCCTCAGCGAGACCATGGTCTTGTTGCTGATGATTTTCGTGCGTTCATGCGACAGCGTGACATCGCCAGAGACGCACCGAACATAGCCCAGATCTTTGCAACCTTCTGCTCGAAGCAACGGGCGGCCAGCTGATTGACCCGGTAATTGTCGGTTCCCTCGCAGACACCCTGACGATCCAAAGCATAGTCTGCCCACCGAGGTTACCGCCCTTCCCCAGTCGGTACTTCAGGAACAGCTTTCTTTCACCGACCCTCACCAGTCCCAAAAGCTGATCGAGCAAGGCCGCTGCCCGCAGCCTGATTGTTCGGCAACGCGTGCGCCCAAATTCATCATTGCGGTCCCCGTTCCTGAAGTACCGATCCGGTCGCTGTCTTCCACCAGGAGGCTCCGGGCCCCTGCCCCACGCGCTGAACCAGGCTGCCTTGCCCTCCCCTGCCCGCCCTGTTTGGATCCCAGCGGCGACACCTTGTCACGACAGCGCTGCACGCACATCGCAGCCACCAGAGGCGCTCCGACCTCAAACCCGTCCTGGCGGACACATCCTCCCTGACCCCGGATCGAAGTGGGCGATCTATTCAACCATCGGACCTTCAAACCAGCGATCCCATCGAAATCTCAGCGTTCCTGAAATACCGAAGTCTGCGCCTGCCCTCGCCCTCGCCCTCGCCCTCGCCCTCGCCCTCGCCCTCGCCCTCGCCCTCGCCCTCG
>NZ_JBMDIO010000042.1:0-37206 GCF_057808725.1 Novosphingobium sp. FG90
GCAGGACGTAGCTGCCCTTTGAGACCTCGAAGCCCTTGATGATCTCGTCGCGGTCGACCGGGCCGACGCCGGGCGCAACCTTCTCGTAGCGGATGCGTTTGCCGCTCGGCTCATGGATCTGATGGAAGGAAATCGCCGCGCCCGAACGGGTCGCCGGGTAGACCTCAATCGGGATCGAGACGAGCGCCAAGCGGATCTGGCCTTTCCAGTATGCGCGTGCGGGCATGGGCGGGTTCCTTCTTCGCAGGCACAAGCCGGGAGCGGGACAGGTGGTTCCCACTGGCCACGATGCACAACGCGCTCGACGGCCGTGCCAGAGACCGACCTGGAGCCGCGTTGGTTCAGTGGATGGCGGCAACACAAGCGCGATAGCTCAGTTACGACGCCATTCTGCGGAATGAATAAGGATCGGCCTGAGCCCACCACCGCGCTGTCCGCGCATCGCGCGCTCCCGAGAGCAGTTCGCCCGGCTCGACGAAGGGATAGAGTTCGTCCATCGATCGCATCTCCACCGCACTGATGCGCTGGCGCAGGCCGTCCGGCGTGAATTGGTCGGGCGTGTCGAGGCCACAGGCGACCACGATATCGTGCAGTGCATCCAGCGTGCTGCGCTGGAAACGGGCGACGCGCTGGGCCTTTTCCGGAATGACGAGCGCGCGTTGGCGTGCCGGTGACTGGGTGGCGACGCCGGTCGGGCAGGTATCCGTATGGCACCGCATCGACTGCACGCAACCGAGCGAGAACATGAAGGAGCGCGCGGCGTTGCACCAGTCCGCCCCCAACGCCGCATTCATGGCGATGCCTGCTCCCGAACTGACCTTGCCGGACGCGGCAAGCTTGACCCGGCCCTTGAGATTGGTGCCCACCAGCGCGTTGCGCGCAATGATGAGGCCTTCGCGTAGCGGCATGCCGACCCGGTCCGACAGTTCCGTCGGCGCGGCGCCCGTCCCACCCTCGGCTCCGTCGATGACCATGAAATCGAGCACGATGCCGGTTTCCAGCATCGCCTTCACCACGGCGAAGAGTTCGTGCGGATAACCGACGCACAGCTTGATCCCGACCGGCTTTCCGCCGGAAAGGTCACGCATCTTGCCTGCGAACTCCACCAGTTCGATCGGCGTGGAGAAAGCGCTGTGCCATGGCGGCGAAAGGCAATCCTTGCCTTCCGGCACATCGCGGGTCTGCGCGATCTCGCGCGTCACCTTGGGGCCGGGGAGCAGGCCCCCATGGCCCGGCTTTGCCCCTTGGCTGAGCTTGATCTCGGTCATCTTCACCGCATCATGCGCGGCCCGATCCGCGAAGCGCGCGCCGTCGAAACGGCCGTCCGCATCCCGGCAGCCGAAGTAGCCCGAGCCCACTTCCCAGACGATGTCACCGCCATGTTTGAGGTGGTACCGCGAGAGGCCGCCCTCGCCCGTGTCGTGGTAGAACCCGCCGATCTTCGCCCCGAGGTTTAGCGCCTCGATCGCGTTGGCGCCCAATGCTCCGAAGCTCATCGCGGAAATGTTGAGGCGCGCGGCCTCATAAGGCTGCGCGCATTGTTCGGAACCGACATGTACGCGGGTATCCCTGGGCGCGTTGCGTGAGGGCGCGATGCTGTGGGCCAGCCATTCGTACTCGTCGGAATAGACGTCGAGTTCCGTCCCGAACGGATGGGCGGAGACATCGCCCTTGGCCCGCGCATAGACGAGCGCGCGCTCGTCGTGACTGAACGGGCGGCCATCGAGATCGCTTTCGACGATGTACGCGCGCAGGAACGGGCGCAACCATTCGAACAGCCAGCGGAAGCGCGCCGACGCAGGATAATTGCGCCGCAGCGAATGCTTCGTCTGGAACAGGTCCACCAGCGAAAGCACCGACACGGGCAGGCTCAGCAGCAGGATCCACAGTGCGGCGGGATGATGGGTGCCGATGACGATCGCCGCTGCCGTCCCGGCCATTGCCGCCAGCAGAATGAGATTGCGCGACAGCGCATGGTCGCGGGTCAGCGCCGCGACGAGGCCGCTCACCCCACTGGCAGAGCCGCTCATGGCAGCAGGTTGCGGATCATTCCCGCAACGTCCCGGCCCCGTCCGCCGAGGACCGCCGTTGCAGAATAGAGCGCCATTCCGGCCACCTGCCCCGCTTCGATCTTGGGCGGCATGACCAGTTCGAACCTGTCGGTGACGACATCCAGCAACGCTGGACCCGGCGTCTCCAGCCACGCCTGGACCGCTGCCTCCAGATCCTGAGCCTTCTCCACCCGGCGACCCCACAAACCCATGGCCTCGGCGACCCGACCGAAATCGGGATTGAGGAGATCGGTATAGGTGTCCAGCAGCCCTTCGACCTTCTGCTCGATCTCCACGAAATCCAGCGCACTGTTGTTGAACACCGCGACCTTGATCGGCAGCTTTTCCTGTACTGCGGTGAGCAGATCGCCCAGCATCATGGCGAGGCCGCCGTCGCCCGACAGCGAGATCACGGTGCGGTCGGGGAACGCCGCCTTGGCGCCCAGCGCCTGCGGCATGGCGTTCGCCATCGTACCGTGGCTGAGGCTGATGACCGTGCGGTTGCTCCCGGTCGAAATGACGTGGCGCAGGCACCAGACCATCGGCGATCCCGCATCGGCGGTGTAGATCGCATCGGCGGGCGCGGCGCGGGCTATGACTTCGGCGAGGTACTGCGGATGGATCGCGCCGCCCTTGCCGACGGTCGCGTGCCTGCCTTGCCGTTCCTCCATCTTCTCCCGCCGCGAAAGGCAATCGTCGAGGAAGTCGCGGTCGGATCGCACGTCCACCCGCGGACGCAGCGCCATCAGGGTGGCGCCGACATCACCGACCACACCAAGGTCCACCGGATGACGCCGCCCAAGGTGCGTCCCGTCGAGATCGACCTGAATGATCGTCGCCTTGTGCGGATAGAACTGCCGCCACGCGAAATCGCACCCCAGCAGGAGCAGCGTGTCGCAGGACATCAGTGCGTGATAGCCAGCCTCTCCGCCGAAAATGCCCGTCATCCCGACGTCGAAGGGGTTGTCATGCTCCAGAAAGTCCTTCGCGCGGGAGGTGTGAGCAATCGGGGCCTGCAGCGCCTGCGCCAGTGCGACAACCTCGTCATGCGCGTCTTCGCACCCCAACCCGCCATAGATCGCGATCTTCGTTCCCTGACGCAGCAGTGCGGCGATCCGGTCCAGTTCGTCTTCGGCGGGCACCACGACCGGCCTTGCGCGATGAACCGTGAAGGCGGGCTCCTCCGGGGCTTTGGCGCTGGAAACGTCGGCGGGCACGATCAGCACCGCAACGCCGCGCCGGGCCAGAGCCGCCTGTGCAGCCATCGCGGTCTTGCGACGGGCCTGCGCTGGCGTGCGGATTTCCTCGCAGAAGACGCTGCAACTCTCGTAGACGGAACGGAAATCGACTTCCTGGGGAAAATCGAAGCCCAGTTCGTCTCGCACGATCTGGCTGGCAATGAGGACAACCGGCGCCCGGTTGCGGTGGGATTCGAACAGCCCGTTTATGAAATGGAGGCTGCCGGGACCGCACGACCCGGCACATAACGCAAGTTCGCCGGTCAGCAGCGCATCCGCACCGGCCGCGAAGCCACCCGCCTCTTCGTGCCGGACATGGAACCAGCGGATGTCGCTGGTGCGGATCGCGTCGGTCACATGGTTGAGCGTGTCTCCGGGCACTCCGTAGCAGCGGCGGGCACCTGCGGCCTGCAGCGTCTCCACGATCACCTGCGCCACTGTCGTCATGTCTGTTTCCCGTATGTGTCCTTGCAACACAGGCGAAAGTCGCGAGCGGGCGGCCTGTTCCGCGCCATTCCATGCCCTTTTCGCAACTTCACCTGCGCCCGGAACATGCGCGCGGTATTGCTCGTTCGTGTCTCCATGAAATTCGTCGTACCGGCAGATCGCATCGCCACCCTTCACGCCCGCCGCGACCTCAAGATGGCGCGTTCCGCCCACGCCTACGTCCGAGGCAACACCGCGCTGTTCTATCGCTGGCTTGCCGAGGAAGGCGGCGAGCGCATCGTGCCGCAGGGCCCGGCGGTCTGGATCTGCGGCGACTGCCACCTCGGCAACCTCGGCCCGATCTCCAACGGCGGCGGCAAGGTCGAGATACAGATCCGCGATCTGGATCAGGCGGTGATCGGCAATCCCGCGCACGACCTTATCCGGCTGGGGCTCTCGCTCGCCACCGCAGCGCGCGGGTCCGACCTTCCCGGCGTCGTCACCGCGCGCATGATGGAGGAGATGGTCGACGGCTACGAAGGCGCGTTCGCCGACCCGGACGGCGGAGAGAAGGCCGCAGGCGAGGAGCCGGACATCGTGCGGATAGTGCGCCGCCGCGCCCTCGGCAGGAAATGGCGGCATCTGGCGAAAGAGCGGCTCGACGACGTGGAGCCGAAGATCCCGCTGGGCCGCCGCTTCTGGCCGCTCACCCCTGAAGAGACGAGCGGCCTTCGGAACATCGTGACGCACCGGCCGGTAAGCCGCATGATCCTCTCGCTCGACAGCAAGGGCGAGGAGCGTGGACCGAAGATGGTGGACGCGGCCTACTGGATGAAGGGCTGCAGTTCGCTAGGACTGATGCGCTATGCGGCGATCGTCGCGCTGGAGGGCAAGGGCGAGGCCGACCACGCGCTGGTGGATGTCAAGGAAGCGGTCGCGCCCATTGCTCCGGTCGCTCGCGGCGCCGTCATGCCGGATGCCCCGGCCGAGCGAGTTCTGGCCGCTGCGCAGGCGCTGTCCCCCTATCTCGGCGAACGCATGGCGACAGCGCGAATCCACGAGCATTCGGTGTTCGTGCGTGAACTCATGCCGCAGGATCTCAAGATCGAGGTCGAGCAGTTCTCGCGCGGCGAGGCGCTGAAGGCGGCGCGCTACCTTGCCTTCGTCGTCGGCAAGGCACATGCACGGCAGATGGAGCCGGACACCCGACGTGACTGGGCTCGGACGCTGCAGAGTGGACGCTCCGCAAGCCTCGATGCACCGTCATGGCTGTGGCGTGCGGTCGTCGATCTCGCCGGGCGGCATGAGAAGGGCTACCTCGATCACTGCCGCGTACATGCTATGATTAAATAAATCCCACCGGCATATCGAGGGCATCCGACCCATTGCAAGCTCTCAACGGTAATATTTCGGTATCGAGTTGGGGTCGGACAGTTTTCCTTTCTCCGGAGGTCCCAGACTCGCCCATAGGGACCTCTGGCTTCAAAGCCCGGGCCGCGCTGAAGCCGGCTTTCACCGCGCCAAATTCTCGAGCGGAGACGCCAGACGTCCTGAGGGGAATACATTATGTGGAACCCGGGAGCACTGCGCCCCAAGCACAATACGCTGACACTGTTCCGCTGAGAATGCGTAGCGCGGCGACCAATGAGGGCAACTGCAAGGCGGTGCAGGATGTTCGCAGCTGCCCTCAGGTTAGCGCGATCAGAAGCGGAAGCTGCTGGTCACCATGACGCTCTGGGTGTCGAACTTGTCGCCACGATTGATGCTTGCTCCGCCCGAGGGGGTGATGCGGAAGGGATTGGTCGCAGGTGCGGTGCCCGCACCAACATCGACGCGGTAATCGTCGGCATTGTAACGGGTATAGAGGTAGCGCGCGCCGATCGAGAAGTTCTGCGCGACCTTGGCTTCTACACCGCCGCCGACGTTCCAGCCCCAGGCATCTTCCTTGCGGTTCACTTCGGTGAAGCTGTTCGCCCCGTTGCTGGTGGTGAAGCTGTTCTGCACCTTGGCGTAGGACAGGCCCCCAGTCACGTAGGGCATGATGCCGCTGCGGGTTGTCACGCCCAGTCGGGCGCGCAGGTTGCCGTTCCAGTCGATCTGGCGACGCATGGTGTAGTATGCGGGCGTCGTCGAGTATTCGCTCACCGCGTCGTCGATGTACGTCTTGCCTGCTTCGGCGACCACGCCTGCCACGATGCTGCCAAACTGGCGGTCGTAGCCGACATGGCCCATCCAGCTCAGTGCGTCCTTGTCGCCCCGGCAGCCGCTGGCCGGTGTCGAACCGCGCGCCGCGCCGCCGCACGTGCCTGGCGAGAAAGCGTTCGCGCCAGTGGTCGTCGTGACCGTGTCGTTGAAGCTGCCGTCGGCATTGGTGTCGAAGCGAAGATGCTCGTTGTTGTCGCTCTTCTGGAACGTGTAGCCGATCGAGCCGCCGACATACGGGCCGCTCCAATCGACCGCATCGCTATCCTGAGCGAATGCCGGCGCGGCAAGAGCGAGCGCCATTGCGCCCAAAGGCGCAAAGTACAGTGCCCTCATGAAATTCCTCCTTATCAGTCAGCCGGATCGGCCGCTTTCGGAAGGACAAACAGCGAGATGCCACCATTAGTTGCGTCGCCTTACCATGACGTTTTGTTGCCCGTGTGCCATTGTGCGCACAGCCGATGGCGCGCCTCAACCGAACGTGAATGCGTAGGCCTGAACTCCGGGGGCGAGGAACTCGATCGCAAAAGTCCGCTCAGTCGTGCCGCCCTGCATCCTGATCAACTGGCAGAACCGATCAGCCGTAAAGCAGCGTCAGCGAGATCGCCGCACAGGTCACTACCGCCAAGACCAGCGGCGCGCCCATCCGGGCGTAATCGCTAAAGCGGTAGCCCCCCGGTCCCATGACCAGGAGATTGTTCTGATGACCAATCGGGGTCAGGAAGTCTGATGACGCGCCGATAAGCACCGCCAGCAGAGCGGCATCGGGACTGACGTGGAGAAGATTGGTGGCATCGATCGCAAGCGGCCCCATGATGATTGCCGTCGCCACGTTGTTGAGGAAGATTGAAAGCACCAGGGTAACGGAGCAAAGCGCGGCCAGCACGACGACCAGCGGCAGTCCCGCCAGCGTCTCACCCAGCCACTGTGCGGCAATGGCGGCAGCGCCGCTGTTCTCGAAGCTTTGTCCCACCGGGATCATGGCCGCCAGTAGGACGATCACGCTCCAGTCGATCGAGCGATAGATTTCCTCAGGCGGCAGCAGCCGGAGCGCCGCTATCAGGACAGCGGCACCTGTGAAGGCCAGCGCCGGCGAGAGACCGAACCCGACGATGCAGGCGATCGCTGCTGCGAAAATCGCGAGAATACCGGCTGCGCGGCGGTGCGCCGTCGGGATCGGGTCGTGCCTATCAATCTCCAGCACTCGGGCACTGGCGCTGAAGGCACCAAGCTCCGCTTGCGAACCGCGGATATAGAGCTGGTCGCCGGCGTGTATACGCATGTCCACCAACTGCCGTCGTTCCCTGGCCACGCGGGGCCCTACCGCGACGACCTGCAGCCTCTGCTGGCTGCGGGTTCGCACTTCGTCGTAACCTAGGCCAATGAGCGGGGAGCCGTGCGCCACCGCGACGCGGACGGTGACAGCATCCGGCACATGATCTGCCGGGACATCGCTGGCGAGCCCTGCTGTGGCGGCTACAGACCACTGGTTCTTGCGCGACACGACCAAAAGGCGGTCGCGCGCCTGAAAGTGATCGATCCCGGCTATCGGCGCGATGTCTCTGAAGGTGGCGAGCATCCGTGCTCCGGCTGCCCTGAGGCGACTGCGTAGTTCGCCAGCCTCCAGACGTTCATCCAGAACTGACAGCTCGTACACCCGCCACGGAGGCTTCCCATCGTTCGAACTGCGGGTCCGCACCGGCAGCAGGCGCCATCCCACCACGCACAGGTAAGCAAGGCCGACGATCGTCACTGCGACCCCGACGGGTGTCATAGCAAAGAAACCGAAGGGCGTACCCAATCTCGCTTCCCGCACGGAAGACAGGATGAGGTTGGCCGGCGTCCCGATCAGCGTCGTCATCCCACCCAGGATTGTGGCAAACGCAAGCGGCATCAAGGTGGCAGCCGGCGATCGCCTGGCCGCACGCGCGATCTCGGTCGCGATCGGCATCGTGATGACCAGAGCGGCAATATTGTTCATGAAGGCCGACAGCATCGCGCCGACGACTAGAAGCCCCGCAAGGCGCATCGCGAACGGCTCATTGATTGGGATGATCCGGTTGGCGACGAGGCTCGCAGCGCCGCTGAGCTCGATCGCGCGCCCGACGACGAGCACCGCTGCAACCGCCATCACGGCAGGATCGGCAAATCCCGCAAAGGCGTCAGCCGGCGCGACGAGACCCGTCACCAAACATGCGATGAGCGCAAAAAAAGCGACCAGATCGTGCCGCACACGCTCGGACACGAACAGGACGAGCGCACCCAGCAGGATCAGGGCACTGACAAGGGCCGAGCTCAAGGCTTTTCCCCGCCTCCTTCGACTTCTTTCAGGGCGAACCGGCTTCCCGCGGCTGGAGCGGGCGCCGCTTCGACACCGTTCTCACGCAAAAGCGCGGCAATGCCGATCGCCCGGAGCTGGGCCAGCGTGAGAGACCGCGGCGCATCGGCGGGAAGTCCCGGAACAGCAAGAACACGCACATTCCAACGCTTGGCGGCCCATACAGTCACCAGAACGGCTTCGCGCGCGGGAAGGTCGAGTGCATCCTGCGAGCCAGCAAATCCGATCGACGGATATGCCATCTGCGGCGGGGTGAGCACCACGTCCCATCCATCCGCCTGGGTAGCAGCCCGGCGTTCCAGGGTGCGGTACGTGGCCAGCGTGGCTCCGGGAAACGGCATTGCGTTGGCCATCGCACGATGGTGATCGCGGTCAATCGTCACGGCATCGGACGCGATGCCAGCGGTCAGGGCGAGCATCTGCGAGAGGCTTGCAATGCGCTGGGTTTCGATAGCTGCGGCATCGCCCGCCTGCCGGATTTCCTCGCGCTGCGCCTCGATTGCACCAGCCCCAGCCTTGAGCAGGACCTGGTCCAAACGCAGCCTGATCGGCTGACCCAGTCTTGCGGTGAGATCGTCCTGCAAAGCTGCGGTACGCTTCATCCTGTCGCGCGGCGTTATGACGACGGCCCGAACCACCGCCGGCTGTGCGTCGAAGTCGATGTCGAGTTGAGTAACCCGAGCATCGGAACCGAAGCGTTCGGAGAGGAAGGACCGGGTCTGGTTCAGCGCCACCGCTTCGCCGGCAATCTGCTTGAGGGAGATGCCAAGCGGAATCGCCATTGCGACGAAAACGAAGAGCAGAACGAAGGTCTGCGTCCACGTCTGCTGACTGGAGGGGTGGTGGCCGAAACCATAGAACCGCGCCATGATCATCGCCGACAGAGCGATCGTGACGAAGTTCGTGACGAAAAGCGCAAAGGCGCCGCCCAGCACCGGCATGTTCCAGGTCGCAAGGCCAAAGCCGACCACGGCAAGCGGGGGCATCAACGCCGTTGCGATGGCGACACCGACGATCGTGTCCCCGCGCCCACGAATGATCGCGAACGTTCCGGCAAGCGCCGCGAAGAGCGCCACGGCGAGATCGAACAGGTTTGGTCGCGTGCGCGCGATGATCTCGCTGGTCGGCGCCTGGAGCGGCGACAGCGCAACGATCAGCGCCGTGAACAGCACCGCCGCGCTGGCACCGATCGCAAGTGCCGTCAGCGCCCGTCTCATCTCGCTGAAGTCGAACAGGGCAAGGCTGAAACCCAACCCAAGGATCGGGCTCATCAACGGGGAGATGAGCATGGCGCCGATCACCACCGCGGGAGAGGACAACAGGAGGCCAAGAACCGCGATGCCGGCCGACATCATCACCATGAAGGCGTAGCGAGGCGTCCAGCCACTATCTTCGACGATGCGCGCCATCACCGCTTCGTGATCGACACGCCCCACGACCGACCGGCGCCACCAGCGGTAAAGCGCTACATGCTCCAGCCTTTCCTGGATGCCGCCCTCGGGCGCCGGCGCTACCGATTGAGATGCCGTCATTCCTGCCCCGCCCCCGTAACCTTCAAATCGCCGATGGAATAAGCACCGTCATCGCGTGCGGTTGCAGGCACCGAGCGACGTTACGACCATGCGATAGTCGTTCAGCGCCTGCTCGTGCTTTTCACTGCTGCGCGATACGTTGGCGGCAGCCGGTGGATAGGCCGGAAGGAAACAAGCGAGGCTGTACCATGCCAGAGTGTCGCGCGGCGGCGGTGCGCCGGTTCCGGCAGCCACCTGCGAGAACGAGACGCCCCAACTCGGTGCCGATCCCGGCTGATGGCGCACGGTTATCACCGCGCTCCGCCCACCTTTGGTATCGAGGAAGATCTGTGTCTGCCCCTGCCCCGCAAGATTTCCGGGAACGAACATCAGTTCCCGCACCCGCGTGACCGGCGAAGGTGCCCCGGGTGCCACAAGTTCACGCAGAATCGAGCGCACGCGGGATTCCTGGGTTGGCGACCACGGCACCTGCGCGGTCGGATCGACGAGCCTGATGTCGCTGGACTTGTCCGGCACCCGCCAGGCGAAGAGCAGCACCTCTCGCCCGGAAAGTTCGGGACGGTCCTGCGGAAGATCGACGAGGTAACGTAGCGAAGAACCGATGCCCTGACGCCCGTAGATCAAGGCCTCGGTTTGGGCTTCCGCGTAGAAGCGATCGTGCAATGCGGTCGGATTGGGGACCTGAGTGGGGTCGAGGCGCGATATCGTCTGGACACGGGCCTTGATGACCATACCTGCGCGCTTGGAAAGTTCCACCAGGTCCGGATAACTCGGGCTGGCCGGTTGCCCCGAAGACTGCGCATGTGCGGGCGCCACCGAAATGAGCGCCGCTGCTCCCAGCGCTGCAAATGACCTGGAGCAGAGGGCCTTGATCGAAGAGTCAGGCATGGACTGGATCTTTCTGCTGGAACGCCGCTTCTGGCCGGCGGAGTGAAGGCACGTCAGAGCCATGCGTGACGAGGCCCATAAGATCCAGACCTGTCGGCCTTTGGAAAAGCCGCAGCCCGAATTCCGGCATGATCGCGATGAGATGGTCGAAGATGTCGGCCTGAATGTCCTCGTACCTCGCCCAGACGGTCGTGGATGCGAACGCATAGATCTGCAGGGGCAAGCCATGCTCGCCGGGTTCCAGTTGCCGGACCAGCATGGTCTTGTCCTTGGCCATGTCTGAACGGCTGCGCAGATAGGCGAGGACATAGGCGCGAAAGGTCCCGATGTTGGTGAGCTGGCGAGCATTGAGAACTTCGCTGGCGGCATGATGACGGTTCCAGTCTGACACCTCTCGCTGACGATCATCGAGATAACCCCGAAGCACGGCGAAGCGCGACAATCGTTCAAGGTCCTGGTCGCCAAGGAAGCACACACTGTTCTGATCGATCATCAGCGAACGCATGATCCGTCTCCCGCCGGACTCCGCCATACCGCGCCAGTTGCGGAAGCTTTCCGTGATCAGGCGGTGCGTGGGGATGGTGGTGATCGTCTTGTCGAAGTTTTGCACTTTCACGGTATGAAGCGCGATATCGATGACGTCGCCATTGGCGTCGAGTTTGGGCATCTCGATCCAGTCTCCCACCCGGATCATGTCGTTGGACGTGATCTGGACGGAAGCCACCAGCGACAGGATTGTGTCCTTGAAGACCAGCATGAGCACCGCCGCCATCGCGCCCAGCCCCGACAGCAGCAGCAAGGGAGATTGATCCATGAGCGCCGCGATCACCAGGATCGCGGTCGCGCCATAGACGAGCAGCTTGGCCACCTGGACATAGCCCTTGATCGGCCGGTTGCCCGCTTCCGGGCGACGCTGGTACTGCTCGTTGGCGAGTGTCAGTACACCGGTCAGTGCCAGGGCAAGGCTGACGATGATGATGGCTGCACAAATACTGTGGACGAGGCTGGGCAGTGCCATCGGCAGCCCCGACACAGTGCCGATACCGCCCTGTACAATCAGGGCGGGCAGGATGTTCGAAAGGCGCGAGACGATCGCACCAATGCGATCCGCGCCGACTTCGAACGGTGTGCGCCGGATCAACCGCATCATCCCGTTCAGCACAATCCGCCGGGCGATCCAGTTGGCGAGCCACGCTGAACCCGCAAGCACAAGAAGCCCCAGAACTGTACGCGCCCATGGTTCTTGTGCCCACGCCCCCATAAGTCGGGCAAGGGCAGCACTGGCATCGATCGGCAAGAGAAAGTCCCCCAAAGTTGTAATCAGGCGGCCCCCAGCGGCTTGCCGGCAGTCTCGTCGGTGAATCGCAATGCCACGAGGCCCACTACGCAGGCGGCGATCATCAAGTAGGCAGGCATTTGCGGGTTACCGGTCCGGTCTATCAACCAGGCGTTGATGGCCGGCGCAGTGCCACCGAACAGCGAGGTCGAGAGGTTGTAGGCGATCGCGAAGCCCGCAAAGCGCACCGGCGTCGGGAAGAATGCCGGGAACGTCGCCGAGACCGTCGCGAGTTGCGGAACATAGAGCATTCCCAGGAGCGCATAGCCGATGACCGCGTTCGCCGGTCCCGCATCCATCACATGATAGAGTGGCACTACCGCAAGCATGAGCCCGATCAGCGAGGCCATCCACATCGGCTTTCGACCGATGCGGTCGGAAAGTGCCCCTGCAAAAGGCAACAGCACCATCATGAACAGCATCCCCGCCAGCGGCACCGCAAGCGCAGCGTCGGTCGACAGCCCGAGGCGGCGTTCCAGATAGGTCGGCATGTAGCTGAGCAGCGTATAGTTCACGACATTGAGCGCGATCACGAGGCCACTCATCGCCAGCAGCGGGCGACGGTGACGGGTCAAAAGATCGCGCAAGGGGGTTGCGGCGGCGGGGTGCTCCTGTTGCTCCACCTCCCGGAAAAGCGGTGTCTCTTCCATGCGCGACCGCAGATAGACCCCAACAAATCCCAGTGGCCCGGCCAGCAGGAACGGCAGGCGCCATGCCCACTCGCGCATCGCGGCATCACCCAGCAACAGCGAGAAACCGAGCATCAGCATCGCGCCCGCGCAAAAGCCTGCCAGAGTGCCGACCTCAAGGAAACTGCCGTAGAACCCGCGCCTAGCGTCGGGGGCATATTCGGCCATGAAGATTGCCGCGCCGCCGTATTCGCCGCCGGTCGAGAAGCCCTGTATCATCCGCAGGACGACCAGCAGTGCGGGCGCCCACAGCCCGATCGTAGCGTAGGAGGGGATCAGCCCGACGGCCACAGTCGCGCCCGCCATCATCACGATCGTTATCCCCAGTACCACCTTGCGACCGTAGCGGTCACCCAATGGCCCCCAGAAGAACCCTCCGAGCGGGCGGATCAGGAAGGAGATCGCGAAAGTCGCCAGTGCAAAGAGTGTCGCTTCCGCCGTTTCCCCAGGGAAAAGCGCGGCGGAGATGTACGTCACCCCATAGGCATAGATGCCATAGTCGAACCACTCGGTCGCATTACCGATAGCCGAAGCGGCGATGGCACGATGAAGCACGGCGGGCGAAGTCGGTTCGGTCATGGCGTGGTGCTTTCGTCCGCCGCAACGGGATCGAGCGCGGCCGACATGGGCGTCGTGCGCGGAAGCACGACGTAGGTTTCCTGAAGGTGGGTGGGCACCGGCTCCGAACGGACCTGCCGCCACAATCCGAAGGCGAGTGCGGCCCCGGCACAAAGGCCGACGAAGAGAAACAGCCCGGCAGTCCCCAGCAGGGTCATCGCCAGAGCACCGAATGAAGGCCCGATCGCCGCGCCCAGCGAATAGAGCAGTACCAGCCCTCCGCTCGCCGCCACCCGCTGTTCCGCAGAGAGATGATCGTTGGTGTGAGCGACACACAAGGGGTACAGAGCGAAACTCAAGCCCCCGAACAGCGCACCGAAGGCCATCAATGGCACCGTGCCGCTCGTCAGGGCGATAGCGAGGCTGGCGACGAGCGTTCCGGCAAAGCCCATCACGATCACCTTTCGCCGATCCATCCGGTCGGACAGGCGGCCGAGCGGCCATTGCAGTGCGACGCCGCCCATGATGACCACACTCATGAACAATGCCGTCGCCGACAGGTCCAGCCCCGATCGCCGCGCATAGACCGCGCCCATCGCGTAGAATGCGCCGAGCATCACACCGGTCAGGAAGGCGCCGACGATGCCCAGCGGCGATACCGCGTAGAGTTCGCGAAACGCGAGCGACGCCGCCTCTCCCGGCGCGGGCGCGGCGATGCGGGTCAGTACCACCGGCACGGCGGCAAGCGAGATCAGGATCGAGCCTGCCAGCAGCGGCATCGTCGAGGCCCCGCCGCCGAGGTTCAACGTGAACTGCCCGATCGCCTGCCCGCCGTAGAGCGCGATCATGTATCCCGCGAGGACACTGCCCCGCCCTGCCCCTTCCGCCCGCTCGCCCAGCCAGCTTTCGAGGCAGACGTAGATACCCGCAAGGCATATGCCGTCGAGGAAGCGCAGCAGCCCCCAGAACAGCACGTCGCGGTGGATCGCGTAAGCCAGAGTGCTGGCACTCAGCACCGCGACGAAAGCGGCGAAGGCGCGGATGTGGCCGATGCGCCGCAGCAAGGCAGGCGCGCGCAGCGATCCGGCGACGAGCCCCGCGAAATAGGCGGTGCCGACAAGGCCGATCGCCAGCGTCCCGCTCCCCGCGCGCTCAAGACGCACGCTGACGAGCGTGTTCATGAACCCGCCGCCCGCCATCAGCATGAAGATGGCGAGCAGCAGGCTGCGCACAGGAAGGATGGCGTTCAGCATCAGCGTGTCAGGCGGCGACGCGGTCCTGCGCCGTCGCCGCGCCTTCGACGAGCGCCTTGTGCAGCACGCGCACGGCCGGATCGAAGTCCTCGACGCCGACGATGAACTGCACGTCCACGTTGCGGATCTGGTGCTGCATCGCGATCATGCCGATGCCCGCTTCCGCCAGCGCCATGAGCGCCCGCGGGACGAGGCCCGGCTCGTTCAGGTCGCTGCCGATCACCGAGACCATCGCCACCGGCTGCACCGTCACCGCCGCACCCGGCCACTTCGCCTCGATGTCCACAACGATCGCGGCCATCTGCGCCGTGTCGGTGCCAGACAGGTAATGGGTGATGGTATTAGCGTTCGAACTCTTGCTGACGATCCAAGCGCCGTGACGGGTCAGGGTGTCGAGGATCGCGGCGTCGTAGCCCTTCTCCCCTACCATGTCCTGCTCGAACACCTGAAGCGCCTGCACCGAGGACAGGCCGGTGACGATCTCCACGCGCGGGGCTTCGGAAACGTAGTCGCCACAGATCAGCGTGCCGCCGTCGTGCCGGTCGAAAGTGTTGCGCACCCTGAGCGGAATTCCGGACTGGCGCAGCCCTCGCCCGGCGCGCGGATGGATCGCCTCCATGCCGAGGTTGGCGAGCTGGTCGGCCACATCATAGTTGGTCCGCCCGATCTTGCGCGCCACCGTCTCCCCCACAAGACGCGGGTCGGCGCTGGAAAGGTGGAACTCCTTGTGGATGATCGCCTCGCGCGCCTCGGTCAGCACGGCGATGCGCGAGAACGTCATCTCCGAATACCCGCGCGCATAGCGGCGCACCATGCCGCCCTCGCACCCGGCGTAGCCGGTGACGATCGGCATCTGCGTGGCAAGGTCGATCGGCGCTAGCGCCTCCTCGATCCGCGCGTCGAGGCTGCGCATATCCTCGTGGTTCCACAAGGTGAGATCGACTAAGACCGCGTTCACGCCGCGGTCGCGCAGCATCAGCGCGGTGGAGTGCGCCGAATGCGCCTCGCCCAGACCCGCCAGCATCTCGCGCACGGTGGTCATCTGCTCCTTGAGGCAGAAGCGGCCATGCGCGCGCAGGCGGTCGAGGTCGTCGAGGCAGGTTTCCAGCGCGGCGATGCGCCTTGCCACGAAGGCGTCGGCTTCCTCACGGCTCTCCGCACGGGCGAACATCTCCGCATTGCGCGCCCACATCGCGCCCATGACGTCGGACAGCGCCGACCGCCAGCCGCCCGGAACCTCGTTGCGGATGAAGTGGGCGTGGACGCCCGGCTGGCCCGATTTCTTGTGCTCCAGCAGCAGGTCGGTCATCCCGGCATAGGCCGAGACGACGAAGATCCGGTTGTAGAGGTCCGCGCCTTCGCGCCCGGCGATCAGGACATTGTCGAACACGGTCGATGTGGCGGCCATCGAAGTGCCGCCGATCTTTTCCACGGAATGCGTTCCGTTCATGCGGGTACTCCTTCGAGGCTGCCCGAAACGGGCGTCACCGGCTTCACTTCGCGCGCGGCGATGAAGTCCGGGCGCGGGCTGGCGGCGGCGAAAGGCGCTTCCAGCCGGTTGCTCACCGCGTTGTAGACGAGGAAGGCGTTGGCGCGCGGGAACGGAGTGATGTTGCCGTTGGAACCGTGCATCGTGTTGCAGTCGAACACGATCACCGTACCGGGCTTGCCCGTCGGCGCGACGATGCCCTGCCGGTGGGCCAGTTCGGCCAGCGTGTCCTCGTCGGGCACGCCGTATTCCTGCTTCCGCAAGGATGCCTTGTAGTGATCGTCCGGCGTTTCGCCCACGCAAGCGATGAAGACGTGCTGCGATCCGGGGATCACCATCAACGGGCCGTTGTTGGGCGTGTTCTCCGCCAGCAGCACCGACATCGACAGCGCACGCATGCGCGGCATGCCATCCTCGGCGTGCCAGGTCTCGAAGTCGGAGTGCCAGTAGAACTCGCGGCCCTTGAACCCCGGCTTGTAGTTGAGGCGAGACTGGTGGACGTAGACCTCATCGTCGAGCAGGTAGCTGGCGACGCCCGCCAGCCTTTCGTCGGCGGCAAGGCGCGCCATCGTGTCACTCTGTTCGTGGATCTCGAAGATCGAGCGGATCTCGCGACTGCCGGGCTCGGCGATCACCGTTTCGTCCTTCAGGCCCTTGGGATCGCCGAGCAGGCGCCCGGTTTCCGACTGCAGCGCGGCCATCTCGGCTTCGGAAAATACATCCTCCAGCACGAAGTAGCCGTCGCGGTCGAACTGCGCGATCTGGTCTGCGGTCAGCGGCGCGCCCGGCTGCCAGGCGCGGCGTGCGACGGGTTCGCTGCGCGGGAACAGCTGCGGTTCCGCCGTGCGACGGGTGGGATAATGGTCCTGCATCAATTGCCCCCTTTCTCCTCAATCCGCGAGTGCGGGTTCACTGGTGTCGGCAGGATAGGCGCCGTTCTCGTCATGCACCTCGCGGCCCGTCACCGGTGGATTGAAGACGCAGGCGCAGACGATGTCCTGCGCCGGGCGCACGATGTGCCGGTCATTGGCGTTGAGCGCATACATCACGCCCGGCTTCAGTTCATGCGTCAGGCCGGTGCCGAGGTCTTCGATGGTGCCCTCGCCCTGCATCACCAGCACCGCTTCCAGATGGTTCTGGTAATGCATGTGCAGTTCCTCACCGGCGAACATCGTGGTGACGTGGAACGAGAAGCCCATCTGGTCATCCTTGAGCAGCAGGCGATCGGAGTGCCAGCCGTTGGATTCGACGTGACGGTCGGACTTGCGGATGTCGTTGAGATTGCGAACGATCATGTGTGTATTCCTTTGAATTTGGGGGAAAGCGTTCAGGCGGCCACGCCAATTTTCGGCAACGCCCGCTCGACCGGGGCGATCGCTGCGGCGACGGCCTCTTCCAGAATGTCGAGCCCGGCTTCGAGCACAGCATTTTCGATGGTCAGCGGGGCCAGTACCTTGACGATCTCGTCATGCGCGCCGCTGGTCTCGATGATCAGGCCCTCGTCGAAGCAGGCCGATGTGATCCGCGATGCGACCTCGCCGGTCCCAACATTGATGCCGCGCATCATGCCGCGACCACGAGTGGTCAGGCCGTGCCGCTCGGCCATGCGTTCAAGCCGCCGTTCGAGGATGCCGCCGCGCCGGGCAACTGCGTCGGCGAAAGCGGGGTCGGCCCAGAACTCGCGAAGGGAGGCGGTGGCGGTGACGAAGGCGTGGTTGTTGCCGCGGAACGTCCCGTTGTGCTCGCCGGGGCTCCAGACGTCGAGTTCGGGTCGCATCAGTGTCAGCGCGAAGGGTAGGCCCATGCCCGAAAGCGACTTCGCCAGCGTGACGATGTCGGGCGTGAAGCCCATGTTCTCGAAGCTGAAGAACCCGCCGGTGCGGCCGCAGCCCGCCTGGATGTCGTCAACGATCATCAGCGCGCCGTGCCTCTTCGCCAGCGCCGCGATGCGCTGCAGCCATTCGGGCCGCGCGGCATTGAGGCCGCCCTCGCCCTGCACCGTCTCGACGAGGAATGCTGCAGGCGCATCGAGGCCGCTGGAGGGATCGGAAAGCCGCTGTTCGAGCAGGTCGGCCGTGTCCACGTCGTCGCCGTAATAGCCGTCGAACGGCTCATGGCTGACGTGGCTGAGCGGCACCCCGGCTCCCCCGCGCTTTCCCGCATTACCAGTGCACGCAAGCGCGCCCAGCGTCATGCCGTGGAAGCCGTTGGTGAAGGCAACGATCAGTTCGCGGCCCGTGACCTTGCGCGCCAGCTTGATCGCGGCCTCCACCGCGTTGGTGCCGGTCGGCCCGGTGAACATCGCGCGATAGTCCAGCCCGCGCGGCTCCAGGATCACCTCCTCGAACGTGCGCAGGAAGGCGGCCTTGGCGTCGGTGTGCAGGTCAAGTGCGTGGGTCACGCCATCGCTGGCGATGTAGTCCATCAGCGCCGCCTTGAGCACCGGATGATTGTGGCCGTAGTTCAGCGAGGAGCAGCCCGACAGGAAATCGAGATAGCGTCCGCCCTCGTTGTCGTGCAGCCAGGGCCCCTGCGCCTTGCCGAACTGGCGCGGCATCGCGCGCGAATAGCTGCGAACCCTGGACTCGCGGCGGTCATAGATCTTCGTATCCGGCGCCGTGGCGCTCGGCATGGGTATCTTGGTCATTTCGGGAGTTCCCCTGTTCAGGTATGGACGGACGGCAGCGGCGTGATGCTCGCCTGCCATTCCGTGTCGTGTGCCCCCGCGAAGTGCGCGGCGCGCTCGAAGCGCTCGGATTTCGAGAGGCTGGCGCCATGGCGGCGCGCGAAGGCGCCGAACAGCGCCCAGGAGGCCGGATTAGCCTCGGTAATCGTGGTGGTCAGCGTCGTCGCGCCCTGCACCGCAGGCAGAGAGACCAGTTCGTCGAGCATGCGCCCGCCAAGGCCTTCGCCCCGGGCCGAAGCGGCGACAGCGACCTGCCACACAAAGATGCGCTCCGGGCGCGATGGCGGGCGATAGGCGGAAATCCAGCCGATGACCTCGCCGCTGCGCTCCGCGAGCACGCAAGTATCCGCAAAATCGCTGCACTGTAGCAAGTTGCAATAGGCCGAGTTGGGATCGAGCGGCGGGGAAGCCGCGATCAGCGCGGTGACGGCAGGACCGTCTTCGGCAGTGGGCCGGCGCAGGACCGGTGGGGTCGTGTCGTTCATGGGACTAGAGCCCTCGGGATGCGTCCCGAAGGCGGCTTTACTCACGGCTTCATCAAATATTACTTCACCCTCCGAAGCACATTCGCGTGCTTGGCAATTGCCTCATTGTAACTGCTGCTGCGCGATAACATACGGATCGCGCGAATCATTGCAACCGCAAGACGCTGGATAAGTTCCGATCGTGAAGGTCTTTGAAACGCAATATTTCGGATTTGGAAGCATTTTGCAGCTTGGCGCAAACCCGCAGGAAAGCTAGCTGTCACGGCATGGACAGCGACCTCACTCCGGCAGCACTTTCAGCCCTGAGAAAAATTCTCGACGCGGCGGATCTGGAGAACCGAAAAATGGCCGCAGCGACCGGGCTGACATCGTCGCAGGCGCTGGTGTTGCGGCAGATCGGCTCCGGGCAAGGGATGACCCCCAGCGCCGTTGCCGCCGCGCTTCGGTTCGGACAAGCGACGATAACCAACATCGTCGACAAGCTGGTCGCAGCCGGCCTCGTCACCCGAACCCGCAGCGACAACGACAAACGCCACATCCTTGTCCAGCTGACCGAGGAAGGCGTTCAGCGGCTCAGCGACCTCCCGTTCCCGTTGCAGATGCGTTTTGGTCGAGGTTTCGACGAGTTGCCGCGATGGGAACAGGCGATGATCCTTGCCACGCTCGAACGGATCGGGGCGCTGATTTCTGGCGATGAAGCTGCGAGTGAGAATACAGCCTGAACGACCCTTTCCGGCCGTTCAACTGCAAAATTTCCGTTCCCGGTTGCGGACGTTCAGCTTTTCCAACCCAAACACCTTTCGTTGGCCGAATTTATCTCGAGACCCATCGAAGGACGAGAAGATAGGATTGCATATTGGTTCTCTTGGCACGGTGTCACGCCGCCGACGATTTTTGTCAGCGGCGTGACAACGTGCAGCGGGGATTAGAAGCGAGCGGTCGCAGTGAAAAAATAGGATCGCGGTGCGTTCGTCTGCACTTGCGACAGCGCGTTGGGGTACATTTCCAAGAACTGTTCTTCCGTCAGTTCCGGAGGACGCGTGCCAACTTGGCTGAGCTGCGTCGGGTTCATGTCGTTGAACAGGTTGTTGACGTTGAGATTGAGAGTGACCGCCTTGCTCAGGTTGTAGCGCAGGCCGATATCGGAGAGCTTCTGCGCAGGCAGGCGGAAAGTGTCGCGAACGGTCACCGGGCGCGAACTGATGTAGCGGAAGCGGTAGTACGCCGCGAACGGTCCGAAATGAAGGTTCGCGGTTCCGTTGTAGGTGACGACGGCGGCCCGCTCCTGCGGTCCGGACAGATAGGTCGCGGTATCGTCGTCGGGAGGCAGGATTCCATTGGGGCACCTTTCAGGGGTGGGCACCCCGTTGCAGGTTCCAAGGCTGATCGAGGCGAACGAGACGGTCTTGCCCTTGTTCAGCGTCAGCACATTGCGGATGTCGAACCAGCGCGTGAAGCGGATCGCATTGTCCAGTTCCAGGCCGTACGAGCGATAATGGCTGAAGAACGGGCGCGTCGTATAGCGCGTGACGCCGTCGGCAAGCAGGCCGCTGTTGTTGCGCACAGCCACGTTCGCCAGGTCGGTGTAGAACACTACCGGGTTGAAGGTCAGCCATTTGTTGCGGAACTGCAGCGACAGCTCGTACTGCTCGATCGTGGGCAATGGGTCGAGCGAGAACTGGTCGGCGAGGGTCTGGGACACGTTGAAACCGTCCCAGAATGCGTCGTTGTTCTTCCTCCCCTTGGTGTAGCGGGCATAGAGCGCGGCCTGGCTGCTGATCATGTAGCTGACGGCGCCGCTGTACTGCAGGAACCTTGTGCTCTTGTCGTAGCGGAACGTCGTCGCTGCCGATTCGATCGCGTAAAGGTTGTCGTACAGGGTCAGCGGATCGCCATCGACGCCACCGAAGGTGCGTGAGGCCGCATTCGGATTGGTCGAGTAGCGCCGGTTGACGCCCCAGCCCCGGTAGAAGGTGTAGCGGGCCCCGAAGTCGAACAGCAGGCGGCTGGTCGGCTCCCAGGTGATCCCGAACATCGGCGAAATCTCGCGGACGTTGGCCCGGTCGCGAAGCGTGAGGCCGGTGCTGCTTCCCAACGCGCCGAAGCCGGTCGGATCGGTCAGTTGGTAGACGGTGCCGGCGGCGCCACCGGCCGCGGTCGTCGTTGTGGTCTGGAAGTCGACGTCCAGCGTGGTCGGATTGTTCTGCAGCGGCATGATCCCGCGGCCCGCATAGGCGAAGTCCCGGGAGAAGCGGGTCAGGTTGAAGTAGGTACCCGCAGTCACCGTGACCGGGCCGAAGTCCTTGGTCAGGGTGAACTGGTCGGTGATGTCGCGGCTGCGGATCACGCCGCTGGCATTGGATGATCCCACCGTCAGGATGAGGTTGCTGCTGTCGATCGGGGCCTGGTTGACGATGCTCTGGTTGGGCAGGAGGTTGGGCGTGTTGCGGTCGATGCAGTAGCCGTTGCTCACCGGCGTCACGCAGACCCCGTTCTGACTCGCGGCGGTGACGCGATAGACGCGGGCCAGCTCCTGACCGGTGGACCGGTCGCTCAGCGTGAAGAAGCCGGGCGTGTTAGCCAGGCCTGCTGCCTGAGTTCCGAGCAGGCGGAAGGTGTCGGCGTTCAGCAGGCTCTGGTAGCCGATGTCGGTGGCGTAGGTATGGTTCACCTGATTGCGCTGGATGCGAAGGTTGTTGGTGAACGACCAGCCCCCGCCGAACTCGTGATCCCACTTGATGCCGCCGGCAATCGACTTCTCGTGGCTGAAGCTGCTGGGATTCCACTCGCGCGTGTCGCCATCGCCGCCGAAAGGCACGGTGTGCGAGAGATTTCCGGTGGGCAGGAAGTTGACCGAATTGCCGAACTGCTCGGTGAACTGCGGATTGTCGAAGCCATAGGCAAGCGGACGATAGGTATCGAGATTGCCGGTATGGTCGTCGAGATACTTGAAACTGACGAGGAAACCGCCCGTACCAACCCCCGAATCGTAGTTGACGTTGGCGTTGGCCTTGATCTGCCCGCCCCGGTTCAGCGGATAGGGAATGTCGCGGTAGCCGAAGCTGCGACGATAGTTTCCGCCGATCGAGAAGCCGAGATTGCGCTCCTCGTTGCGCCACCCGTAGTACAGGTCGAACTTCTGGTAGGGATTGTCCTCGCCCTCGATGCCCAGGCGCGCGATGGCAAGTCCGCCGGGATCCGAGAGCCCGGTTTTCGAGATGTAGTTGAACAGGCCGCCCGGAGCGTTCGGGCCGGTGACGGCGGCGGAACCGCCGCGCACCGCCTGGACCCGCTTGATGGTCGCATCGGCGCGCAGGAACATGTCCGGCTGGAAATTCGAGTATGGCGCCGGGACGACGGGCATGCCGTCCTCGAGAATCGTCGTCCAGTAATAGCCGTAGGTGCCCGAGGCGGTGCCATTGGACAGACCGCGCGCATAGACGGTGTTCTTGGTCTCGCCCGCGTCGCTGTTGACCACGACGCCGGGAATCTCCGTCAGCAGATCCGCGGCGCTGACCGGGACGGTATCGCGGATTTTCTCCTCGCTTACGGTTGTCACCGCGACCGGCGCCTTGGAAGCGGCGGTGTCGCGCAGGACACCGGTGACGATGATCTCCTCGGTGGTTGCCTCCTCCTGGGCAGGCGCAGCGCTCGCCGCCGCGCCCTGCGCTTGCGCCGCTGCCGGTACGAGTGCGGGCAGTGCGACGCCTGCCCAAAGCATTGCAATGGTCGTGATGCGCGATCGCGTCATCATCCTCTCCTGTCGTGATGTTCTGGATTGGCAGGCGGGCCTGCTGCGAATACTGATATCGATATCAGATATTTTCGACAATAGGGTTTTTGAGATTGGTGCGATCCGCCGCCTGGGCGCGGCAAGCCGGGACGATCTCACGAAGGCAGATGGACCTCGGCACGTCGCCGAGCATGCTTGGACCCACCCAATGCGCTGCCGTCTGCGACACCCCCTCCCCACAGCGAGTCCATGCGGGCGGTCAACCGGCAACACCCCACCAAGCCTAAATCGCCTGACGCAATCTCGGCAAACGGCAATCCGCACCCCCGGATCTGCCAGCATGGCGATGATTTTATTGGCAATATCTCCGAGCACCCGCTCGAGTGAAAGATTCCGGTTGCGCAGCGTATCTGGTATCGATATCAGAATGGGTATCGATACCAGTAAGGTTTCGAGGGAGTCGAAGAAGTTCAGGGTGCGCCAAAGCATCCGAACTGCCGGAGGGGATATATGAACAACATCGTGCGCTTGACGTCCGCACTTCTCGCGAGCTGCATTGCCATGCCTGCACTTGCCCAGACCGAGACCGATTCAACGGAAACCGCGAGCCAGGACATCGTGGTGACCGGCATTCGCGCCAGTCTGCAAAGCGCCGTCCAGATGAAGAAGAACACGATGGAAGTCGTCGACTCCATCACCGCGCAGGACATCGGCAAGCTGCCGGATCCGAACGTCGCCGAGACCCTCACCCGCGTCCCGGGCGTCCAGGCCTATCGCTTCGGCGGTGAGGCATCTTCGCCCGTCGGCAATGGTTCGGGCCTGACCATCCGCGGCCTCACGGGCCAGACCGGATCGCGCGTTGATGGACGCGCCTACTTCACCGCCGGTAGCCGCGAATTCAACGTCGAGGGCGCGAGCCCTGGCATGGTCGCCGGCCTCGATGTGTTCAAGAATCCGTCGGCCGAGCATATCGAAGGCGCGATCGGCGGCCTGGTCAACATCCGCACGCGCAAGCCCTTCGACTTCAAGGGCCTGGCCGTATCCGCCGCCGCGGGCGGGCGCTACAACGATCTGGGCAAGAAGCTCACGCCCGAATACTTCGGAATGGTATCGAACCGCTGGGACCTTCCGGGCGGCGGCGAGATCGGCGTGCTGCTGGCGGCAAGCTACGCCAAGAGCTTCAATCGCGGCGACAACACGCCGTCCGTGGGCGGCACCCAGTTCCGCCGGGCGATCCGCGCGGACAGCGCCGAATACGCGGCGAACGTCGGCACCGGGCTGAACCTCAATGGCGCTTATCTGGGCCGTTCGGACGTGACGTATCTGGCGGACGTTAATCCGGCCGCCGTCTCGGCCAGCGAGCGCCAGAACCTGCTGACATCGGTCGGCGTACAGAACAACATTGCCCAGGAGGACTATACCCGCACCCGCAAAGGGCTCAACGGTGCCTTGCAATGGCGACCGGCCCCGGGGCTCGAGTTCTACGTGGAGGGCAATTACAACTCGTACCTCTATCACCAGAACTATCGCTTCCTCAACGCGACCGACAGCCGGTACGCGCAAGGCCTGACGACACAGGCCTTCACGATCGACGAGATGCTCGCCAACCGCAACGCAAACGGCGGGTCTAACGACCTCCTGTCCGGCCAGCGCATAACCGGCGCTACGTTCCTGAATTCCGGGCTGTCGACCACCGGCGGCGACGAGCATCGCCGCTACGAGACCTTCGTCATCGCGGGCGGCACGAAGTGGGCCGCGAGCGATCACCTCGACGTCGATTTCGACTTCTCCTACGTCAAGGCCGATCAGTCCCAGGACAACCGGGCCGTGACGCTGGCATCGGCGGCCGGATTGACCTGGGACATCACACGCGATCTGGGCCGCCCGCAGCAAGTCTCGATCACCGGCCCCGACCTGTCTTCGGCCAGTTCGTGGGTGTTCAACAACTACTCGAACGCCACCAATCAGGTCTGGCACGATGACGGCATCGCCGCCGCACTCGACCTTGTCTACAAGTTCGACGATTCCTTCCTCAAGGACATCAAGTTCGGGGCGCGATACGCCACGCAGAAGGACCGCTACCGCAACTACTCGTTCAGCAACCGCAACCTCACCACCAACGGCCTGGCGCTGGCAGCGGACCGCTCGAACGCGATATCGGTAGCCTCGATGGCGGATCTGGTCGAAACATCGCCGACCAACTTCATGGGTGGCGAGGCGGGCTACCGGGGCGGCTACCTGACGTTTTCGCCAGATGCCCTGCTGGGCGACAATGTGCGCTCGCGTTTCCCCAACGCGGGAATCCTGTCCGAGGACTCGCTGGCCGAAATCGTGCTCAATCGCCGCTACTTCAGCGAGAAGAGCTACGCCGGCTACGCCGTCGCCGACTTCGGCTTCCTCGACGACCGGATCAAGGGCAATGTGGGTGTGCGCGTCATCAAGACCGACACGTTCGTGCGCGCCATGATCGATCCGCTCAATACGGGTAACATCACAGCGAGCGAGAGCACATCGTCCTACACCTCCGCGCTGCCCAGTTTCAACCTGACCGGCTACATTACACCCGACACCCTGGTGCGCTTCGGCTACGGCAAGGGGATCACCCGGCCCGAGTTTTCCAAGCTGAACCCTTCACTCATCATCAACCCCGTCACGGGCATCGCCTCAATCGGCAACCCTGACCTCAAGCCCCAGACCGCCAATAGTTTCGACCTCTCGTTCGAGCACTACTTCTCGCCAATAAACTATGTGTCCGCCGCAATTTTTTATAAAAAGATCGATGGCTTCTTCAGCGATCTCTCGTCATGCGAAACCTTACCGGGCGCTCCAGCGCCCACGGCAAGCACGAGCTGCACCGGAGATCAGTACTTCATCACCCGGACCATCAATGCGGAAAAGGGAACGGCCAAGGGCATCGAACTGGCGGGACAGACCTTCTTCGACTACGATTTCCTGCCCGAATTCGCGCATCATTTCGGCGTGCAAGGCTCGTTCACCTATGTCGAAACGAAGAACCCGCTGACGCTCAACGGCCAGCGCGTCAACACGATGCAGCCGCTGACGTCCAAGTATTCATACTCGGTTACCGGGCTTTACGAAGACGAGACGATCTCCGCACGCCTCGTCTACACTTGGCGCTCGAAGGCGATCCTGTTCGGCCTGGCGGCCAACCCGATCGACGGTCGCTACATCCGCAGCTTCGGGCTGCTCGATGCCTCGATCAACTTCAATCTGGCACACAATTTCTCCCTCGCGATCACCGCCTCGAACCTCACCAACCAGGCGGCTGACCGCTTCGTGGGCGAACCCGATCTCGCGACCGGGATCGAGCGCCAGCATTTCATGAACGGCCGCAACTTCGGCGCGACGCTGCGCTACAATTTCGGAAGCTGACGCTTCCGGGACGAGAGGGGACTCCTCCCAATGAAACCCTCTCAAGCCTGATGGGTCGCCGGCTCCTCCGCCGGCGACCCATTTTTCACATCAGCGCGGTGAGGATTATTGCGGTGAGGTCGAGACCCGTTCCGCGTAGGTTCCGACATTGATATCCTCGAGCGACAGGGGCCCATCCGGTCCGCCAACATCGACAACGCTGACATCGCGCACGCTCCTGTGGGCGTCGAATCCGGCGATGACGGGGCGGTTCACGCTCCCGCGGCGCAGCCGGACATGGCGCATCACGATGTTCTCGATTCCCCGCCCCGGAGCCAGACTGTACTTCTGGTTGAAGACCACCCGGAAGTTGAACAGCATGCCTTCCTCGATCCGATCTATGCGGATGTCGTCGAACACCACGTTGCGGACCAGGTTGTTGTCGCCATCGGTGATCGCCAGCGCGCCCTGATAGTCGCGGTCGTCCTCGTCGTGATCGAGGATGTCGATGTTGCGGAACACCAGGTTCTCGATCGTGCGCGGCTCATCCTTGCTGCCGTGAAGCCCGATGTTCACCGGATGGGCGACGTCCGCCCAGAGCGTCGAATTCTCCACGAGGTAGTTGCGCGCATCGCCGTGATAGTCCCAGCGATCGGCATAGATCGCCACGGCATCGTCGGAAGTGCGCAAGAATGCGCCGTCGATGTGGACGTCCGAGCAGGCCATCAGGTCGATGCCGTCGGTCCAGCCGCCCGCACTGAAGGTGCGCAAATTGCGAACCGTCAACCCGCGCGACTGTCCGCACATCAAGGTATAATGGCCCGGGTTGATCACGATCGGACCATCGATCTCGATGGCCTGGGAATGGAGAACGGTTATCCCCTCCTTGGCGCCCCTGAGGATACCCGGCCCGACGATGCGCACGTCATGGGCGTTGGCGACATCGACCTGCCCCTTGAGGATCGCGCCGCCGGCAAGACGCACGTCGGTATTCGATTCGAAGCGGAAGCTGTCCTGCCCTGGCGGCGGGACGTGGATGCCGGGACCCAATGCCACGAGCGTGCGCCCTTTCGTGGGCCCGGCGGCCGGATAGATCGGATTGGCGAAGAGATGGAGGTTGTGAAGACGATCATCGTCGAACTCGACCGCCAGGTTCGCCGGGCCATCCAGCTTCAGGTATGCGATCGCGCCGACGAGCCTGGCCGCGATGCCGCGCGACGCGGGCCGCACGGCAACGTGACGAACCGCGCCGTTGTTCTTCTGGATCGCCACCTCGACCGGACCGCTGGTCCCGAAGGTGACCATCGAGGCGGGCTGCGGCTTGTCGAGATCGACCATGACGCGGTGTTCGTACAGGTCCCGCCATTCCCCTCCGGGCTGTCGTACCCGCACGGTGAAAGTGTCGTCGAGCGAGGTGTAGTAGTCGCTGCCCGGCGGCGGCGGGTAGACCTCGAGAACCCCGGGCGCAGCGGGCGGCGCGGCCTGTGCGGCAAGTCCAACGGCAAGCGCGCCAAGCGCGACGACCGTCAGGGGCTTCACTGCCCGATCCTCCACCAGTCGTACCGCGCGTATCCGACACTCGTCGCGACCGCAGCGGGCGTGCCGAGGGCAGCCTGCGCGAAAAGGCCGATCTGGGCGCCAACCCAGCGCCCCTGCCTGGCTTCGAACGTCGATCCCAGCTCTTCGTACCGCGCGCCGTCGAGACTGTAGGCGAAGCGCACCGCCATGCGGGCATCGCGCAGCATCGAGGGCCAGTAGGGCTCAAAGTCGGGGAGCGGCACATCCACCATGACCGGCCTGGCGCAGGCCCTGAGCCAGACACGATCCTGCTTCAGCACCGGCCCGGCTATTTCGGTGATCGGCATGGCGGGACGCTCGTCGTCCTTGCGCACCTGCACTACCCGCATGCCTTCTGGGCGGTTCTCCAAGCCAATCCATGCAAAGTTGACCCCGTGCACTGCCAGCCCGGCCCGCTCGCCGATCCGCAGGGGCGCAAAGCGCATCAGCGTGCTCGCGCAGAACGCCGGTCCCGGAAGCTTCTGCGACAGCACCGCCCCGGTCTCATACAGGTCCGCGGATCCCGTCACCGACTTGAGCTTCAGCCATCCGTCCTCGACGCTGAACCAGTCGTCCCCCGGGTTGCTACCGAACTGCCAGGCGAGAGCATAGCCTTGATCGAATTCGTCATCGGCGACCGGCGCCGCGACCTGCTGTGTCGCCACGCCGGGTTTGCGATGCACGAGCACCGGCTCGCCGCGTCCGTCGCCATCGGTGTCGGTACCGATCACCGGCCAGCCATCCATCCAGCGCATCGGCTGGAGGTGGACGATCCGCCCATAGGCATCGCGATCCTGGAAATGGAGGAACCAGTCCTCGCCGGCCGGCGTGTCGATCCAAGCGCCCTGGTGCGGCCCGTTGATCGCCGTGCCGCCCTGATCCATCACATTGCGCCCCTCATAGGGACCCGTAATCCTGCGACTGCGGAAGACGCCCTGCCAGCCCCCCTTGACGCTGCCACTGGGCACGAACACGTAGTACCAGCCACCGCGCTTGTAGAGCTTGGGCCCTTCGGTCGTCTGCCAGGGACGCGGCCCGAGGCTCGTCGCGATCTTGGGCATTCGCCCGGCATCGATGATGATGCGTTCGGGGCCTTCGGTCCTGGTGCCTTCCGCATTCAGCCGCTTGAGCGCGATGAGGTTCGCCTTGCCCGCCCGGCTCTTCGCGAAGGCGTATGCGAGCCAGCCGGTGCCGTCATCGTCCCAGAACGGCGCCGGATCGATCGCGCCGGTGGTCCCGTCCACCAGCACCGGCTCGCTCCATGGTCCCTTCGGATCGATCGCCGAAACCATGAAGATGCCGCGGTCCGGGTCGGGATAGTAAATCACGAAGCGACCATCGCGATGACGGATCGCGGGAGCCCACACCCCTCCCCCGCGCCGGGCGGTACGATAATGGTCTTCAGGGGGAATACGGCGCAGGGCGTGGCCGATCAGCGTCCAGTTGACGAGGTCGCGCGAGTGGAGGATCGGCAGGCCCGGCACATCCGTGAACGAGGACGACACGAGATAGAAATCGTCGCCGACCCGAACGGCATCGGGGTCCGAATAGTCGCCTGCCAGCACCGGGTTGCGATAAGTGCCGTCACCCTGATCGGCGATCCAGCGCCCCTCACCGGCGCCTGCTCCAGCGGATGCGCCTGCGGTCATACATGCGGCAAGCGCCGCGAGCGAAAGCAAGCTCTTGCGAAGCATGGTCTTCTCCCGGGTCAGGCTGCGGCGTCCTCGGCGAGCAGGAAGGCTCCGACGAGGCCAGAGGGCTCCCTGCATGCGGGAGCCACGATCGCGCGCTCCATGTCCTCGATCGTGCGCAGCGCATGGACATAGCCGCCCAGCAATTCGAGCGTGCGCGCCCGGATCAGCGGCAGCAGGCGCTCCTGCTTCATCACCCCTCCGCCGAGCACAATGCGCTGCGGCCCGGTGGTCAGGAACAGCGAGGCACACAGCTGTGCGAGATAGCTCGCCTCGACATCCCAGAACGGATGGTCGTGAGGGACGTGGGACGGGGTTAGGTCCCACGCCGCGGCCACGGCGGGGCCCGCCGCAAGGCCCTCGAGGCAATCCCCGTGGAAGGGGCACAGTCCGGCGAAATCGCCATGCGCCGGATGACGCCGGACCGGAATGTGCCCGGCCTCGGGATGACCGATGCCATGGACGGTACGGCCGGCGCTCACGAGACCCACCCCGATCCCGGTGCCGACCGTGACATAGGCAAGATCGCGCAGGCCCCCGCCGATCGCGGCGATCTCCGCGAGGGCGGCGGCGTTGACATCGGTATCCAGCCCGATCGGCACGTCAAGGAAACCGCGCGCACGCGCGATCATGTCGGTGCCCTCCCAGCCCGACTTGGGCGTCGCCAGGATGTGGCCGTACTGGGGCCTGGCCGGGTCGACGCCGACGGGACCGAAGCTGGCGATACCCAGCCCCGTCAAGGGCCCGAGGTCCGCCGCCGAGCGGAAGAATGCCTTCACGTCCGCGAAGGTGGCATCGGGATCGCGCGTCGGGATGGTGACGGTGCGCAGCGAGCCGCCACCCGAACTGCCCACCGCGCAGACGAACTTGGTGCCCCCCGCTTCGATCGCGCCGAAGATGGTCATGCGATTATCCTTTCGCAAAATGTCTGGATGGCTGCAGGCGCAGCCGGTTCAGTCGATCGGTGCGCCGGTCGAGGCGCGTTCGACCAGTGTCAGCATCTCGCGCACATGCTTCACTTCCGGCCGTGCGCCGGTCCGTGCCTCGCGCACCTGGTCGCTCAGCAGCGCGACAGCGCGCGACGCCATGTCCGAGATCGGCTGACGGATGGTGGTAAGCTCGGGCCAGATGGTGGCAGCGATCTGCGCGTCGTCGAAGCCGGCGATGCTGAGGTCGCCCGGGATCCGCAGGCCCAGGCCATGGGCGACCGCAGTGACGGCCGCCGCCATGTCGTCGTTGCTGGCGAAGATCGCGGTCGGCCGGTTGGGCTGGTCGAGCAGCTTGTGCGCGGCATCGAGCCCCGAGCGGTAGCTGAACAGCCCCGGCGCGATCCATTCGTCGCGGATCGTCAGCGATGCGCCTGCCATGGCCGCGCGGTAGCCCTGCTCGCGGCGCTGGGACGGCGAGTGCGCCGGATCGCCCTGGATGAAGCCGATCGCGCGGTGCCCCTTGCCGATGAGGTAGCGCGTCATGTCGAAGGCGCCCTTGTAGTCATCGACGATGATGGCCGAGATGCCTTCGCGGGGGATGGCCGTCGCGAAGGCGAGCGGGATCACGTCCGCACTGGCGGCAAGATCGAGCAGCGCCTGCGAATCGCACAGTGGCGGCGGCAGGATGACCCCGCCGATGCGCGCCTCGACGAGACGATGGAGGCTGGCGATGGCTTCCGCCTCGTTCGCGCCCGGCTCGATGAGGAACTGGCAGCCGCTCTCCCCGCTCTGGCGAAACGCGCCCATGAGGAATGTGCCGAGGTTCGACGAGGAGGGATTGGAATAGATCGCCCCCACCCGCACCGCGCTCGAAAAGCTGCGGGCGTTGAGATTGGGCGAATACTCAAGTTCGGCAATCGCCGCATTCACCCGCTCGCGCATCGCCTCGCTGACATGCCGCTTGCCGGTCATCACCCGCGATACCGTCATCGATGACACGCCGGCATGGCGCGCCACATCATGGATCGTCACGACAGGGCGATGCGCACTCTTCGCGCCGCTATCCTTGCGCTTCGACTCATTTGCCATCAAATTGCCTCTCCAGGGCCGTCACGGCCGGCGTGCACCCGATACGGTGACGCGCTTCCCTTTCTGATATCGATAACCTCTCTTGGCCATGTGTCAAGTTAGGCCCTTGCCAAACGGGAATCGCGGTTGCATATGTGATATCGATAACAGAATGCGGCGCGTTCGCGAGATCGAAGCAGCCGCCACGCAGCGAACGAGGATGCCGTGCTTGCCAATCGACAAAGAAACTACGCGGTCCTGAGCGCCTTCCTGTTTGCGTTCTTCTTCGCGCAGGCGATGGCGATGTCGTTGCTGTCGATCTGGCTGACCCGCTCGCTGCACCTGAACGGCGCACAGGCCGGCACGGTCTTCGCGGTCAACTCGATCGGGGCGATGCTGGCCCAGCCGGCCTACGGTTTCCTGTCCGATCGCATGGGCTTTCGCAAAGTGGTGCCGGTCATGATCGCCTCGCTGGTGATCCTCGCCGGGCCGTTCTTCCTGTATGTCTATGCGCCGCTGCTGCGATGGAGCCTGCCGCTGGGTGCGGCCACCGGCGGGATCTATCTCGGCTTCACCTTCATGGCTGGCAGCTATGCCCTGGAGAGCTACGTCGACCGTGTCGGCCGGCGCTACGGTTTCGAATACAGCCGCACCCGGCTGTGGGGCTCGATCGGCTTCGCGACGGCTGCGGCATTCTCCGGCCGTCTCTACAACCTTGATCCGGCGATCAACTTCTTCCTCGCCAGCCTCGCCGGCCTGGCGCTGATTCCGCTGATCCGCCTTGCCCGGATCGAACCGGACGAGGAGGCGCAACAGGCCGCCGACCAGCTGAAGCTGCGCGACACGCTCGCCCTGTTCGGCCAAGCCCGCTTCTGGCGGTTCATGATCCTGATCCTCGGCGTCACCAACCTCTACCTCGTCTACGACCAGCAGTTTCCGTTCTACTTCTCCTCGCTCTTCCCGACGCCCGAGGAAGGCAACGCGATGTTCGGCTACCTCAACGCGGCGCAGATCTTCGTCGAGGCGGGAGGAATGTTCGTGGCTCCGCTCATTGTGCGCCGGATCGGCGCCACCCGCGGACTTCTGCTGGCGGCGATGATCATGATCATTCGCATCGCCGGATCGGGCTTCGCGATCGGTCCGGTCACGATCTCTATGTGCAAGATGGCGCATGCCGTGGAACTGCCGATCCTGGCCGTCTCGATCTTCCGCTACATCGCTTACCACTTCGAGAGCCGGTTCGCCTCGACGGTCTACATGGTCGGCGTCAGCTTCGGCCATTCGCTTGGCCTCGCCATCCTCTCGCCGCTTGCGGGCATCGGATACGACTTCTTCGGCTTCCAGCACACGTATTTCCTGATCGCGGGCTTCGCGCTCTTCTTCTGGATCTGGTCGGCGTTCTCCCTTGCCCCGACCCCGCCCGAATACACGCCTGTCCCTCCCAAGGCCGGACAGGCGCCCGACACCGCCGCGATCGCCTCCGCACCGGACGCTCGCCGCTACGAGGATGCTCTTTGATGAGTGAAGTTACCTTCGAGGACCTGGCTTCCCGCGCACTCGAACGCCCCGGTCCGGACCTGATCGACGCCTGGATCGCCGCGGCACTGGCGCGGGTCGATCGCATGCTGCCGCAGTTCGATACCCATTTTCCCGCGCCCTCGAGCGAGAGCGACATCTATGGCCCCATCGACAACGTCGAGTGGACCAACGGCTTCTGGACCGGGATGCTGTGGCTCTCGTGGGAATTCACGGGGGCGGACAAGTATCGCAAGATCGCGGTGCAGAACCTCGTCTCGTTCGCCAACCGGATCGACAAGCGCATCAACGTCGATCATCACGACCTCGGCTTCCTGTACACCCTGTCCTCCTGCGCCGGTCATCGCCTGACGGGCGATCGCAACGCGAGGGATGCCGGCGTTGCCGCGGCGGCACAGCTGCTGGCGCGCTTCGACCCGGTGGCGAAGGTCATCCAGGCATGGGGCGACATGGACGTGCCCGCCGAACGCGGCCGCATGATCATCGACTGCAACCTCAACGTGCCGCTGCTCTACTGGGCGACCCGCGAGACCGGCGATCCTCGCTTCGCGGCCGCGGCCGACCAGCATCTCGAGCAGGCCGCGCGGCTGCTGGTGCGCCCCGATGCCTCGACGTTCCATACCTACTATGTCGACACCGTCACCGGCGAACCACGTCACGGCAGCACGCACCAGGGCTACTCTGACGACAGCAGCTGGGCGCGCGGACAGGCCTGGGGCATCTATGGCTTCGCCCTCGCCTGGCGGCACACCGGCAGGCAGCACTACCTTGACCTCGCCTCGCGGCTGGCGAACCACTTCCTCAACCGTCTTCCCGACGATGGCATCTGCTGCTGGGACCTGATCTTCACCGATAACGAGGGTGTCGACAGGGACAGCTCGGCAGCCGCCATCGCTGCCTGCGGCCTGCTGGAGCTGGCTCAGGCACTGCCGCTGTCCGATTCCCTTCGTGAGACTTACGAGGCCTGGGCCGTCGCGATCATGAAGACGCTCTCGGAAGACTATCTCGCGCCTGTCGACGGGTCCAACGCGCTGCTGCTGCACGGCGTCTACCACATGCCCAACAAGGCTGGCGTCGATGAAGCCTGCATCTGGGGCGACTACTTCTATCTCGAGGCCCTGATGCGCCTGCGTCGTCCCTGGTCGCCGTACTGGGCGTGACGCATGACCAAGCGTAGCCACGAGATCAGAAAGGGCCCGAAGGCTCCGGCCCGGCGACCGGGTTTCACCCGATGGGCCTCGTGCCTCGCCGCATTCGCCATTGCGGGCTGCGCGGCGACGGCCGGCGCAAGCCCCTGCCCGCGCGAGCCGGACAACGCGAGGCTCATCGTCCTGACGGACATCGGCAACGAGCCGGACGATTCAGAATCGCTGGTACGGCTGCTGCTCTATACCAACGAGATCGACCTGGAGGCGGTGGTCGCATCGACCTCGGTCTGGCAGCATGAACGGATTCGCCCGGAACTCGTGAACGAGCGGATCGCAGGCTACGCGAAGGTGGCCGGAAACCTGCGCATCCACGACTGTCGATACCCTGAAGCCGCCGCGCTTGCGCGCATGGTCAAGCGGGGAAGCCCCCGCTACGGCCTCGCCGGCGTCGGCCCAGGCAAGGCGACCGAGGGCTCGCGCGCCATCTTCGCGGCCCTCGACCGTGACGATGCCAGACCGCTCTGGGTCGCCCTGTGGGGCGGCGCGGTTGACCTCGCGCAGGCGCTGACAGACATGCGCGACACGCGCTCGCCCGAGGCCGTCGACAAGGCGCTTGCCCGGCTGAGGATCTATGCGATCTCCGACCAGGACGATGCCGGCCCGTGGATCAGGACGAATTTTCCCAAGCTGTTCTGGGTCGGCAGCATCCATGCCTTCGGCGACTATTCGGCCGCGACCTGGCGCGGTTTCTCGGGCGATCTCTACAGGCGGCCCGACGTCGTCGCTCCCGCGCCGGCCGGACCCGACAGTCGACTGGTGACAAACGACTGGCTGTCCCGCAATATCCGCAAGGGCCCTCTCGGCTCTTTGTATCCGGCCTGGCTCTACGCCATGGAAGGCGACACCCCCTCGTTCATGAATCTCGTGCGCAACGGCCTGTCCTCTCCGGAGCGGCCCGAATGGGGAGGCTGGGGTGGCCGCTACGGCCGAGTATCGCCCGAGCAGGGCCTCTTCGCCGACGCCACTGATACCGTCGTGGGCATGGACGGGGTCACCTATCGCAGCGGGCAGGCCACGATCTGGCGATGGCGCAAGGCCTACCAGAACGACTTCGCGGCGCGCATCGCCTGGACCCTGAGCGGATGCTACACCTGCGCCAACCATGCGCCTCGGATCGCGCTGAACGGGACGCATTCGCCCTCCCCGCTCATCCTCGCCGCAACGCCCGGAACCACGATCACGCTCGATGCCAGCGGTTCGCGGGATCCCGACGGAGACCAGCTCGATTTCGACTGGTCGAGCTATCCCGAAGCAGGATCGACATTCCCCGAGGCCCCTGCCGAGATCCGCGACAGCAACAAGGCGATCGCGACCGTTGCCGTTCCATCCGGGGCGTCGAAACCGATCCACGTCATCCTGCAGGTCACCGACCATGGTTTGCCATCGCTGACCCGGTACCGCCGGGTCATCATCAATCCCGCGAAAGCCGTGGAAGGCAGCAGTCAATGACCGTCCATCGCCTCACTGCACGCAGTATTTCAAAGCCCTGGGGGATCACCGATGTCCCGTCCGCTTTCCAGTCCATAGCCGGAGACCGGATCGGCGAGGTCTGGTTCACCGATGCCCCGATGCATGCCTCGACACTGCTCGTGAAGTATCTGTTCACGAGCGAGAAGCTGTCGGTTCAGGTGCACCCGAACGATGCCGATGCCCGGACCGTAGGCCTGCCGCGCGGAAAGTCGGAGTGCTGGTATGTCGTCGAAGCAGAGGCGGATGCACGGCTGGGCATAGGCCTGCTCGCTGACATGGATGCCGCTGCGGTCAGGTCCGCCGCTCTCGACGGATCGCTGCAGGATCTCCTCGACTGGAAGCCGGTCAGCCCGGGCAACTTCTTCTACATTCCGGCCGGAACGATCCATGCCGTCGGAGCGGGCCTGCAGATCGTGGAAATCCAGCAGAGCGCCGACGTCACGTATCGCCTCTACGACTACGGCCGCCCCCGCGAGCTCCACCTCGAACGCGGCCTCGCCGTGGCACAGCTGGGCCCCTATTGCATGCCCGAACGGACGGTGTCCGCAAACGAGCACGAATGCCTGGTCGAGCCGGGTAATGCGCCTTTCAGCGTGGACAGCATCGTCGGGGCGGATGGCGATACGTTCACCCTCGCCGACGACGTCTCCTGGTTCGTACCGATCAAGGGTCACGGTCTCATCGACGGGCATCGCTGGACCGCCGGCGAGTGCTGGGTTTCCGAGGGGCCCTGCGACATTGCCGTCGAAGGGCCAATGCATGCGCTTGTCGCCCGCGTGTCGTCCTAGGGCCGAGGCTAGACCACGAATTCGAACATCGTCAGACAATCCGATACCCCAAGGAGGGAAACCAGTGTTCTGCAAGACGTACCACGCCACCCATCCGGACATGATGGAGTGTGTCTCCAACGAGGAACTGCGCGACCGCTATCTGGTCACCGGCATGTTCAAGGCCGGAGAGGTCAACCTCAACTACTCGCACAATGAGCGCTTCATCATCGGCGGCGCGGTTCCGGGTGCGGAGCCGCTTGCCCTGCCGCTGCAGACCGTTCCCAAGAGCGCGGAAGGTAAGTCCTTCTTCGAGCGCCGCGAGGCCGGCATCACCAACATCGGCGGACCGGGCGCGATCACCGTCGACGGCCAGCGCTTCGAGATGAAGAACAAGGAATGCCTCTACGTCCCCATGGGCACGAACGAGGTGATCTTCGAGGGTGAGGGCGCGCGCTTCTACATCGCGTCGGTTCCCGCCCACAAGGCGCTGCCGATCAAGCACATCACGCTCGATCAGGCCAACCCGCTGGCGCGCGGCGACCTTGCCAACTCGAACCAGCGCACGATCTACCAGCTGGTGATCCCCGGCGTGTGCGAGAGCGCGCAGCTGCTGCTCGGCCTGACCGTGCTGGAAGAGGGCTCGGTCTGGAACACGATGCCGCCGCACCTCCACGACCGCCGCTCGGAAATCTACCTGTACT